>JBIJBY010000007.1:0-26491 GCA_044344975.1 Candidatus Nanopelagicaceae bacterium | reverse complement strand
TATGCCTTTGCTACTTCGGGGGCGTACTTCCCTGTTCCTGAAACTATTTTGGTAACAATTTCGACGAGTGGGATGCCAGCGCGGTTGTAATCAAGTAGCGAGTATTCGGCGCCGTGAATTCGCCCGGTGGCTCCGCCTACATGGAGAGACTTTCCGGTGTCCTCTTCCATATGGACGCGCTCAATCTCGATGCGAAATATCTTTGGGCCTTCATCAGTTTCTACTTCCACATCAAGGTAGCCATTGGTACAAATTGGTTCGTCGTATTGAGAAATCTGAAAATTCTTTGGCATGTCGGGATAGAAGTAATTTTTTCGCGCAAATCGACTCTTCGGAGTAATAGAACAGTTAAGCGCGAGACCAATGCGAATTGTGCTCTCGATTGCTTTCTCGTTAACAACTGGTAGCGCACCAGGCATGCCAAGACAGACCGGGCAAGTTTGTGTATTCGGCGCAGCACCGAAGACGGTTGCGCAACCGCAGAACATTTTCGTTTCGGTATTGAGCTCTACGTGCACCTCAAGACCTAGAGATGGTTCGTACTTTGAGATTACATCTTCGTAAGTGAGAGCCATGATCAAATCACCAACTCTGGCGCTTGATTGGTCAGCGGACCATTCCACTTAGCATGGAGCTCGCGCTCTAGAGCGCCGCCTACTCGATAAAGGCGATCATCTTGCATTGCGGGCGCAATGATTTGGAAACCAACAGGCAACCCTTGAGATAGCCCGGAGGGCAAACTCATCGAAGCAACCCCTGCGAGATTCACAGGAATCGTCGCAACATCATTGAGGTACATCGCGATTGGATCATCGCTCTTTTCGCCAATCTTGAATGCCACGGTTGGCGTCGTTGGTGAGACAAGAACATCTACCTTTTCGTAAGCCCGCGAGAAATCTTGAGTGATTAGTGTGCGGACCTTTTGTGCACTTCCGTAGAACGCATCGTAATAACCAGCAGAGAGCGCATATGTACCGAGAATAATCCGGCGTTTAACTT
Organism: Candidatus Nanopelagicaceae bacterium; assembly: GCA_044344975.1. Classification (GTDB taxonomy): domain Bacteria; phylum Actinomycetota; class Actinomycetes; order Nanopelagicales; family Nanopelagicaceae; genus IMCC26077. The sequence goes on along the minus strand of JBIJBY010000007.1, from coordinate 25,492 downwards.
CGCTACCGAACCCTGCTTCGCGAGTCATGCTCATAACCTCTTCAGCGCTGCGCTTACCGTCATCGCCTACTCGTAAGCCGTATCGCATTGCATCAAATCGAGCGAGATTTGATGAGGCCTCACTAGGTGCAATTAAGTAGTAGGCGCCAAGTGCATATTTGAAATTGGGGCACGAAACTTCAACAATCTCTGCGCCGAGCGACTCAAGGATTGCCAACGATTGCGCAAAGCTCTCTGCAACTCCTTTTTCGTAGCCATCCCCAGTGAGCTCTTTGACCACGCCAATTTTCATTCCTTTTACATCGGCGCGCTTCGCAGCGCTCACTACATCGGGCACAGGTGCGTTGATGCTTGTTGCATCCTTGGGATCATGCCCTGCAATTACCTGGTGGAGTAGCGCGGTATCAAGCACAGTTCGCGCACATGGTCCCGCCTGATCGAGGCTTGAAGAGAATGCAACTAATCCATAGCGAGAGACACCACCATACGTTGGCTTCACTCCCACGGTTCCAGTCACTGCCGCCGGTTGTCTGATTGACCCACCAGTATCAGTGCCAATTGCTAGCGGCGCTTGAAAGGCAGCGAGCGCAGCGGCGGAACCTCCTCCAGAACCACCTGGAATCCGTTCGATATCCCACGGATTACGCGTTGGGCCATAAGCAGAATTTTCAGTTGATGAGCCCATGGCGAACTCATCCATATTGGTCTTGCCAAGTATGACAACGCCAGCCGCTTTAAGTTTGGAGACAACGGTTGCATCGTAAGGTGGCCGCCATCCTTCGAGAATTTTCGAACCACAAGTAGTTGGTACCCCTTTTTGAGCGAGAACATCTTTCAAAGCTAATGGAACGCCATTGAGGGGTGAAGGCGAAGAACCTCCTCGAGTCTTATCAGCGCTATCAGCTTGCGCTAAAGCACCATCCCCGTCGACATATAAAAATGCATTTATGGTGCTATCCACGCGCGCGATTTGATCTAGATGCGCTTGAGTTACTTCGCGAGACGAGACTTCACCTGTTGCAATAAGTGCAGCAAGTTCGGCAGCGCTCTTTTTAATTAAATCGCTCACGCCTCTTCACCCAAAATCTGCGGCACTCGAAAACGGGACTCTTCGCTCGCGGGCGCACCACTAAGTGCGTCCTCTGGAGTTAGGCTCGCCACGATGACATCAGGTCGAGCAACATTATTCACTTCAATTGGATGAGACATTGGTGGCACATTTGCACCTGCTGCTTCTTGGACAACTGCTACCGCGTCGAGAATTCCATCGATCTGCCCCGCTAGGTGAGTCAACTCATCATCACCCAGAGTTATTCGTGCGAGCCCTGCGATACGAGCTACTTCGTCTCGAGAGATTCGGGAGTTGCCAGCCATGCGATAAGCCTACCCGCGAATTTGCCCTGTTCCGGTCACGATCCAGGTGGTGGTAGTCATCTCTTCAAGTCCCATTGGCCCACGTGCGTGCGTTTTTTGATTTGAGATACCAATCTCGGCGCCAAAACCCATCTCTTCACCATCAGTAAAACGCGTCGAAGCATTCACCATGATTGCCGCTGCATCCATTTGATTGATAAAGCTCTCGATACTTCTCGGATTTTCGGAGACGATTGCTTCAGTATGGTTCGTGCCATATTTACGAATATGAGCAGCCGCTTGATCTAAATCATCAACTACTCGAACATTTATCTCAAGGACTCCATATTCAGTCGACCAATTCTCGTCTGTAGCTAATGCTGCGCTAATCCCTAGTTGAGCTGCAGTTGCAACGCTTTGTGCATCGCCGTGAATTACAACTTTCTCGTCATCTAGGGCTTTCAAAGCCATCGGCAAAAATGCTCCCGCAATCTCACTATGAATCAAGAGCGTCTCTGCGGCATTACATACACTTGGGCGATCTACCTTTGAGTTGATGAGTATGGGAAGCGCTTTTGCTAAATCGCCATCCTTATCAACATAGACATGACATACTCCGGCGCCGGTTTCAATCGTCGGAACTTTCGCTTCATCAACGACCATTCGGATAAGAGCAGCGCTGCCACGGGGAATGACAAGATCCACTAAACCCCGCGCGTGTAAAAGTTCAGTGACTGTTGAACGATCGTGAGATGACACAAGTTGAATTACGTCAGCGGGAATTCCAACGCTCGCGACCGCTTCACGCATAATCTTCACTAGAACTTCATTACTTTTGGCGGCACTTGATGAGCCACGGAGTAAGGCGCAATTTCCAGATTTGAGCAGAATGACAGCAGCATCAACGGTCACATTTGGTCTTGCTTCATAGACCATGCCCACAACCCCAAAAGGGACGCTCACTTGCTTTAAGTGCAAACCATTTGGCAGCGTTCGCTCACGTTTCACGATGCCGATGGGATCAGGCAGTTCCTTTATCTTTCGTGCGCCACCTGCGATTCCCACAATTCGCGCATGGGTCAAAGTCAGGCGATCAATCAAAGACTCTGATATTCCCTCTTCACGAGAGCGCCGGACATCTTCTTTATTTGCATTGAGAATTTCGTCTTCGTGCTCTAGTAGCGCAGCTGCAATAGCCTCAATAGCGCCATCTTTCTGTGCGCGCGAAGCGTGAGCTAAAACCTTGCCGGCAGTTCGTGCCGACGCGGAGAGCGCTTTAATCATGGGTAACAGCCTAACCAATACCAGGAGGGCTAGGCTTCGACCTATGTTTTTCAAGCTCCTCTTCCGGTGGTTACGTCGAATTCTCTTCTCAGTTCTAGCCCTTTATTTCTTACTCTTCAGCTTTACTCGCTTTATTGATTATCCAGAGCCGATTTCCGCCGTCCGCCTTGGCTTAGCGCCGGCAAGTGCTACACCGACCTTGATGCCCGCTCATGACATTCCGGCAGCAGCGACTCCGAAAAAGTGGGATACCGGTTCAGAGGAGTTGCCAGTAACGCTCGTCTTCGGTGGCAAGCTCATGACGACCGATGATTTTTTTGAATCAACCTCAACTAATGCATTTATAGTTCTGAGAAATGGCGTCATCACTTATGAGTGGTACCGAACTGGATTTACCGAGCAGACTCGCTTGCCCTCGTATTCGGTAGCAAAAACTCTCACCTCAATCATGATTGGTCAGTTAATTGACCAAGGTAAATTGAGAGAGAGCGACAAGTTCGTAGACTTCTTCCCAGAATTTAAGAACGGCACCGCATTCGATGAGATAACAATTAACCAATTACTCGATATGCGCAGCGGTGTTGGCGTCTCAGATAATTACCCATCCGGTCCCAGCGGTTGGGGTGTTGCAATAGCGCAGATGTATGCAACGACAGATCTCAACTCATTCTTAGGTAATAACCGGAAAATGGCATTTGAGCCTGGCTCAAAAGGTGAGTATCGAAGCGTTGATTCCATGATGCTTGGCATGGTGATTAAGAAAGTCACTGGAGAGCGCGTTGCCGATTACTTTGCCCGCGAGGTGTGGCAACCGTTAGGTGCTCGTTACAGTGCGACCTGGAATGTGGATCGACTAAATGGCCAGGAAAAAACCTTCTGCTGTTTCAATGCGACAGCACGGGATTATGCCCTTGTGGGACAAATGATTCTTAATAAGGGCGTGGCCGAAAGTAAGCAAATTATTCCTCCACTTTGGAACGCTCGCCTTGCGACGTCAGTTGTCACTCTTGATCGAGACTGGGGCTACGGTGCACAGATGTGGCACCCATATCCCAATACATCGATGCTCCTTGGGTTGCACGGTCAACATGTATTCATCGTCCCTGAAATGGAAACCGTGATTGTCAAACTCAGCGATGACACGAATTCTGATAATGAGGGTGCGGTTGCCGAAATGCTCTACTACATCGCCAAGCGTTTCTAAATAAGCGTCAAATCATCGCGATGAACAAGCTCGCGTTCATACTCGGCACCAAAAGTCGCTGCTAACTCCTTCGTGCCCTTACCGAGCAGCTGTGGGATCTCATCGCTATCAAAAGCTACTAAGCCGCGTGCGATCACTTTTCGTTCAGGGTCGACCAAATCCACGACATCCCCTGCAGCGAAATCTCCAGTGACTGCAGTAACGCCAGCGGGTAGCAGTGATGTGCCACGTTCAAGAATCGCCTTTGTTGCTCCAGCATCAAGCGTGAGCGCTCCTTTTGGAGTTGAAGCATGTGCAATCCACAGCGCTCTGGAGGGCGCGCGATGTGTGCCAGCATGAAAGATTGTTCCCACTTCATCGCCATCAATAGCTCCGCGAACATTTGCCAAAGAGGTGAGAACTACGGCAATTCCAGCGGTAGTTGCAATTCGCGCAGCTTCAACTTTGGTCGCCATCCCACCACTACCAACGCCGGCGCTACCCGCTCCGCCAATATCAGCACTTGCAAGCTGAGCAAAATCTGAAACTTCACCAATCTTTTTTGCATTTGGAGCAGATGGTGGCGCGTCGTAAAGCGCATCTATATCGGAGAGCAAGACGAGCAGGTCTGCCTGTACAAGGTGTGAGACAAGAGCGGCTAGTCGATCGTTATCACCAAAACGAATTTCTGATGTACCAACTGTGTCGTTCTCGTTTACCACGGGAACTACTCCAAGTGTGAGCAAGCGCTCAAGAGTTCGCTGCGCATTTCGATAATGGCTACGCCGAACAATATCTTCGCTTGTCAAAAGAACTTGAGAGGCGGTTATTGAATGCCGAGAAAAAGATTCGGTGTATCTATGCATCAACAATCCTTGACCTACTGATGCGGCAGCCTGCTGTAATTCCAATTCTTTTGGTCTGGTTTTCAAGCCCAGCGGAGCTAAACCTGCGGCAATTGCGCCAGAGGTGACGACTAAGACTTCAATCCCCCGAGCTTTTGCGCTCGCTACGGCATCGACCAATAAATCAACAGCTTTACTATCTAATCCCGAGCCAGCGCTTCCAGTTAATGAAGAAGAGCCAACCTTGACGACGATACGTTTAGCACGCGTGACTTCACTGCGCATCGTCCTCGCTCCAATCATCACTCCAGTTCGTACTCTCACCATCAATGCTTTCACCCTCGACGCCAGTTTTATGGATTCCTAGCTGGACAGCCTCCACGCGAGTGTCGTGTCCTCGCCTTGTGTGGAAGTGTTCTACGCCAGCCTCGATAGTCGGCTCCCATTCAAATCGTGTGGCATCTTCATCGGAACCAATCATTACCTCGCAACCTGGTTCTGCTCCCAATTTGAAGAGCGCCTTCTCCACTCCCAAGCGAGCCAAACGATCGGCAAGATACCCAACTGCCTCTTCGTTGCTGAAGTTTGTCTGACGAACCCAACGTTCTGGTTTATCTCCAGTGACAACGAAACGACCATGCTTATCTTTCGTTACTTCGAAGCCAGCATCATCGACAGCTTTTGGTCGAAGGACGATTCGTGGTGCTTCGACGCTCTCTTTTGGCTTACGGTTAATGAGTGCGGCCATTGCGTAAAGCAATTCAGTAATCCCCTCGCGCGTAGCAGCAGAAATTGGATAAACCTCTAGACCTCGTGCGCGAAGATTTTCAGTGACCATTTCCGCCATTGCGCGTCCATCAGGTAGATCAATTTTATTTAAGGCAACAATGCGTGGCCGATCTTGCAATCCACCGTACGCTTCCAGCTCGCTTTCGATCACCTCAAAATCATGAATGGGATCTCGATCGCTCTCAAGAGTTCCGCAATCAAGAACATGAACAAGTGCAGAGCATCGCTCGACGTGGCGCAAGAACTCAAGCCCAAGTCCCTTTCCCTCGCTAGCGCCTGGAATCAAACCTGGAACATCGGCGACCGTAAATCGATGCTCTCCCACTTCAACAACGCCAAGATTTGGCACCAAGGTCGTGAAGGGATACTCAGCAATCTTTGGGCGAGCAGCAGAAATAGTTGCAATAAGCGATGACTTTCCAGCAGATGGATAACCCACTAAAGCAATATCGGCAACGCTCTTTAGCTCAAGGGTTAATTCAACTTTCTCTCCTGGCTCACCGAGCAGCGCAAATCCCGGTGCGCGCCGCTTCGAAGAAGCAAGTGCAGAGTTACCTAGCCCTCCAGCGCCACCACGTGCAACAACAAAACGAGTTCCAACGCCTAAAAGATCTGCAATCACATTTCCATGCTTATCGCGCAGAACAGTTCCCTCTGGGATGGGCAGGATGAGATCCTCACCTTGCGGGCCATCTTTGTGGCCACCTTGACCGTGACGACCCGATGTGGCGGTGCGATGTGGGCTGTAGTGGAAATCCAAGAGCGTTGTCGCACTGGGATCAACAACGAGGATGACATCGCCACCTCGACCACCATTACCACCATCAGGTCCGCCTAATGGTTTGAACTTTTCACGGTGGACAGAGACGCATCCATTACCTCCACTTCCAGCTTGCGCCAATAAACGCGCTTGGTCTACGAATGAGACTGCTGACATCCTCTGTTCACCTCTTTCTTCTCTCTTATTTCCTAAATAAAAAAGCGGGCCCGAATGCGGACCCGCTAAAGATAAGTCCGTTGATTATTGAGGGAGAACATTCACCACGCGACGGCCACGAGCAGTACCAAAAGAGACCGACCCTGCGGCGAGCGCAAAAAGGGTGTCATCTTTACCGCGACCGACATTCGCTCCTGGGTGGAAATGTGTGCCACGTTGGCGAACGAGAATTTCGCCCGTACGTACTACTTGGCCAGCAAAACGCTTCACGCCAAGAAATTGTGGATTGGAGTCGCGACCGTTTCGTGTCGAGGAGACACCTTTTTTACTTGCCATCTCGTAACTCCCTACTCGTTACTTGCTGTTAATTGCTGTGACTTTGATGCGAGTCTTCTTCGCACGGAAACCTTGACGACGGCGATAGCCAGTCTTGCTCTTGTAGCGGAGGATGTCGATCTTTGGACCTTTAACCTCTTCGAGAACTTCCGCGCTCACAGTGGAACCTGAACCCGGGGTTGAAATCTTTCCGCCTTCGACAAGAAGAAGTAATGGCAATGCGACAGTGGCACCAACGCTGGCCTCTACTCGATCGATATCGAGGATTTCGCCAACGGATACCCGCTCCTGGCGTGCGCCAGCTTTAACAATTGCGTACACGATTCTCCCTGGATATTGCTACGGATACTGCTAGATATTTCTCATTTACTTGAGCCTGCTAAGGGTAGAGATTGGCTCCCCTGCCGGTCAAACTGGAGGTTGGAGTGGGATTAGCCAGCCGGGGTGATCACGCCCCCACTACTGACTCGGCGCCGCCCGCGCCGACCACCCGAAGGGGTGGCTGGAGGTTCGGGGGGTTGCGGGGCGCTCGGCTCGCTCGCAGCCACTAGCTCTGCTGGCTCGCTCTCCTCATCCCCTGATGGCGGGTTCTCTCCATCTGAGAGATCGTGCTCTCCCTCCTCGGAGTGCTCGGAGTGCTCGGAGTGCTCGGCGTGAGCATAAGAATTTGGCGCCATTGGCACCGGATCCATATGGATATGGATGCCGCGACCGTGGCAACTTTCACATGTAGTTGAGAAGGCCTCAATGAGCCCTTGGCCAACTCGCTTGCGCGTCATTTGAACCAAGCCTAATGAAGTTACCTCGGCGACTTGATGCTTAGTGCGATCTCGTCCGAGACATTCGGTCAACCGACGTAGTACTAAGTCGCGATTTGATTCAAGAACCATGTCGATGAAGTCAACAACAATGATGCCGCCCAAATCGCGAAGCCGAAGTTGGCGAGCAATCTCTTCAGCTGCTTCGAGATTATTTTTCGTAACAGTCTCTTCGAGATTTCCACCTTTACCGATGAACTTGCCTGTGTTTACATCGATTACAACCATGGCTTCAGTGCGATCAAGAACTAGAGAGCCACCCGATGGTAGATACACCTTTCGATCAAGGGCCTTTGCCAATTGTTCTTCCACTCGATGTTCAGCAAAAATATCTTTTGGCTTATGCCACTTTGAAATCTTCTGCACGAGATCAGGAGCTACAAAACTTAAGTAGCTATTGATTTCCTCCCAGGCATCTTCGCCTTGAACATGCATAGAGCGGAAATCCTCATTGAAGATATCGCGCACGACTCGAATGTTTAGGTCAGGCTCGGCATAGAGAAGTGATGGCGCCGATGCGCTCGGATCTTTCGCCTTCTGTTCAATAACTTCCCATTGCGCTTTCAAACGAGCAACATCGCGAGTTAATTCTTCTTCGCTCGCACCCTCTGCGGCAGTTCGAACAATTACCCCCGCTTCGTCAGGGACCAACCCTTTTAAGGTCGACTTAAGGCGACTGCGCTCAACATCAGGAAGGCGTCGGCTAATTCCGCTCATACCGCCACCTGGAACATAAACAAGGTAGCGACCAGGGAGGGAGATTTGGCTTGTTAAGCGAGCGCCCTTCTGTCCGATTGGATCTTTGGTCACCTGCACAAGAACTGGCTGACCAGTCTTGAGGGCAAATTCGATTTTCCGTGGCGTTCCATCAGCTAGCCCCGCTGCATCCCAATTAACTTCACCAGCATACAAAACAGCATTACGACCCTTGCCAATATCAACAAAGGCAGCTTCCATACTGGGCAGAACGTTCTGCACGCGCCCGAGATAGACGTTGCCAACATAAGAGGAACTGGAAGCGCGATTTACATAGTGCTCAACAAGAATCTTGTCTTCAAGCACAGCAATCTGCGTCCGATCTCCAGTTTGTCGGACCAACATCATCCGATCAACATTCTCTCTGCGAGCGAGAAACTCTGATTCGGTGATTACCGCAGGGCGGCGATTATTGTGAAAGGATCGTGACGAATCGCGATCTCTGTCTCTGTCTCTGTCTCTATCCCGATCTCTATCTCTATCTCTGCGACGACCACGCTTATCTAAACGAGTGGAACCAGATTCTTCTTGTCGGGAGCGCGGCTCGCGCACTTTGATGGTGGTAACAATTCCATCTTCAACGACTGTCTGCGCCTCTGTCTCGCTTCCGCCCCCTGCTACGCGACGGCGGCGGCGGCGATGTGTTGCCGAGCTATCATCGGATGAATCTGAACTCTCCTCAAGCGCATCATCTGAACCGCTATCGCCTAATTCATTGGCGCTCCCATCGCCTTGACGGTTGCGACCACGCCCTCTGCCACCACGACGTCGGTTGCGATGCCTTGAACGACCTTCACCTGCTTCACTTTTACTCTCATCAACTGATGGCGCTACTTGTTCTGAATTCTCAACTGGAGCTAACTTCTTATCTGCCTTATCTGCTTTGCCGGTTGGAGATTTCTTTGCTCCATCTTTCGTTCGAGCGGGCGCCTGGAAGACAGGGACAGGAATGACCCCTTTCTTAGCTTTCACAGGAGTCGGTGTGCTCGCCTTCGGCGCTGCACTTTCAGCAACGGGAGCTTGCGCCACCTTCTTCTTGCTCGTTTTTGCAACCTTCTCAGCCTTTGCTGGCTTTTCGGTTTTTTCGCCTTTTGTGGGAGCTTCGCTCTCGCTACCTTTTTTGGCAGAGACTTTCTTTAATACTCGTTTGCGCGCTGGTGCAGCCATACTGTCATCTCTCACGTGCCTGTTATTTAAATTATCTACGCGAAGATGTCCGTAGATAACTTCTCAAACTCGGCACTAATCTCGTGTTCCACCGAAATGGAACTAATCCTGGTTTCTGTTCTCTTCTTAAATCTTCTCTCGCGCCACCGAGATCGAACTGGTCGAGCTCTCGAGGCTGCGCTAGGACAATTATGGCAGAGAACTAGCTCCTTGCGCGAATATTGAGCAAAAGCCCAACACCTATCAGGGTGGCGAACATGCTCGAACCGCCATAGGAGAGGAATGGCAGCGGAACGCCAGTCATAGGAGCGAGCCCCAAGGTCATTCCAATATTCTCGAATATTTGGAAGCCAAACCACGCTGTCACACCGAGGCAGACCAATCGTCCGAAGAGATCATTTGCTCGACGTGCAATCACGAACGCGCGCCATAAAATCACAACATAAAGCGAAACGATTATTGCGCAACCGACAAATCCCAACTCCTCGCCAGCAACTGTGAAAATAAAATCTGTTTGTTGTTCAGGAACGAAACGTCCATTTGTCTGCGGACCATTGAATAATCCTTTTCCGAAAAGACCGCCCGAACCGATAGTAATTCGAGCTTGGCGAAGTTGGTAGCCAGTGCTCTGCGGATCGGCTGATGGATCAACAAAAGATTGGAGTCGGTTCAGCTGGTACTGCGCAATTATTCCAAGTTTTATGGCGACGAAAGCGCCAACGCCGGCGAGCGCCAACAAACCTACGCTCCACCGTAGTTGCGCTCCAGAGACTGCAATCATTGTGACAACAGATGCGCCAATGATGACTGTCGTTCCCAAGTCTGGCTGAAGAACGATGAGCAGCACTGGAATCGCCGCAACAGCTAGCGCCTGAAGGACATCGATTCCCTGTGGCTCTTCGTGAGCATCATGTTTCTCTGCCAGGATCATGGCCATTCCAACGATGATTGCAATCTTTGCAAGTTCGGCAGGCTGGATTTGTAAACCACCAGGGAGTGCAATCCACGCACGTGCGCCATTAACCGTTGCTCCCACTCCAGGAATGAGAACTGCTATCAACCCCAATACTGCGATACCCCAAAGAAATGGGGTGTATGCACGAAGTAAGCGGTAATCAATAAGTGTTGTACCAAATGCCAAGAGCAGTCCGATCACAATGTTGAGCGCATGTCGTTTGAGGTAGTACTCAGGATCTCCACCGAATGAGGCGAACCATTCACGTGTGGCTGCGTAGACCAGAAGAATCCCAATTCCAAGTAGCGCAGCAACGGCAACGAGTAACGGAATATCAAAGCGGTCGACGATTGCCACTCGATCAAATCGAGATCGTCGAGATGTACTTCGCATACTTGTCATGAGCTACCCGTAACTGGTCGTCGTGGAATTTGTGCTGGCGGCGCGGAGGGAAATATCGCCTCTTCCTGTAAAACTTTGGAGCCTTGAACACCAAAGATTGCCTCGTAGATTCGTCGCACCGATGGACCTGAAGTTCCTGAACCAGTTCCTCCTTGGCTCACCATCATTACCACTGCGTACTGCGGTGCGTTGGAAGGCGCGTAGCTAGCAAACCATGAGGTGGTGTCTTTACTTGAACCATCAAGATTCTTTCCGTAGACCTCACCTGTACCAGTTTTTCCACTCACTGGAATTGGCATACCGTCGAATCGCCATTTCGCAGTTCCTGTGGTTACTACTGATCGAAGAGATTTCTGTAAAAATGTGAGTGTTTTTTTCGATACTGGAAGCTTTCCTAATTTCTGTGGCGTGAACTCCTCAACTAATTCGCCAGAAGGAGTGATTACAGCTCGACCAACCATCGGCTTCCACATCGTCCCACCATTTGCCAACGCTGCATAGATTTGCGCCATCTGCAGTGGAGTCATGGTGGTATCACCCTGACCAATTGCGAAATTAACTGCATCGCCCGCGCGAATCTTCCCGCCATCAACACAATTCTCTTTCGCAATCGCAATTAGATAAGGAGTTAGTTGTGCTTTCTTGGCGCGCTTCTCATAGTTGCAGAAAAAATCTTTATTTCTCTCATACCAACTAGTCCGCCACTTTCGATCTGCCAGTCGACCCGCAGATTCCGAAGGTAGGTCTATTCCAGTTCGCTTGCCTAATTGAAAACCTGCAGCCGCATTATAAAAATAATCATTGAGATTCCCTTTTGGTCGCAGTCCGCCATCTTTCAACCATTCGCTATAAGCAATTTGGTACCAAAGGGTGTCACACGAAATAGCAATTCCCTTTTCCATAGTGATTCGCCCAGCGCCCTTGCTCTCATAATTTCGGAAGACGCGATTTCCTACCTTGAATTGGGCAGGGCAATCGTAAGTGCCATTTAAGTCGTACCCTGCCTTAGCAGCTGCAGCGACTGAGACAACTTTGAAAGCAGAGGCAGGAGCAAATGTTCCTTGTAGCGCACGGGAGAGCGCTGGCACGCCGGTTTTCGCGCTGTACAAGTCACGCGCTTGTTTCGCCGTTATTCCTTGCTCCCAGATATTTGGGTCGTATGTAGGATACGAAGCTATTGCCAGCACACGACCATTCTTCACATCCATGACTACAGCAGCGCCAGCATCTGCCTTGCGAGCGCCTTTTTTATCTACCGTGCCAGAACGCGCGCGGATAATTGCAGCGAGCAACTCTCGTTCGACAACGGCTTGCAATTTTGCGTCGATACTTGTTACTAAATGATTCCCAGGAACAGCCTTCTCATCTTTCATTACGCTAGTTGCTGATTCTTTTCTATCCACCACGATTGTTTTCACGCCGGGTTCGCCGCGGAGAACGTAGTCATACGTCTTCTCGAGTCCAGCCTTTCCAATAGATTCGTTGAGGTAACGCTTTCTTGTGGAATCACTAGCTAACTCTTTTTCACTGATTGGTCCAACGTACCCAAGTAAATGTGCACCATTCACGCCCTCAGTGCCGGGGTAATACCTAAATCCTTGCGGTGAGGCAAAAATGCCTGGATATCGCTCTGCATGTTCGACTATAGAGAGTGCAACTTCTTCGCTGGCATCAACAGAGATAGGAATTGGTTGATAGCGCGAACCATTCCAGCAACGCGCTCCACCTGTTAAGTTAGTATCAACTTTCTCACCACATAACCTAGTTTTCCCGAAGACTTCTTCGTAGGGCATTTTCAATACTTTTGCTGTCGCCCGCAAGGATGCAACTCCACGGTCTTCCTCTTTATCAAGGATAGATCGATCGACAGAGATCACTAGACCAACGCGATTTATTGCTAATGGTTTTCCGCTGCTATCAAGGATCATTCCTCGAGTTGCTTGTGTGACAACATTTCGACTTTGGATATCTAGCGCTGCGTCTTGATACTTATCAGTAGCAGCAACCTGCAAATAGAAAAGTCTTCCAAAGAGCGCAGCCATCAAAGAGAAGAGCAGGATTTGAAGAAATAACGTGGCATAACGCGAACGCTCACCCATTTATTCCGCCTAATCCACGTGGCCCCAGCGAACCTTGAACTCCCTGAGCAAATCGCGCAAGACGAATTATTAATGGAGAAAGCAGCGGTGTAAAAAGTGCCGACCAGAGCAGCACCCCTGGCGCAGTTCGCGAGAATGAGAGTCCTTGCTCGGCGCTAATCACCCAACTTGTCACAGCAAAAAGAATGAGCGTCAATAAGAGAGCACCCGACACAGTGACCGTCAAAGTTACGGGCGTGCGACGGCTTGACCGTAGTTGTACGCCCATCTCCGACGTGGCGTAAGAGACTGCAGCGAGCACAAATGCCCAATGTCCGATGAAACCTACCGAGAGAGGATTGAAATCAAGAAGCAATCCAGCAATAAATCCTTGTAACGCTGCGAATTCTGGGTCCTCAAGAAATGCCCACGCCAAAACGACAATAAGAAAGATAGATGGGTCTGCAAATGGAAAGGCAATTCGAGAAATAACTGCATTCTGTAGCGCAAGGGCAATTAGCGCTATTGGTAAGAAAAAAAGAGTCTTGCGCACTACTGCTTCGCTTTCTGACTTTTGCTCGGTGCAGGAGTTGGGGTTGGCGTGATGTACACCGTAACCGTAGGCGTAGGCGTTGGTCGCGGAGCTGGCGGTAGCAACGAATCCCGCGGATTCACGCGCACCTTTCCGGTAACTACCGCAACAATCTCTATTGAATTAAGGCGAGCAAATGGCTTCACGAGTGCAGTTTTCGTTAACGTGCCCGAGCTCTGGTCAACTGAAACTACGGTGCCTACTGGAACTCCAGGAACAAATGGCCGGCTATTGCTACTACCCCGAGCAACTAATCGATCTCCGACTTTCAGCGTTGATGCAGAATCAAAAAGAGTTAACGAAAGCTCATCATTACCTGTTCCGGTAACAACCCCAAGAATGCCACTGCCTTCCATCCGAATTCCCGCTTTAAAGGTTTCGTCATCTAGGAGTAGTGCAATTGAGGTGTTAGTAGATACAGAGATAACGCGTCCAACTAAGCCCGCCCCTGCAATCACAGTCATATCGGTTTTAACTCCGTCGCGGGAACCAACATCTAACTCGACGGTGCGAGAGAAGCCGGCGGCAGAACCTGCCGAGATAACTCGTGCAGCGACACTTTCGTAGCGACCAGCGCCAGCGAGATCGAGAACTTCTTTAAGTTGTTTGACCTCTCTTGAAAGAACCGAAAATCTACTGATCTCTTCCTCTAGCGCTGCATTTTTTGATTCTAAATCTTCAATCTTCTGCGAAGTTCTCCCTAAATTTGCTGCATCAGAGACGAAATTACTGATTGGGTCATAAAAGAATCGAAAGAAGGATTGAATGGGAGCAAGCACAGTATTGGTTATGCCACGAAAAGTTTGCCCGGGGACGCTGCCACGCAAATCCAATGTAACAATAATCAAAGCAGTTACAAGGAGCGCAATAAGAAAGAAACGTGAGCGAGATTTATCTGGTACTGCCAATGCTTCACCCCACTCTCAGCCCAAACGCGATGCGGCTGCTATCTGCGAGGCTCGGAGATCAAAACTTTCTCTAGAGCTTCGAACTCTTCAATGCATCGACCTGTACCCATTACAACAGCGTTGAGAGGATTCTCGGCGATATGAACCGCGATCCCTGTCTCGTGGCGTAACCGCTCATCGAGTCCATGCAAAAGCGCTCCGCCTCCGGTTAACACAATGCCGCGATCCATAATGTCGCCAGAGAGCTCTGGCGGACAGCTATCAAGCGTAGTTTTCACTGCTTCAACAATTCGAGATACTGGTTCATCAATAGCTTTGCGAATCTCTTCAGCAGTAACCAAGATAGTTTTTGGCAAGCCAGTGACGAGGTCCCGGCCGCGAATTTCGGCATCAGGTTCCCCAACCGCCGGAAAAGCTGAGCCGATTGCCATCTTGATTTCCTCGGCAGTTCGCTCGCCAAGAAGTAATGAGTATTCCCGTTTAATCCAGGTGATAATTGCCTGATCGAGTTCGTCGCCGCCAACACGGATGGATTGCACTGTGACGATTCCACCAAGCGAGATCACCGCAATCTCTGTTGTGCCGCCACCAATATCAACGACCATATTCCCTGTTGGCTCGTGGATCGGAAGGCCTGCACCAATTGCCGCAGCCATTGGTTCTTCAATGATGTAAACCTTGCGAGCTCCTGCGGCATAGCCGGCATCCTTAACCGCGCGCTGTTCAACGCCAGTGATGCCAGATGGAACGCAGACAACGAGTCGAGGTTTTGCGAAGTGGCGACGTTTATGCACCTTTTGAATAAAGTAACGAAGCATTCGCTCGGTAGTGTCGAAATCAGAAATTACTCCATCTTTTAGCGGCCTAATCGCCACAATATTGCCCGGGGTTCGACCAATCATTTTCTTCGCTTCGAGCCCTACAGCAAGAATTCCGCCGGTATCCTGATTTATCGCAACAACACTCGGCTCATTGAGCACGATTCCGCGACCGCGGACATACACCAAAGTATTTGCTGTTCCTAAATCAATCGCCATGTCGCGACCGATGAAAGACATTGTCCGTGCCATTACTTACCTCCGAAGAAAAGTGCTATTTCGCGCTCAGCTGATTCAACAGAATCAGAACCATGCACAATGTTCTGAACAACTTTCGTACCTTGGTCACGCGCTAAGTCGCCACGAATTGTTCCTGGTGCAGCGACAGTTGGATCGGTTGCGCCAGCAAGGGAACGAAATCCTTCGATCACTCGATTTCCTTCGGCAATGAGCGCCACAATCGGACCTGAAAGCATGAATTCAACGAGTGGCTCGTAAAAAGGTTTGCCAACATGCTCGGCGTAATGCTTCTCTAGAAGCGCACGATCTGCGCTAAGAAGTTTGATATTCGAGATGGAATATCCCTTACGCTCGATTCGAGCAATAACCTCGCCAATGAGGTTACGGCGAACCCCATCAGGCTTGATTAAAACGAGGGTCCGTTCCGTGGATGACATGGGTACAGCCTAATGGCTTATTGAGGGGTCAGACGAGCGCGGGCTGCCTCCCCTGCTCGCCCGACGAGTATCGCGGCAATCCAGAGCAGGGCGAATATCCCGCCAAGTACATACATCGAGGTGACGACCAATCCATATCCAATAAGGGGAATTTGCAGGATGGATCCAATAACCCAACCCGATTTTCGCTTTAGCAGACCTGGGGTGAACAAGAGCGTAATTGCAAGGACTCCACCCAAGATGAGTTGCCAGGCGTCCGACGAATTCATGGCAATCAATAGCGCAAATCCCATAGTGAAGGCTTCCATAACAAGAACGCTAGATCCGAGCATTCTCATGAACTCTCTCCCCTCTTGAGCAGCGCACGCGCTTGCCCCACTGTGATCACCGAGCCAGTTACAAGTATGCCGACTGTTTGCGTTGGGTGGCTTGCCTTATCAATGGCAAGTTCAATCGCACGTGCAATTGAACTTGCGGAGCTTACTTGTTCACTCTCGAAGATATCGATTGCAATTTTAAATAACTCTTCGGTAGGCATAGCGCGAGGCGAGGTATTTTCAGTGACGATAACTTCATCAACAATATTTACTAATTCACTCAAGAAGCTGGTCACATCTTTATCGCCCAATATTGCAACGATGGCAATGATGCGATCAAAAGCGAACTCTTCGCTAAGAGCCTCACGAAGTGCAAGCGCTCCATGATGGTTATGCGCCGCATCGATAATCACAGTGGGGTTCCGACGCATCACTTCAAGGCGTCCTGGTGAGCTTGCCTGAGCAAATCCATCGCGAACTGCATCGATATCTAGTTGCTGAGCGCCGCCACCGAGAAAGGCTTCTACGGCAACGAGGGCAAGCGTGGCATTGGAAGCTTGATGTCGTCCATAAAGTGGGAGAAAAATATCCTCGTAGGTTCCGCCTAAACCTTGAATGCTTAAGAGCTGACCACCTACTGCAACATCGCGCCGCAATAGAGCAAAATCCAACCCCTCACGAAGCGGGATTGATTCGCTCTTTGCGCTCTCGCGAATCAAAACTTCAGCCGCCTCTCGTGTTTGATGGGCAAGCACTGAAGGTTTTCCCTCTCTGAAAATTCCCGCTTTGGTATGGGCAATTTCTGCGATTGTGTCCCCTAGATACTCCTGGTGGTCAAGGCCAATTGGGGTCATAACTGCCACGTCGGAGTTAATTACGTTTGTTGCGTCCCACGCCCCTCCCACTCCACACTCAATTACTCCCACATCAATCGGTGCATCTGCAAATGCCGCATATGCCATTGCAGTTAAAACTTCGAAGTAAGATAGTGGATTATCAGAGCGCTGGTCGACAAGATCAATATAGGGCTTGATATCTTCGTAAGTATAAATGAAATATTCCGGAGTGATAAGTTCGCCGTTAATTGAAATTCGCTCACGAATATCTTCCAGATGCGGACTTGTATATCTACCTGTGCGAATACCAAAAGAACGAAGAAGTGAATCGATCATTCGTGAAGTTGAAGTCTTTCCATTTGTTCCTGCTAGGTGAATCGAGCGGAAAGTTTCTTGCGGGTTACCCAAGTAATCAAGAAGCGCTTTTATTCGATCAAGTGATGGTTCAATCTTGTTCTCCGGCCAACGTGAATTGAGTTCCTCAATAACTTGAGTAAGACGTGGATCTAAATTCTCTGACATAACAATTAGCCGGGTAACTTTTGAAGCTGCTCGGTTATTCGCGCAATATCTCGATCGGTCTCTTCGAGACGCGCCTTAATTGTGCTCACAACCTTCTCGGGAGCCTTAGCCATAAAATCAGCGTTATCGAGTTTCACTCTCGCAGTTTCACGATCTTTTTGCGCAGCAACGAGATCTTTTTCAAGGCGTGCGCGCTCAGCAGCGACATCCACTGTCCCTGAGAGATCGAATTCACAGCTAATTGCTCCAACAATAATTGAGCCAGAAGCTGTGAAACTCTCAGTAGGTTCAATCACGCGAAGCACAGAACGAATTGCCTTTTCGAATGGGGCCAGTGCGCTCTGGGCAATCCCATTGAAACGCCCTGGAATTGGAGCTGAAGTTTTGACCCCTTGATCATTTCGGAAACGTCGAACTTCTGTGATGAGCGCCTTCACTTCTTCCATTGCTGCATTGGTTCGCTCATCGATACGACTCTCGTTGGCTTGAGGCCAGTTTGCGATAACTAAGCTCTCACCGCCGGTTAATCGAGTCCACAGCGCCTCGGTGATGAATGGCATCACAGGATGAAGAACTCGCAGCAGGTTGTCGAGAACATGGCCAATGACAGCTTGCGCATTCTCCGCCTGCTCTCCACCTTGAGTGAATGAAGATTTGGCAAGCTCTAGATACCAGTCACAGAAGTCATCCCATGCGAAGTGGTAAATAGCATCACAAGCCTTTGCAAATTCGAATTGCTCAAAATATCCATCGGCATCTTTAATCGTTTGATGGAGCCTAGAGAGAATCCAGTTATCGATTGCAGTCAGCGCACTTTGCTCTGGTAACTGCCGCGCGCTTGTCGCGCCATTGAGGAGCGCAAACCTTGATGCATTCCAAAGTTTTGTTGCGAAGTTGCGTGACCCCGCCACCCACTCTTCAGCGAGCGCCTGATCCGTTCCGGGGTTAGCCCCTCGTGCAAGCGAGAACCGCAATGCATCGGCACCATATTTATCCATGAACTCCAAAGGATCGATGGTGTTGCCTCGAGACTTGCTCATCTTCTTGCCGAATTTGTCGCGGACCAAACCATGCAACGCAATGGTGTGGAAAGGTGGTTTGCCATCCATCGCAAATAAACCA
This sequence comes from Candidatus Nanopelagicaceae bacterium, assembly GCA_044344975.1. Taxonomy (GTDB): domain Bacteria; phylum Actinomycetota; class Actinomycetes; order Nanopelagicales; family Nanopelagicaceae; genus IMCC26077. The sequence goes on along the minus strand of JBIJBY010000007.1, from coordinate 6,797 downwards.
AAAATCATCATCCGAGCAACCCAGAAAAAGAGGATGTCGTAACCGGTAACTAGAACGCTGGTCGGATAGAACTTCGCAAGATCTTCGCTCTTATCCGGCCAACCTAAAGTTGAAAAAGGCCAGAGCGCAGACGAAAACCAAGTATCCAGTACATCGGGATCTTGCATCCAACCTTCACCAACTGGAACTTTCTCGTCAGGTCCAACAACCTGAACTTCGCCATTGGGGCCATACCAAACCGGGATGCGATGTCCCCACCAAAGTTGGCGTGAGATACACCAGTCGTGCATATTGTCGACCCACTCAAAGTATCGCGGCGCCAATTCTTCGGGTTCGATTTTTACTAATCCATTGCGAACCGCATCTCCTGCAGCTTTTGCTAATGGTGCAACCTTTACGAACCATTGCATAGAAAGGCGAGGTTCAATTGTCGTATCGCACCTGGAGCAGTGACCAACGGCGTGGATGTACGGACGCTTCTCCGAGACAATCCTGCTCATTTCGCGCAACCGCTCTACGACTGCTTTGCGCGCATCGAAGCGATCCATGCCGTCGAACTCGGTGCCAGTGCCTTCCATCACTCCATGTTCGTTCATTATCACAATCATTGGCACGTTATGGCGGCGCCCCATCTCAAAGTCATTCGGGTCATGTGCGGCGGTAACTTTCACCGCACCTGTGCCAAACTCTGGCTCAACCAACTCGTCGGCGATGATAGGAATCATGCGATTGACTAGTGGAAGTAAGACTTCCTTACCAATCATATGTTTGTAACGATCATCATCTGGATGGACAGCAACCGCGCCATCGCCCAACATAGTTTCAGGGCGAGTTGTTGCGACAGTGATATTTAGTTGGTCATCTCCATAGCGCACTTGAACAAACTCACCAGCGTCGTCGCTATGTTCAACCTCAATATCGCTCAGTGCAGTAAGGCAACGCGGACACCAATTGATAATTCGTTCTGCCCGATAAATCAATTCTTTTTCATAAAGGCGCTTAAAAATCGTTACAACAGCTCGAGAAAGACCCTCGTCCATTGTGAAGCGTTCTCGACTCCAGTCAACGCTGTCGCCCAATCGCTTCATCTGACCAAGAATTGCTCCGCCAGATTCAGCCTTCCACTCCCAAACCTTTTTGACGAACTCTTCGCGCCCTAAATCATGGCGAGACTTTGGTGGTTGCTGCTGCGCTAATTGTTTTTCTACAACATTCTGTGTCGCGATTCCCGCATGATCCATTCCGGGAAGCCAGAGCGCTTCATAACCTTGCATTCGACGTCGTCTGGTTAACGTATCTTGAAGCGTATGGTCTAGCGCATGTCCAATGTGCAAACTTCCCGTCACATTTGGAGGTGGAATGACGATGCAAAAGGGCGGCTTTCCAGAGTTGGCATCCGCAGAGAAATATTCACGGTCCAACCAGCTTTGGTAAAGCGGCGCCTCTAATTCGGCAGGCGAGAAGTGAGTGGGTAATTCGCGTTCAGCTGCCATAAGGCACAATCTTAGGCGCTATTTAAGCGCTCTTCTCTTCATCGCCTTCAGCGCGCAGAACGAGGGTCGGCGGGGCTGCTTCCGTGACAGATTCAGCGGTAATAATTACGCGGGCAATATCTTTTCGACTTGGGGTATCAAACATCACGGTCAGCAGGACCTCTTCCATGATGGCACGTAATCCGCGCGCACCAGTTCCCCGTTTGATTGCCTGTTCGGCAACAGCAGTGAGGGCTTCCGGCGTGAATTCGAGTTCAACTCCATCGAGTTCAAAGAGCTTTTGGTACTGACGAGTGAGCGCATTCTTTGGCTCAGTGAGGATCTGCATCAGCGCTTCATGATCAAGAGCATCAACGCTTGTGATCACAGGAAGTCGGCCAATGAACTCAGGAATCATGCCAAACTTCAAAAGATCTTCTGGCAAGACATTACTAAAGACATCGCTGGCATTTCGCTCGGCAGCGCTCTGCAAGGTCGCGTTGAAACCAAGGCCTTTGCCGCCCATTCTCGATTCAATGATCTTGTCGAGCCCTGCGAATGCTCCACCAACGATAAACAGAACATTTGTTGTGTCGATTTGAATGAATTCTTGATGCGGATGTTTGCGACCACCTTGTGGTGGCACGGAAGCTGTTGTTCCTTCGATGATTTTCAAGAGCGCCTGTTGCACACCTTCTCCTGATACATCACGAGTAATGGATGGGTTCTCACTCTTGCGCGCTACTTTGTCAATCTCATCGATGTAAATTATTCCACGCTCTGCGCGTTTAACATCAAAATCAGCTGCTTGAATTAATTTCAGGAGAATGTTTTCGACATCTTCGCCAACATAACCTGCTTCGGTCAGTGCGGTCGCATCCGCGATTGCAAATGGGACATTGAGCATTCGGGCGAGCGTCTGAGCAAGCAGTGTTTTGCCGCAACCTGTTGGGCCAAGAAGAAGAATGTTGCTCTTTGTGAGTTCAACTGCACCTTCGCGAGTGTTCTCGCCACCTTGAATTCTTTTGTAATGGTTATAGACCGCAACTGAGAGAGATTTCTTTGCGCGCTCTTGGCCGATTACATACTGGTTGAGAAATTCAAAGATCTCTTGAGGTTTGGGAAGTTCCTGGAGTGAGACTGCGGTTGCAGTAGATAGTTCTTCAACAATGATCTCAGTACACAATTCGATGCACTCATCGCAGATGTATACGCCAGGACCAGCGATTAACTTCTTTACTTGCTTCTGCGACTTGCCGCAGAAAGAGCACTTGAGAAGTTCGCTACTTTCGCCAATCCGTGGCATGCCACCCTCACTTCCGTCTCTGCCAGAGTAAGAAAACTTCTGATAGACCTCACACCTGCATCTGAATAAAGCGTACGGAAAAAACCCGACGAGCGCCGGGTTTTACCGATAATTCCTGTTCGCTTTTAGAGGACTATCGCACGCTACTTGGCGCTAGTGGCCTTTCGGGTGGAGAGAACCTGGTCAATCAATCCCCATTCAACCGCCTCTTGCGCGGTTAAAATTTTGTCGCGGTCAATATCTTTTGTGATCTGCTCTGGGGTGCGAGTGGAGTGCTTTGCGAGCATGTCTACGAGTAGATCACGCATGCGCATGATCTCTTTCGCCTGAATCTCAATATCCGAACCTTGTCCGCCACCTTCGCTCGAAGGTTGATGGAGCAAGATGCGCGAGTTCTCGAGGGCGTACCGCTTACCTTTAGTGCCACCAGTCAAGATGATCGCCGCGGCAGAAGCAGCTTGACCCAAGCAAATCGTCATAATGTCAGGGCGAACGAATTGCATCGTGTCGTAAATCGCGGTGAGTGCGGTAAATGATCCACCGGGCGAATTGATGTACAACATGATGTCGCGATCGGGATCCATTGATTCCAATGTCAGCAACTGTGCCATCACATCGTTGGCAACAGTGTCATCGATAGGTGTACCTAAAAAGATAATTCGCTCTTCAAAGAGTTTGGTGTACGGATCCATACGCTTAAAACCATAGGAGGTCTTCTCCTCAATTACTGGGAGGACGTATCGGTTAGAAATTTCATAGTTGTTGCTCATCGTTGTGTTCCTCCGCTTCCTGAAACTTGTCGCGCAGATCGAACGACATGATCGACAAAGCCATACTCTTTCGCTTGGTCGGCGGTGAACCAACGGTCGCGATCTGAATCTTCTTGAATTGTGTCGATGGCCTGGCCCGTGTGGAATGCGATGAGTTCTGCCATCGACTTCTTTGTTGCCGCCATTTGTTCTGCTTGAATTTTAATATCACTTGCCGTTCCACCGATGCCACCAGATGGTTGGTGCATCATGATTCGTGCATGTGGCAACGCATAACGTTTGCCGGGCGCACCAGCGCAGAGCAAGAATTGACCCATCGATGCTGCAAGTCCCATTGCGACAGTTGCTACATCGTTCTTGATGTATTGCATCGTGTCGTAGATAGCCATACCTGCGCTGATTGAACCGCCAGGTGAATTGATGTACAGAAAAATATCTTTCTCAGAATCTTCTGCGGCAAGAAGTAGCAGCTGTGCTGCAATTGCATTTGCCATGGAATCTTCGACTACAGAGCCAAGGAAAATAATTCGCTCTTGAAGTAGTCGGTGGTACACCTCATCGTCGAGTTGACCACCTGATCGCGCTCCTCGCGCTACTGGGCTATCTGGGGTAATTAGTCCCACGGTTCGCCTGCTTTCTCGTTAGTTATGTAATTACCCTAACAACGAGAGAGTGGTTTTACTTCCGGAAAGTGACCCTTGTTCGCTCAGGGCATATTCGGGGTGGATTTATTGCTTAAGTTGAGGACGGAGCGCTTCGATATCGACGCTCTTACCCTTCTTGTCGACAATTTTGGCTCGGCCCAGGACTACAGCCAATGCTTTGCTCCGTGCTACATCAGCGACTAGAGATGAGAGTTGTCCGGCCTTTGCCACCTCGTTAGCAAATTGCTCAGGAGGCATGCCGTATCGCATAGAGGTACGAACAATGAATTCGCTTAGCTCCTCTTCGCTCACCTCAACCTTTTCCTGATCAACGATTGCATCGAGGAGAAAATTGTTCTTGAGGGATTTGCGAAGATCAGTATCAACCTCTGCTCGGTGCGCATCATCCGCTTCGCGCCCTTCACCTTTTAGGTGTTCCTCTGTCTCAGCAAGGACATAGCTCTCTGGGATGGGAATCTCGACCTGCTCGAGGAGTTGTTCTACAAGAAGATCGCGGGCTTGCGCTCCTTGCTCTAGAGATTTAACGCGTTCAAGGCGAGTTTTAAAATCTGCTCGAAGTTCAGCAAGCGTCTCAAACTCACTTGCCAGCGCTGCAAAGGAATCATCCAGTGGCGGAAGTTCGCGCTTCTTTACTGCATTGAGAGTGACGCTGACATCACCGATCTCACCGCCTGAACCTGGCTCCCCGCCGAACAATTCAGTTTGAAAAACTTTCGTCTCGTTAGCTGACATTCCCTGGAGCGCTTCATCAAGACCAGGAAGCATCTTGTCGCTTCCGACTTCATACGAAATATTGTTTGCAGTGCCGCCATCGACGACCTCGCCATTGACGCGCGCTTCGAGGTTTAATGAGACGAAGTCACCATTCTCGGCCTTTTTCTCGACGGTACTTAACGTGCCAAAGCGGATGCGAAGGGACTCGACCTGCTCGTCAATTTCAGCATCGTTAATTTCTACTGCATCAACTGTTAATTCGACTCCATCTAAATTTGGGAGTTCTAATTTTGGACGAACATCGACTTCTACAGTGAAAGAGAGTTTCTCGTTATCGACGAGCTCTTTGATATCTACCTCAGGTCGACCGAGAACTCGCACATCGTGTTCTTGTGCTGCGGAAACATAAAGTTGTGGCAGCGCAATATTGATAGCTTCATCAAGGACAGCTGCACGACCAACGCGTTGGTCAATTAGCGCGGCCGGAATCTTTCCTTTGCGAAAACCTGGAATAGAAACTTTGCTAGCAATCTCTTTGTACGCCTTAGCGAAGTGCGGCTCAAGGTCAGAGAATGGTGCATCGATGGTGAGACGAACTCGAGTGGGACTTAGGTTCTCGACAGCGCTCTTCACTCAAGGGCTCCTAACGGTATTGATACTTCAGACTGCTGGTCGGGGCGAGAGGATTCGAACCTCCGGTCTCCTGGTCCCAAACCAGGCGCGCTAGCCACTACGCTACGCCCCGTCGACGCACGCGGTAGTCTAGGGCCTGAAGTCGCAAAGCAATAACGCGCCAAAAACGCGGGTGTAGCTCAATGGTAGAGTTCTAGCCTTCCAAGCTAGCTGTGCCGGTTCGATCCCGGTCACCCGCTCCATATAACGCATCACACTATTGGCAGACCATTTATTCGACTCGAGTCCAATAAGCCCTCAGTTTGGCGCAAGGCCTAAGAATTCCCGACTCAGAGCATTTAGCTCTTTACAAAGACTGCCAAGTACGCCGGGTGTACCGGATAGATTTTCGTGGCCCATGCTGGATAGTGGGGCAAGTAGCTATCTCGGAGCGTTTTGAATCCATTTGCCTCAAAAATCTTTCGTACCGTCTTGCCGCTCGGACGATAGATGTGTGTCGGATCCGAGTCGTAAAGCTTGGAGTACTCCCACTTAGTTAAAGCATTCGCAATTGTTGGCATATGGACCAGAACTATTGAGCCAGAATGACAGGCACCTGCAATCGACTTAACGCCCGCCTCAGGTTTTTCCAAGTGTTCAACAATGTTAATTGCGAGAACTAAATCAAAAGTCTCATTAAATGGAATTGGTTGCTCTAGGTTACCTTGCTTGAAATGGCGATCAGGCTTCCGTTTCGCAGCAACTTCAACGGCGTGGTGAGCAATGTCAACGCCAGCTAACTTCTCTGCGCCTTCAAAATAATCAAGGAGCCATCCATATCCGCAACCAACATCTAAAACTTTAGATTTGTTAAGTGAAACCTTGCCGTACTTCTTGTAAAGCTTTACGAGTAAACCATCTCGCAATTTATCAATCCTGGTTTGCTGAGGTTCACCAGATTCATCTTGTCCGCTGTAAAGCTTGGCAAAGTAATCGAGATCAGCTTGAGCTTTCTCTTCATTCGAAGGGCGATGAGTGCTGTCAGACATAACTTAACCCCCTCCTGATTGACAACTCCCGAAATTCTAGGCAGAAAAAATCTCGAAAATAGCCAAAACGTCCAGCGCGCCGACCGATGATTAAGTGGTTCGCCCAGGAATACCTAGGAAATTGCTGTCACGGGATTCGTTTGATCTACTCGAGTCAAGTCTCCGACTTCACTCAATTCATAGACCCCGCTAAGCGACATTGGATAGGT
>JBIJBY010000055.1:0-8610 GCA_044344975.1 Candidatus Nanopelagicaceae bacterium | reverse complement strand
GATCCTGTGGGGCCCTTTTGGTCTGGGATGCTTCTCATGCAGTCGGGGCGATCGAAATGGATTTCGACAAGAACGGTGTTGATTTAGCAGTTGGCTGCACGTACAAATATGGAAATTCCGGCCCAGGTGCCCCAGCTTGGCTCTACGTGCGAAAAGAACTGCAGCGCGAGCTTCATGTACCAATCCAGGGATGGTTTGCGCAGCGCAATCAATTTGAGATGGGAGCTAACTTTGAACGGAGCGAGGAGATGCGCGGATTTCAAATCGCGAGCCCTTCCATCATCGGCTTACGGGCAATCAACAGCGCTTTCCAGATGATTGAAGAAGCTGGCATCTCGGCAATCGAAGCAAAAGCTCGCATGGGCACTTCATTCATGATTGAACTTTTTGATCAATGGTTAGCGCCGCTTGGCTTTGAGCTCAACACACCGCGAAATCCAAGCGAACGCGGTGGGCATATTTCGCTTTTCCATGAAGAAGCAAAGCGAATCAGCGCTGCGCTTCGTACCTATCAGAAAGTAATTCCAGATTACCGGGTTCCCAATCAGTTGCGGTTGGCCATCTCTCCGTTAACAACTTCATTTTTCGAAATTTTTAATGGATTTGAGCGAATCAAAAAGAGTGTAAATGATTGCGAGTATTTGAAAATCAGTAGCTCCCCAGAGCGAGTTACTTAATCTCAATCTCGACTTGAGCCGGAGGACTTAATTTTTCGCGTGTCATTAACTTATTTATATCCATAGAGTTGAGAGAATATGAGTCGGCCCCTGGAAGTATCAGTTCCAGGGGCCTTTACTCTTCGCCGGCGCGCATCTCCTTCGGCATTCACCACGCGATGTGAGCTGATCCTTACATCACACCTGTGGTGTAACTAGTTGCCTAGCTACGCACAATGGGCGCCTTCTACGGCTCGAACCTTCCGTATTCCAACTCCGCGATGATCAGTTGCGTTTTACATGGATATTGCTATCTCTGTAGTTGTTCTCCGATCCGACACTTCATTGATTTCCTTTTGTCTACTCTCAATGAAGCTACCTAATTTCTACTCCTACTCGAAAAGCGGCGCAAGGGGGTTTCACTCACGATTTTCTGAAGGTGAAGTTGAGGGTTCCAGTTGGAAAAGGGGAGTTGTTCCAATAGAAAATCGAGGTAACAGGGCTCACAAGGCGGTTCGGTAGACCAGTGGTGCCAGATTCAATACCCTTAAAGCGGAGAGAAGGAGAATCCATGGCGCAAGCTGTTAGCGGACAATTGCCTCATACTCAGTTCCAGGCGCTTCCTCTCGATGAGCGCAAAACTCTGGAGCGCATCCAAGATCGGGTGCTCTGGTTATCAACCCGGATGATTGATCACGCTAACCGCGAACGCGAAAACCTTGATGGATTAAAAGTCGGTGGCCACCAAGCCTCTAGCGCTTCGATGGTCTCCTTAATGACAGCGCTCTACTTCAATTATCTCGATGGCGAAGATCGAGTAAGCGTTAAGCCCCATGCCTCACCAGTTTTTCATTCGATCCAATACTTGTTAGGAAATCTCGATAAGAAGTATCTGACGCAACTTCGTACTGCAGGAGGGCTACAAAGCTATCCCTCGCGCACCAAAGACCCAGAGGTAGTTGATTTCTCTACCGGCTCGGTTGGTTTAGGGGCAGTAGCTCCACTCTTTGCTGCGGCGACTCGGCGCTACATAGATGCGCATTTTGGCGCACGACCACACTCCAGATTTGTCGCAATTATTGGCGATGCCGAACTTGATGAAGGAAATATTTGGGAGGCGCTAGCAGATCCAGCAACAGATGGCTTGGGTAATGTGATGTGGATTGTAGATTTCAATCGCCAATCTCTCGACCGAGTTATTCCGGGAATTCGGATTGCACAATGGCGCGCTCAATTTGAGGCAGCAGGTTGGCATGTTCGCGAAATTAAATATGGATCTCGCCTGGAAGAGGCATTTGCGAAAAGCGGGAGCGAACCATTTAAGAGTTGGTTTGATGATATTCCAAATGAGCAGTATCAATCGCTCTTTGGGTTAATTCCATCTGAAGCGAGAGTGCGTTTCCTTGAAGGTGCGCCAGCAGGTGCAGCGGAATTTCTTGCTACTTATGAAGATCAAGAGTTATTTGAAATTCTGACTGACCTGGGTGGGCATAACGTCGATTCATTACTCGAAGCATTTGCTGAATGTGATTCTGTTACTGATCGACCGAGCGTTGTCTTTGCCTACACCATCAAAGGGTGGCATCTGCCGATAGCTGGTGATCCGAGAAATCATTCAGCGCAAATCTCGGAGGTTCAGATAAATGATTTACGGACCAAAGTTGGTTTAACTTCAGCAAATGAATGGGAGCGTTTTGAACCGGGGAGCGCTGAGGATGCGCTCTGTCAGGCCCGTCGGGTCGCATTAACTCGCCCAGAGCCTGCCGTGGAAGAGAAGATTGCAATTCCGATTACCACGGGGATAAAAGGCGCTGGGAAATCATCGACCCAAGAGATTTTTGGCCGAGTGTTAAGTGAAATCAGTCGCGACGAGAAAATCCGCCCATATTTAGTGACAACCGCTCCAGATGTCGCAACTTCAACAAATCTTGGTGGCTTTATCAATCGCGCAGGCGTGTTCCACCCAGAGCAACGTCGTCGCTGGAACGAAGATCCGATTTTAAAGTGGGCTGAAGGGCCAACGGGGCAACATATCGAGCTTGGCATTAGCGAAATGAATTTGTTTAGCCTCCTGGGACAGTTGGGTATCTCTAAAGATTTACATGATCGATCATTGATTCCAATTGGAACGGTTTACGATCCCTTCGTATTGCGCGGCCTTGACGCGTTTATTTATAGCGTCTACTCGGGGGCAAAGTTCATCGTCACTGGAACTCCTTCAGGTATCACCTTGGCGCCTGAAGGTGGCGCGCATCAATCGACGATTACGCCATCAGTGGGAATAGAACTCCCTGGTGTCGTATTGATTGAACCAGCATATGGACAGGCGTTGGATTGGCTCTTCTGTGATGCGGTTGCACACGTGGCAGGAAGCAAAGTTGATACCACTCCAGATTTACGACCAAATGAATTGGCGTTCTACTTCCGGCTCACCACCCGATCTATTGATCAGAGCCCATTCGCAAATGCCCGCGAACGCCTTGGTGAAGCAACGCTCCGTTCACAGGTTCTTGCTGGTGCATATCGTTTAGTCGATGGACGCGTAGCGCTTGCTAAGAGCGATGATTTTCATGCACCAACTGTGCACCTCGTCGGATGCGGTGCGGTCATGCCAGAGGTTTTGGAGGCGGCAGCAGAGCTTGCCAATGAAGGGGTCATCGCACACGTTGTTGATGTCACTTCACCAGGACGACTATATGGAAGTTGGCAGCGAACGTTGAAGCAGGGAATCAGAACTGCAAACACACCATCTTTCCCTGGTGCGATGCGACCAGTATTTACTGAGCGAGCGCCAATTGTTTCGATACATGATGGTTCATCTCATGCACTTGCTTGGTTGGGATCTGCTCTAGGTGCACCTCAAGTTGCGATGGGTGTAGATAGCTTTGGGCAGTCAGGAAATATTCCAGACCTCTACAAGATTCATGATCTTGATTCGGGATCAATCGTCAATGGCGCCCTCGCGGCGCTCAGCCTCAATAGTTGAAGAACAAGGGGTATTTCTGGGAATTACTGAGGCTCACTTAATCCGGGGTATAGTTTCGCTACTCAATAGCCAATGGCGGGTTGCCCGAGCGGCCAATGGGAGCGGACTGTAAATCCGCCGGCTCTGCCTTCAGAGGTTCAAATCCTCTACCCGCCACCATTGCTATGATGGAAGTCGCACTTATTCAAGATAAGAAAGAAAAGGTCTCGAATGAAGAAAATTGCATTATTCATTGCTCCGCTTCTCGCGTTATCGCTTGCCCTAACTGGCTGCTCCAAAAAAGAGGCAGGAAGCGAATCAGCATCTGATCAAGTCGCTAGCACTCAAGGAAATAAGTTGACCGAAGATCAAACCGATGGTGCGCTAGTTTCACTTAAAGGTGTCTTTGGTGAGACAACTGCGATTGAAGGCGGCATCGATGTAACTGTCTCTAATCCCATGAATTTCATGCCAAGCGCCGATGCCCAGAATTACACCGAAGAGTTAACAGTGAACTCAATGGAAATCACCATCAAGAATGGCTCTACCGAAGATCTTGATACCTCATCAATCGTCTTCTCCGCTGACTCCGGTGTGAACACATGCTTGGAAATCGTTGATCCAGCAAATGGCTACGAAGGTGTACCGGTGGTAATTCTCCCAATCGGTGAAACAATTTCCTTTAAGTACGCAACGGGTTGCGTTGGAAAGCCTGGCGAAAACTTAGTTGTTAAGACTTGGTTCTCTGCTGCCAAGGTTAATTTCGAAGGAACCATCGCATAACCTCGGAATATAAATCAGAAAAGGCGGGTAGCGAAAGCTACTCGCCTTTTTCTTTGAGTTGTCTCTCTTCGATTTCGACAATTTTCTTAAGGAGAATCTTCATCTCTTCTTGCTCTTCATGAGTAAATGCATCGCGGTTGACGATTAGTTTTGAGGCAAACGAGGCAGTAATCATCGGCACCAAGAAGAGAATCATGATTAAAAGCAGAGTGATAGCGGTAATTCGACCACCTAAGCTCACTGGATACATATCGCCATATCCCACCGTGGTTGAGGTAATCAAGGCCCACCAGAGTGAATCGATCATATTCTTCTTCTCAAAAATGGCGTAGGAGATTGAGGCGAGGAATAACAGCGCTAGGGAGGTCAGAACAAGAAGGCGCGGGGAGTTAGCCACCTTCACAAAAAGGTTTGAGAGTGATTTCATAGCCAGAATTTAGCCTCAGCGCTCGAGAGATGTCTATCTCCGCTGCGTCACCGGTATGCTTTCGGTTATGGCGAAGAAAGCAGCCCCAAAGTTGGCTAAAACCAAAGTAAAGCGTCGCTTTCCAGGTTTCAAAGAGCTCGCCGGATTGATGCGATTTCGCAAACCCATCTTGAGCCCAAAGCGTCGTCGATTAGCGCGAGCGCTAACCATTTGGGATTTACGGAAGATAGCAAAGCGTCGCACTCCGCAAGCACCTTTTGATTACACCGATGGTTCTGCTGAAAGCGAGAGCTCACTCGTACGGGCCCGCGAAACCTTTGAGAATCTTCAATTCCACCCAAAAGTATTAATAGATGTATCTAAAGTTGATCTCTCTGTTGAAATGCTGGGCCAGCGCCATTCGATGCCGCTGGGAATTGCGCCAACAGGCTTTGCCCGCATGATGCAGCACGAAGGTGAGCGCGCTGGTGCTGCTGCAGCGCAAGCTGCGGGCGTGCCATTCTGCCTCTCCACCTTAGGAACAACATCGATAGAAGAAGTGGTGAAGGCTGCGCCAGAGGGGCGAAACGCTTTTCAGCTTTACATGTGGAAAGACCGGGAACGTTCAATGGAATTGGTCCATCGCGCTGCAAAAGTAGGCGTTGATACCTTGGTTCTCACCGTTGATGTACCAGTTGCCGGAGCGCGCCTTCGTGATACGCGAAATGGCATGACCATTCCGCCCTCTATTTCAACAAAGACAATTCTTAACGCAATTCCACGTCCAGCATGGTGGCTCAATTTTCTCACAACGGAGCCATTAAAATTCGCCTCGCTTGATTCTTGGAAGGGCACCGTTGCCGAGTTAATGGATTTTGTTTTCGATCCAACAATTAGTTACGAAGACCTTCGATGGATTCGGACCCAATGGAGCGGCAATCTTGTTGTTAAGGGAATTCAGCGAGTAGACGATGCAATTGCAGCAGTTGATGCCGGTGCTAATGCCATTATTCTCTCGAATCATGGTGGCCGTCAGATTGATCGTGGCGTAGTTCCTTACACGTTAATTCCAGATGTTGTCGCTGCTGTCGGTAAACGAGCAGAAGTTCATATGGATACCGGGATTATGCATGGCGCAGATGTGATTGCAGCTATTGCTTCAGGGGCGAACTTCACATGGGCTGGACGTGCTTACCTATACGGGTTGATGGCTGGCGGACGAGCAGGCGTTGATCGAACTCTCGAAATCTTGCGTTCGCAAATGCTCCGAACTATGAAATTGCTCGGCGCAAGAGATCTCTCTGAGTTGAATCCAGATCACGTTTCTTACCTACAAAAGATGTGACCAGACCTGCAAATCGTGTAATCCATCTGCTCGTCCCTGCGCCTTACGCAACGTACCCTCATATAGGAAGCCTGCATTTTTAAGAGCTCTTTGCTCCGCGATATTTGTTACATCAGTTGACGCTTCAACTCGAACATAGCCTTGTTGATGTAGCTCTTGAGCTAAAAGTCGTTGGGCAATCGAGCCTATCCCTTGGTTGCGAAACTCTTCAATCAAACTAATGCCAATATTCATCGCTTTAGAACCTTGTGTCGGCCCGTACCAAATTGCATGAGCGGAGAGATTTCCAACCTCACGCCACTGACCAGCAATCCTCGCCTCAATCAGCCAACGAAAGAGCTCCATCGATTTGGCTTCTTCAGCAGTTTCGCCCCATTCGTCATACTCACTCCTGGCGCGTTGTAGCGGATAATCTCGGGCAATCTCACGAATTGTGACTTCAAGTGTCATCCGACTAATCGCGCACTCAAGAAGTATTTCTAGATTCCGCTAATTGCAATCGTTGCTACGATGCCAATGAGGATGACAAGTGTGACAATCCGTCGAGTTCGATTGCTCATATTTAGAGTTTATCTACGACGTACTCTATGCAGGTAGTCAGCGCCGCGACATCTGCTGGATCTACTGCAGGAAACATTCCGATTCGCAATTGATTCTTGCCCAACTTGCGATAGGGCTCAGTGTCGACGATTCCATTTGCTCGAAGAACTTTAGCGACTGCGAGAGCATCAATAGATTCATCGAAGTTAATTGTGCCAACCACATTAGATCTCATCGCTGGCTCGGTAACAAACGGAGTTGTGTACGAAGTTTTTTCAGCCCAGCCGTAAAGTGTTTCTGCCGATTTTGCGCTGCGCCCAGCCGAAAATGTGAGCCCACCGTTTTCGTTCATCCACTCGATCTGCTCGGCAAGAAGCATGAGTGTTGCCACAGCAGGAGTGTTGTAGGTCTGATCGAGTTTGCTATTTTCGATTGCGATTGATAGATCCAAAAAGGCAGGTGTCCAACGATTAGTGGCAGTGATTTTTTGATTTCGCTCAAGGGCAGCGGGGCTCATGAGCGCAAGCCAAAGACCGCCATCTGAGGCAAAAGATTTCTGAGGTGCAAAGTAGTAAGTATCGAATTCTTTTGCATCAACGAGCAATCCGCCAGCAGCGCTAGTCGCATCAACCAAAACAATTCCGTTGTCGCCGGCGCCAACGGGTCGTTTGATTTCCATTGCAACGCCGGTAGAAGTTTCATTATGTGTAAGCGCATAGGCATCGACAGATGGATCGGCGACTGGGACGGGATGGCTACCTGGCGTGCTTTCGACGACTACGGGGTCACCAAGAAAGGGAGCGCTCTTTACGCCGCTTGCAAATTTTGAGGAAAACTCACCAAAGACTAAGTGTTGCGACTTCGCTTCAATCAAACCAAAGGTAGCGATATCCCAAAAAGCAGTTGAGCCACCATTACCCAATACCACTTCGTAACCATCTGGAAGTGCGAAGAGATCTTTTAGTCCACGTCGCACTCTAGAAACGACATTCTTTACTGGAGCCTGGCGGTGCGAGGTGCCAAGTATTGAAGCGCCACTTCCAGCAAGTGCCGATATTGATTCGGTGCGAATCTTCGAAGGACCACAACCAAAACGTCCATCTTTCGGTTTGAGGTTTGCCGGAATTGTTATATCTGCGCTCATAGTCAGAGCCTATCGAAGGTAAGAGCGCCTCTGTGTCATGGCGCTAGCCGCACCCGCGACCAGCCACCACTCTCTCTTGTGAAGCGAAGCCGGTCGTGCAATCGAGAGTATCGCCCTTGCCAGAATTCAATTGTGGAAGGAATGGCACAGAAGCCTCCCCAGTGATCAGGAAGTGGCACTGCACTGCCTTCTGGATAGCGTTCGGAAGTTTCCTGCCATCGCTGCTCAAGCACCTCACGCCCGGCTATCTCCATCGATTGATCGCTTGCCCATGCTCCAATCTGACTCGACCAAGGGCGCGAGGCGAAGTACTCCTCGGATTCACCCCGGGCAACTTTCTCAACTCGTGCAGAGATCAATACCTGTCGTTCCATTGGGTACCAAGGAAAAAGGAGCGAGACTTCTGGATTGCTCTCAAGCGCATGCGCCTTAGCGGAGTTGTAATTGGTGAAAAATGTGCAGCCACCAGATGCTGGGTCAAACCCTTTAAGAAGAACTGTTCGTGAGGTTGGCCTGTTCGCACTCACCGTACTGAGCACCATCGCATTTGCCTCAACGATGTAGGGATTATCTGCCGCCTCCTTGAGCCAGCGAGCAAAGAGGGAGATGGGCTCGGAGCCTGCTGCACTTTCAGAGAGCCCCTCGTCGCCGTAGGAGCGGCGCATAGCCCGGATTGCCTTGCTTATCTCCTCGTTCATAGAGCTAATCTAGACCTAAGCGGGAGCGCTGCGGCCTAGTGGCGTGCGCCACTATTTTTTGCAGGAGTTCTGG
>JBIJBY010000054.1:0-8628 GCA_044344975.1 Candidatus Nanopelagicaceae bacterium | reverse complement strand
AAATTCTGGTTTGAAAATTATGGATACCCTTAAGGGATTAACTAATGAGCGCTACTCGGCCGAGGGAATTGAACGCGTTCTTGATGAGATTCTTGGTGATGCCAAGATTAGTGAAGCGCTCTGTGAGGTCCTCATAACAGCTTATGAAGTGGAGAGCGGCGCCCCACATTTCTTCGTCCGCAATGAGGCGCGTGCGAACCCCGAAAAAGATTATTTGATGAGATTTGTGGCACGTGCGACAAGCGCAGCGCCAACCTACTTCGAGCCAGCTGCCAAGATTGGCAGCGATGAGAAATTGGCATTTATTGATGGCGCCGTATTCGCAAATAACCCGACAATGTGCGCATTCGCACATGCGATGTCCATGGGTTTTGACGAAGATGAGATGACAATCATTTCAATCGGTACTGGAGCTGTGGCAAGAGAACTCCAGTATGAAGAAGTTCGCCACTGGGGATTAGCAAATTGGGCCCGACCAATTCTGGATATCACCTCACAAGCAGGAAATCATGCGATTGATTGGCAACTTAATCACATTCTCAGACGAGGACACTATTTCAGGATTCAACCACTGATGTCTGGAATGCGATCTGCAATTGATGATGCACGTCCTGAAACAATTACCGCACTTGAAGATGTAGCTGCCGAAGTCATTAGTCGCCATTCGCAAGATTTAGATACGCTATGCTCAAAGTTGTAAAGAGTGAGAGGATTTGTGCGAGAGATGTCTGTAGAACTACTTAAAGAGTATAAAGATGCTACTGATAATTTCATTAGGGCTGCAAAGGCAATTCCTGCTGATAAGTTACATAAAGCCCCCACAAGTGATGCCTGGTCACCAGCAAACATCATTCACCACTTAGCTGATACTGAAGTTCATTTCTATGTTAGATATTTGAAAATCCTGACTGAAGAGATACCACAGACAGATTTTTTTGATGAGACTGTTTATCCGAGCCGACTTAAATATGATAAACGAGATGTCGAGAAGTCGTTGATACTCCTCCAGTCGTTGCGTGAATCTTTTTATAACGTGATGAGTAACTTCACTTCAGAAGAGTGGGAGCGAAAAGGCAAGAATGCGGATGTTGGCGAATATCCGATAATCGCTCTAATTAAAAAATCTCGCACTCACATCAAAGATCACCTGAACCAACTTCAAGAAGCAATTGCTAACGGTTAATTGCCGTCCATGATGTGGCGGTTACCTCGGTCGTAAGTGAGGTAATTCCAGGTCCAATCAGCCATGGTTCCGATTTTATTTCGGCCGCCAAGAAGATAGATAAGGTGCAACCAGAGCCAGGCATACCATGCAGGAATTCCGGCCAATCGAATCGGCCCCACTTCGACAACTGCTTTATGACGCCCAATTGTTGCCATTGAACCTTTATCTTTGTAGCGGAAAGGTTGCAGAACTTTCTTTTCGCTCAAGGCAACTATTTGCTTTGCAACATGGCGTGCTTGCTGCATCGCAACAGGAGCAACCATGGGATATAGATTTCCATTTTTATCAGCAACACCGGCGTTGTCACCAATAGCCCAGATATTTGGGTGGCTTTTGACCTGCAAGGTTTCGAGACAATCAATTCTTCTGCGAGAAATTGGCAGGTTTAACTTTTCGATAGTTGGTTCACCTTGTACTCCCGCAGCCCAGATGGTGATCTCAGAGCCGACAACTTCGCCATTTGTGAAGGTGATCTGGCGCGGTGCAACAGATTGGACAGCTTTATTCAAAATTACATCAACGCCCAATCGCTCTAGATCTTTAGCAGTTCGATCAGAGAGTGATTGGCTAAAGGATGGCAGAAGGCGCGGCCCTGCTTCGATGATTCGAATATCCATATGTGCAGCAGCCTTGGTTTCATCACCTTTGAGCGGCCCACGAATTAACTCTGCGATTGCACCAGCCATCTCAACCCCAGTTGGTCCGCCGCCGACAACTGAGATGCCAAGTCTGGTCTCATCTTCAAACCGGCAGAGATCTTCGAAGCGGCGCATAATTTCGCCGCGAATCAAAAGAGCTTCTTGAATGCTCTTCATTCCTAAGGTGTGCTCTTTGACGCCAGGGATACCAAAATCAGCTGTTGCCGAACCAAGAGCAACAATTAAATGATCAAAGTGAAACTCTTCTCCACTATCTAGCATCACAGCCTGTTGTGCGTGATTAATTGCAATGGGCGTGCCCATGCGAAATCGAACAGGTAGTCCACGTAATGATGCGCGAATCGGATGGGCAATGTGATCTGCTGCTAGACCCGCCGTGGATACTTGATAGAGGAGAGGGAGAAAGGTTTGGTAATTATGTCGGTCAATTAAAGTGACATCAGCTTTCTTAGCAAGCGCTCGAGCAGCAGTGAGGCCGCCAAAACCGGCGCCAAGAATCACCACTGCAGGTCGCTTCATTGGCTCTCCCTTTGCTCCCCATGTGCGGAATGGAAAGGGCAAGTCTAGAGTCTCCACTATGAGTTCGCATCGGAAAGTGCTCGTCACTGGCGCAACGGGCTATGTAGGTGGCCGTTTGGTCGAGTCGCTTCTCAATAGCGAGCTCTCTGTCCGGGTGTTCATCCGAGATAAAGGCAAAATCAAAGATCAGCCATGGGCCAAGGAAGTTGATGTGGCTGTCGGAAATGCAAACGATTTTGAGAGCCTTCGTGAGGCGCTGACCGGGATTCATACTGCGTTCTATCTCCTGCACTCTCTAAATATGGGAAAGAAGTTCGATGAGATCGAGCAGCAGATGGCAGCAAACTTTGCACGTGCCGCGAAAGAGGCAGATGTAAAGCAAATTGTCTATCTAGGTGGAATTGCGAACGACAAGAAGGCAAGCCAACACCTCGCATCACGAGCACAAGTAGGCACAGAGCTCGCAGCAACTGGTGTGCCAACGATGGAACTTAGAGCGGGAATTATTATTGGTGCAGGGTCAGCATCTTTTGAAATGGTCCGTCATCTCACACATCGTCTTCCAGTTATGACTACACCAAAGTGGATTTCAAACCTTACCCACCCAATCGGCATTCGCGATATTTTGTGGTATCTCGTAAATGCTGCGCAATTACCAAAGCCAGTTACTGGGGTATTCGATATCGGTGGCCCTGATGTCATGAAGTACTCAGAGATGATGCAGATCTTTGCCAAGGTTTCAGGTTTACGAAAGAGAATTATCGTCAAGATTCCAGTGTTAACTCCTCGACTAGCAAGTCTCTGGATAGGTTTAGTAACTCCGTTGCCATCGGCGTTAGCTCGTCCGTTAGTGCACTCCCTTATTAGTGAAGTAGTCGCAGATCCGGAAAAAAGCATTGACGCGGTCATTCCGCGACCTCCGCAAGGATTAATGGGTGTGGAGCAAGCGATGGAACTTGCGCTTGCGCGAGTCAACGAGAATAAAGTGAAGACCCGTTGGTCAGATGCAACACTTCCTGCGCATCCGTGGCAGAAGGCGCAATCTGACCCATCATGGGCTGGAGAAATGACATATAAAGATTCGCGAAGCGCACGCACCGATGCCTCTCTTGTCAGCGCATGGGAGACAATTGAAGAGATTGGTGGCGATACCGGTTGGTATGGCGCTGATTTTCTCTGGTTCCTTCGAGGTTTGATGGATCGACTCATCGGTGGCGTTGGGTTACGCCGTGGTAGAAGAGATCCAAAACATTTACGACTTGGCGATAGCTTGGATTTTTGGCGAGTGGAATCATTAGAGCGCGAAGACCATCTTCGACTTTATGCTGAGATGATTTTGCCTGGTAAAGCGTGGTTGGAATTTAGAGTTCGGAGAATTCCAGAGGGAAATCAAATTGAAATCACGCAAGAGGCGATTTTTCAGCCGCGTGGCCTAGGTGGCACTCTGTATTGGTACATCGTCAAGCCATTCCATGCATTCGTCTTCCCGACAATGCTTCGCAACATCGTGCGGAGCGCAAAACGCAAGGATTATTTTCAAGCTAAGGCCTAATTCTGCGGAGTAGGTAAATGACAACAATGTAATTTCCCCATAAGATATGGACCATGGGAGAGCCAGTAATTGCTGCCGCCTCAGTTGAATCGACTGGGGCAAGTGGCGCGCTCACTCCGCAAGAGCTCTCCATTTTGGAGTTCGAGCGCCAGTGGTGGCGCTATCCTGGCTCGAAAGAGGGGGCTATCCGCGAGCTGTTTTCCATGAGCTCACCCCGCTACTACCAGATACTCAATGCCTTGCTCGATCGTCCAGAGGCCGAGGGCGCCTATCCGACTCTAGTTCGACGCCTCCGCAGGCTCCGTAACTCCCGGACCACCGGCTCAAACCTCTAACTCGCAAGCCTCTTCGTTTTCCGCTCTCTCTGCCCTCTCCGTTTGATACCCCGGCGCCTCCTGCCGTAGATTATGCGTTAGCACTCTCGGGTCGAGAGTGATAACCCGCAGCTGACAAGAAAACCCGAGTCAGCCCCCACGTAACAATCTAGAAGGAGACTTACCGTGGCAAAGATGATTGCTTTCAATGAAGAGGCACGACGTGGCCTAGAGCGCGGCATGAATGCGCTCGCCGATGCGGTCAAGGTAACCCTTGGACCTCGTGGTCGCAACGTTGTACTGGAGAAGAAGTGGGGCGCTCCCACTATTACTAACGATGGCGTATCCATCGCGAAAGAGATTGAACTCGATGATCCTTACGAGAAAATTGGCGCTGAGCTAGTAAAGGAAGTTGCGAAGAAGACCGATGACGTTGCTGGAGATGGCACAACCACAGCAACAGTCTTGGCACAAGCGCTAGTCCGCGAAGGACTTCGTAACGTTGCAGCTGGTTCGAATCCGATGGCGCTTAAGCGCGGTATCGAAAAGGCAGTCGCAGCAGTTGCAGATGAGCTTGGAAAAATGGCAAAAGATGTTGAGACCAAAGAACAGATTGCAGCTACCGCATCTATCTCTGCAGCAGATGTAACTATTGGCGAGAAGATCGCAGAGGCAATGGATAAGGTCGGAAAAGAAGGTGTAATCACAGTTGAAGAGAGCAATACTTTCGGGCTCGAGCTAGAGCTCACTGAAGGTATGCGCTTTGATAAGGGTTATATCTCCCCATATATGGTCACCGATACTGATCGCATGGAAGCGGTCCTTGAGGATCCATATATTCTGATTGCTAACTCAAAGATTGCAAATATCAAAGATCTATTGCCGATTCTTGAGAAGGTTATGCAATCAGGTAAGCCGCTCGCGATTATTGCTGAAGATATCGAAGGGGAAGCGCTTGCAACTCTTGTTGTAAATAAGATTCGTGGAACGTTCCGCTCGGCAGCAGTTAAGGCTCCAGGTTTTGGCGATCGTCGTAAGGCAATGCTCCAAGACATCGCAATTCTCACTGGCGCTCAAGTAATTTCTGAAGAGGTTGGCTTAAAGCTTGATGCCACAACAATCGATCTACTCGGCCGCGCTCGAAAGGTTGTCATCACTAAGGATGAGACCACGATCGTTGAAGGCTCCGGAGATAAAGAGCAGATTCAGGGTCGCGTTAATCAGATTCGCGCTGAAATTGAGAAGAGCGATTCAGATTACGATCGAGAGAAGCTTCAAGAGCGCCTTGCAAAACTTGCTGGTGGCGTTGCCGTTATCAAAGCTGGCGCAGCTACTGAG
The DNA here is from genome assembly GCA_044344975.1 of Candidatus Nanopelagicaceae bacterium. Classification (GTDB taxonomy): domain Bacteria; phylum Actinomycetota; class Actinomycetes; order Nanopelagicales; family Nanopelagicaceae; genus IMCC26077. The sequence continues at coordinate 3,021 of JBIJBY010000054.1, read as the reverse complement.
GTGGAGCTAAAAGAGCGAAAGCACCGCATCGAAGATGCAGTACGTAACGCAAAGGCAGCTGTCGAAGAAGGAATTGTGGCAGGTGGTGGCGTTGCGCTACTCCAAGCTGCGAAGCTTGCATTTGCAAAATTGAAACTCGAAGGCGACGAGGCGACAGGTGCGAAAATTGTTGAGCTCGCTGTTGAAGCGCCGCTCAAGCAAATCGCAATCAACGCTGGCCTTGAAGGCGGAGTTGTTGTCGAGAAGGTGCGCCATCTCGATGCTGGATTTGGACTTAACGCTGCAACGGGTGAGTATGTCGACATGATCAAGGCAGGAATTATCGATCCTGCAAAGGTCACCCGCTCGGCGCTTCAGAACGCGGCATCAATTGCAGCGCTCTTCCTCACCACTGAAGCTGTAATCGCCGAGAAGCCAGAGCCAAAGAGCGCAGCTCCTGCAGCTCCTGGCGGCGGAGATATGGACTTCTAATAATTGGTACTCTTTCAAGTATGACGAGTACAGACAAAGGGCTTCGCGGTGAAGGTTCAGCAGTTGCTGAATCAATCGCTCGCGAAGCCGCTTTGGCTGAAGCAGAGAGTTCAATCGGAAATCTTCGCTTCGATGGCGAAAAGGTTGGGGCGCACCTTGCTGTTGAACGCTCCGACGAGCAGTATGAAACGCATTTCTTCGAAACTTCGCTTACCGGTTACCCCGATTGGCGTTGGGCGGTAACGCTTGCTTCGGTAGCAGAGAGCAGCGCGCCAACAATCTGTGATGTCGTGCTCTTGCCTGGACCAGATGCGCTCTTGCCGCCACAGTGGGTTCCGTACCACGAACGAGTTCTTCCAGAGGATGTTCTACCAGGCACTATTGTGCCAACGAGCGCGGATGATGCGCGAATGGTTCCTGGTTATGCAGCGCTTCCGTCAGATGAAGAACTTGATTCAGCGCAACTATGGGAATTGGGATTAGGGAGAGTTCGGGTGCTCTCTCCAATTGGCCGAGATATGGCTAGCGATCGATGGATTGCAGGCGAGTATGGACCAGACTCTGAATTTGCAAAGAGCGCTCCTAAGGCATGTGCATCGTGCGCCTTTTTCTTGCCAATTGCTGGATCGCTGCGAAATGCATTTGGTGTCTGCGCCAACGCCATCTCACCGGCAGATGGTCACGTGGTCGCTGTTAATTACGGCTGCGGCGCTCACTCTGAGGCTTTAGTCCTCTAATCGCCCGGTTTTAATAGCTTTCTAGCGCTCCTCCTGCCAAGAAATAGCTGAGCCAGGATCGGCAAAAACAGGATAAAATAAGAATCCTTCAGTGCGGCAGGTAACGCCGCATGAGATGGCATGTAATTAGAAGAGTTAAGTGCAGAGCGAAGTGCAGAGAGCGAGGAGTGTGTTATGCCAACCGGACGCGTTAAGTGGTTCAGTCTTGAGAAAGGCTTCGGTTTTATCTCCTCAGATGAGGGAGATGATGTATTTCTCCCAGCAGCTTCACTTCCCTCTGGCGTGACCACTATCAAGCCTGGCACCAAGCTCGAGTTTGGAGTTGCCGATGGTCGTCGTGGACCCCAAGCGCTTTCGGTGACAATCGTTGAAGCGCCGCCCTCCCTTGCTGCTGGTGCTCGGATAAATCCAGATGACCTCGCAGCAATCATTGAAGATGCAATAAAAATTCTTGATCGAGTAGGCAATGGTTTACGCCACGGTCGCCACCCATCATCAAATGATGCAGAACGTTTAGGAAAGGTCTTGCGCGGAATTGCAGACCAAATTGAGAGCTAGTTCTCGCTCTACTGCTCGTTCGACTTATTCGGTTCGCTCGCGTTGCCCTGTTGGCGAAGGCGCATAATTCGCAACCCATATCCACCCAGGGCAATTGCGATGAGCGCGCTCCACATGAATTCCATCTCATTTGTGATGAGCGAACCAATGGCAATCAGCGCCCATAAGCCCAGGGCAATCAGGATTATCTGTCGATCAGATATTTCCCTTAGTGGGCGCATGGTTCTAGTCTAGAACCTCTAAATAGCTTTGAGTACGAATTTGTCCAACCCCCTCGCGAGAGTTGATTCGGTGAGAAGATGCGCATATCAGGTGAGCCCTATGGGACTTGTGGATTATGAGAGCTAGTGGTTCGTTTAGATCTTTTCGCCACCGGAACTTTCGTATCTATTACATCTCGACAACGCTCAGTAACATTGGCACATGGGTGCAGCGAATTGCACAAAACTGGCTTGTTCTTGAGTTAACCAATAATGCGCTCTGGCTTGGGGTAGTGGTCGCGCTCCAATCGGCCCCATCGCTCTTCTCCTTCTTCGGGGGAACGCTCGCCGATCGAATTTCTAAGCCCACGCTCCTGACATTTACCAGCTTCTCCGGTTTTTTATGGGCTGGCTCCCTCGGGTTACTGGTTGTTACTCATTATGTTCAACTCTGGCATGTGCTTCTTATTGCACTGGGCTTAGGAATCACTGCAGCAATTGATGGACCCGTTCGCCACTCATTCTTACCCGAACTCGTTCCTGACGAGGATATTCCAAATTCAGTTGCGCTTAATTCTGTAAATTTTAATACAGCGCGATTGATTGGCCCTGCTTTATCGGGTTTTATGATCGAAGCTTTTGATACGGGCCCAGCCTTTCTTTTAAATGCAATCTCCTTTCTTGCAGTCATTGCTGCAGTGTTGATGATTGATAATGAAGAACTGCATCGAACAGAGCCTCGTACTGGAGCGCTTTTTTCGGAAGCAGTTAGATACATTCGAGCGCGGCCAGATTTAATGGCAATGATGTTGGTCATATTTTTCTTCGCGACTTTTGGCGTGAACCCTGAACTCTTTAGCGCCATCATGGCGACGAAAGAGTTTGGATTAGAAGCTGGAGAATTTGGATTATTAGGAAGTGTCATTGCACTTGGTTCACTTACAGCAACGTTGATTGCGACCAAAAAAGAACACGCTCCTGGACTTTCTCGAGTTATCAAGTTTGCAATTTTCACTGGTTGCGCAATCATTCTTTCAGCGTTCATGCCCACCTAT
>JBIJBY010000006.1:0-27282 GCA_044344975.1 Candidatus Nanopelagicaceae bacterium | reverse complement strand
ATTTGGCTCGCCTCCGATGACCCGAACTACTGCCCCTAGTTCTCGCAATACTTGAGGTGCAACATGAGCGGCAGCGCCATTTGCGCAATCCACGATAAGAGTGAGTCCAGATAGCGAGATATCAATTGATGCTTTGAGATGGTCGATGTACCGCGATATCGCATTGGTATCGACGCTACTCTCGCCAATTTCAGAGACCGCAACTTTTTCGACTATTTCTGTTGAATTAACCCAAGCTTCAATTTCTTCCTCTAATTGATCAGAGATCTTCATGCCGTCATTTCCAAAAATCTTTATTCCATTATCGACTGCCGGATTGTGTGAGGCGGTTATCATCACGCCAAGGGCGATACCTGGCTCGAGCGCAAGAAATGCCAATCCCGGTGTGGGAATTATTCCAACGCGAATCACATCGTGACCGGATTTTGTAAAACCTGAACTCAGCGCATCTTCCAGGAAAATCCCTGAGCTTCGCGGATCGCGGCCAATGATTACTCGGGAGTGCGTAGGTAGAAAGCGACCGGCAGCAAAAGCAACTCGCTCAGCCAGATTAGTTGTGAGAAATTCGCCATAGCGGCCACGGATACCATCGGTCCCGAAGAGCGCCATATGCGCGATGCTACTTTGCTTACAGCGCTTTAACGCTTGCTGTACTGCGAACGCTTACGCGCCTTCTTGAGGCCGTACTTCTTACGCTCGATCACACGTGCATCACGAGTCAAGAAGCCTGCCTTCTTCAAAGAAGGTCGGTGCGCATCAACATCAATAGCATTGAGAGCGCGTGCAACGCCAAGGCGAAGAGCTCCGGCTTGGCCAGAGATGCCGCCACCGTTGATCAACGCAATAACATCGTAATTTCCATCGACGCCAACTGTGCGAAATGGTTCAGAAACTAATTGTTGGTGCACTTTATTTGGGAAGTACACATCGAGCGGGCGGCCGTTCAAGATCCATTTTCCGGTTCCTGGTACGAGTCGAACACGTGCAATTGCCTCTTTACGTCGACCTACGCCTGCTCCGGGAGCAGTGATCGCAGAGCGGTTAGTTGCAGGTGCTGGAGTGCTAGATGAATAACTCGTAGGAACCTCGAAATCATCATCGAGGTCGACATCTACGTTGGAAAAATCAGACATTGCACGCACCTATCAGGAAATTTGGGAAACTTGGTTGATGGAATAAGGAACAGGATTCTGCGCAGCATGTGGATGCTCTGGACCTGCGTAGACCTTTAACTTTGTGATTTGCGAACGACCGAGCGAATTCTTTGGCAACATGCCTCGAATCGCCTTTTCAACTGCACGAGTTGGGTGAGTTGCCATCATGTCTGCATATGTAGTTGCAGTGAGACCGCCTGGATAACCTGAGTGGCGGAATGCCAATTTGCTTGCGCTCTTTGATCCAGTAAGTGCAATCTCGCCAGCATTAATCACGATTACGAAATCGCCAGTATCCATATGTGGCGCGAAAGTAGGCTTGTGCTTACCACGGAGCAGCGCAGCTGCATGGGTTGCTAGACGACCTAACACAACATCCTTGGCATCGATAATGTGCCAAGCACGCGTAATCTCAGACGCCTTTGGGCTCGCAGTGCGCACGCCAACCTCACTAACTCTCTACTCGGGCTACTAGTGGAAATAACTGGTCTTGCTAGTTTCTTCCTTCTTTTCCTGACGCGATAGAGCCGCTACCAGGCAAGAGGTAGAGGGTACCTGGCATGGCCCAAGCCGGTCAAAATCGCTGAAATCAGCTCCCCCGAACCGACTTTGAGGTGACCCGCCTTGCCCGCTGACCGTACTCACTTGGGGGTGGGTACTCCACTGTCATCAGGGTCAACCCTGCCGCAGGCGCAATATGGCTATGTCGCTCTCCAGCGCGGAGGATCTCCTGCGGTTTAGCTATCCCCCATCGCCCGTCGCCCACCATCATCATGGCCCCCACAAGAGCGCGAACCATGTTGTGACAGAACGCATCAGCGGCAATCGTTGCAGTTAAAAGCCCATCCGCATCGCGGAGCCAGCTGAAGGTTTCAAGGGTGCGGATAGTGGTCGTGCCTTCGCGCGCCCTACAGAAGGCAGCGAAATCGTGCTCACCTAATAGCAAAGCGCTCGACTGATTCATCCACTGCTCATCAAGGGGGCGATGATAAATCGCAGTTGCTACTCGCTCCAACGGGTTAAGCGTCCGCGCGTTATCAAGTAATTGGTAGCGATATTGGCGACGCAACGCGCTGTAGCGGGCATGGAAATCCTTAGCAGCATCGGTGATACCAATAATGCGAATTTCTGAGGTGAGGATTCGATTAGCTATGTAAAGAAGCGATTCAAGGTTCCAATTGGCGCGCAGCGATTGCGGAAGATCAAAATGGAAAACTTGTCCAAGCGCATGGACGCCAGCATCTGTCCGCCCAGCAACTGTTGTTGTTACCTCATGATCTAAAACGCGCGAAAAAACATCTTCAATGACCCCTTGCACGCTACGTCGATCCGGTTGTATCGACCAACCGGAGAAAAGGGTTCCGTCATATTGACAATCCACCCGAATACGCGAGAACCCGTCCGCGCTTTCGAGGACGGGTTCTGACACGATGATCGAAGCTTAAGTACTACTCAGCTTTTTTCTTTGCAGTTTTCTTTGCTACTGCTTTTTTCGCAGGAGCCTTAGTCGCCGCTTTCTTTGCGGGAGCCTTCTTTGCTGCCGCTTTCTTTGCGGGAGCGGCTACAACTTCAGACTCATCTGGCTGTGCATCGGCAGCGCTCTTGCTTGCCTTCTTGGAAGAAGTTGCAGGAGCTGCGGAGCGCGAAGCGATCCGCTCTGCGACTTTTGCACGTGCCGCACTACGATCAGCAACTCGAGCTGCAGCAGCTTTCTTGGTGTTCTCTGCTTTAGCTGCACGCTTTGCAATTGCCTCAGCCTGAGAGAGAACCTTCTTCTTCTCTGGCGTTCCTTCAGCAATAATTTCGATAACCGCCATATCTGCAGCATCACCCTTACGAATGCCAATCTTGGTGATTCTGGTGTATCCACCATTGCGTTGCGCGAAACGTGGGCCAATCTCGGTGAAAAGTGAGTGCACGGCACCCTTTTCTGTGATGACCTTCATAACGCGGCGACGTGCAGGGAGATCGCCTTTCTTGCCAGCAGTAATCAGCTTCTCCACGTATGGACGAAGTCGCTTTGCGCGAACAAGGGTGGTTTCAATTTTGCCGTGCTTGATTAATTGAGTAGCGAGCGTTCCTAAAAGAAGGCGCTCATGCGCGGGACCACTACCAAGGCGTGGACCTTTACTTGGTTTTGGCATTTATCTACTCTCTTTCTTTTTCGGCGCTTGACTCGGCTGATTCAACTGACTCAACTGGCTCAACCGCATAGAACTCATCATCACCAAAATCATCACCATTGTCGTGATAGCCAGGTGAGAGAGTTGGGTCGAATCCAATCGGGCTATCTTTAAGTTGAAGACCCATGGAGACGAGCTTTGCTTTGACCTCGTCGATTGACTTCGAACCAAAGTTACGAATATCGAGAAGATCTGCCTCGCTTCGACCGACCAATTCTCCAACGGTATGAATTCCTTCACGCTTTAAGCAGTTGTAGGAACGAACCGTTAAATCAAGATCTTCGATAGGAAGGGCAAGATCTGCTGCAAGTGCAGCATCGGTGAGGGAAGGTCCGATTTCGATTCCTTCTGCATCAACGTTTAACTCGCGAGCAAGTCCAAATAGTTCAACGAGCGTCTTTCCAGCTGATGCCATTGCATCGCGTGGACTCATTGATCGTTTGGTCTCGACATCAAGTACTAAGCGATCAAAGTCGGTGCGTTGCTCGACACGAGTCGCTTCAACTTTATAGGTCACTTTGAGAACCGGTGAATAAATCGAGTCGATAGGAATTCGTCCGATCTCCTGGCCGGCTTGCTTATTTTGAATTGCTGTGACGTAGCCACGTCCACGCTCTACGGTTAACTCGATTTGCACATTTGCTTTCGAATTGAGCGTTGCGATGTGTAGCTCAGGATTGTGCACTTCAACTCCAGCTGAAACGACTACATCGGCTCCAGTAATGGTGCCTTCGCCGCTCTTGCGGATGTAGAGAGCTACTGGCTCGTCGTGCTCTGATGAGAGAACGAGATTCTTAAGGTTTAGGACGATCTCGGTGAGATCCTCCTTCACACCTTCGAGAGTGGTGAACTCATGAAGCGCTCCATCAACGCGCGCGCTTGTAACAGCGGCGCCAGGAATCGAGGAGAGCAAGGTTCGACGAAGGGAGTTACCCAACGTATAACCAAAGCCAGGCTCCAACGGTTCGATGATGAAACGGGAACGATATTCACTTACTACTTCTTCGGTAAGGATGGGGCGCTGCGCGATTAGCACTGATGATCCTCCGTAACTAATGGAGATCCGCTATTTGATCTCCGCTTTTCTTTCTTCCCGTACCGCCAGGCCTGACGGTACGGGTCTTGCTGTACTGCTAACTACTTATTACTTGGAATAGAACTCAACGATTAACTGCTCTTGAACTTGCGTATCAATGACAGATCGCTCTGGAAGTGAGTGGACCAGGATTCGCATCTTGGATCCAACAACTTCCATCCACGCTGGAACAGGGCGTTCGCCGAGTTCAGCGCTTGCAACAATGAATGGAGTGAGGTCGTGTGATGATGGACGTAGATCAATCACCGATGAGGGCGCAACGCGATAAGAAGGAATGTTTACCTTCTCGCCATTGACCAAGAAATGACCGTGACGTACAAGTTGGCGGGCCATGTCGCGGCTCTTTGCAAAGCCTGCGCGATAGACAACATTGTCTAGACGTGATTCGAGGATACGGAGCAAGTTCTCACCGGTACGACCTGTGAGGCGATTGGCCTCTTGGTAGTAGCCACGGAATTGCTTCTCGAGTACACCATAGATACGCGCGCATTTCTGCTTCTCACGCATCTGGAGTGAGTACTCACTCTCTTTTGTTCGACCGCGCCCATGCTCACCTGGTGGGTATGGACGTGACTCAATTGGACACTTTGGTCCATCGCATTTAGAGCCCTTAAGGAAGAGCTTTACTTTCTCGCGACGGCAACGCTTGCAATCTGCTCCGGTATAACGAGCCATAGTTCTTCTCCCCTTTCCTTAGACTCGACGACGCTTTGGTGGACGGCAACCATTATGTGGCGCTGGGGTCACATCAGAGATGGAACCAACTTCTAGACCAGCTGCCTGGAGGGAACGAATCGCAGTCTCGCGACCTGATCCTGGACCCTTAACAAAAACATCAACTTTGCGGACGCCATGCTCTTGTGCTCGACGAGCCGCTGCTTCAGCTGCAAGTTGTGCAGCGAACGGTGTGGATTTACGTGAACCCTTGTAACCGACTTGGCCAGATGAAGACCAAGCGATAACAGCACCAGTTGGATCAGTGATAGAGACGATGGTGTTGTTGAAGGTGCTCTTGATGTGAGCTTGTCCAACTGCAACATTCTTCTTCTCTTTCTTGCGAATCTTTGCTGCTGGCTTTCCTTTTCCGGAAGCTGCAGCTGCTGGTTTAGTTGCCATTACTTAGTCACCTTCTTTTTGCCTGCGATAGCAACGCGTGGACCCTTGCGAGTACGTGCGTTGGTGTGGGTGCGTTGGCCACGTACGGGTAGACCCTTACGATGACGAATTCCTTGGTAGCACTGAATTTCAACCTTGCGGCGAATATCGGATGCAATCTCACGACGAAGGTCGCCCTCGATCTTGAACTTGCTTTCAATGTACTCACGGAGCTTGATGAGATCGCTCTCTTCTAAATCTTTAACGCGAGTATTTGGATTGATTCCGGTTGCAGCGAGAGTCTCGATTGATCGAGTCCGCCCCACTCCGAATATATATGTGAGTGCGATCTCAACGCGCTTTTCGCGTGGGAGATCCACACCAACTAAACGTGCCATGTTGGATGGTGGCCTTTCGGTATTCCAGAGGTCCTCCGCAGTGAATTCCTCGGCCTCTGGACCAAGGGCCTGGATTGATATCCAGTTTCACCACGAGTATGTATTTAGTTATAAGGAAACTTGGCTAACTTTTATTAACCCTGACTAACCTTGTCGTTGCTTGTGTCGGAGGTTCTCGCAGATCACCATGACGCGACCATTACGACGAATGACTTTGCACTTATCGCAAATCTTCTTCACGCTCGGCTTGACCTTCATGACCCTCCCTCTATCTTGTGCTTACTTGTTCTTACTTGTATCGGTAAACGATCCGACCTCGGGTGAGGTCGTACGGACTTAACTCCACGATTACACGATCTTCAGGAAGGATGCGAATGTAGTTCTGTCGCATCTTTCCGCTGATGTGCGCGAGGACTTTATGCCCGTTCGTGAGTTCAACTCGAAACATTGCATTTGGCAGAGCTTCAGCCACGGTGCCCTCGATCTCAATGGCACCATCTTTTTTAGACAAGCCCTACCTACTCCCATGTTTTTCTGCGTAAACCCAAGACCGGCAAGTCTAGGCCAGGGGGGTCGATTTCTAGAAATCGGGTTACTTCCACCCCTACAAAAGAGCGGGAACGACCCCAAAAGGCGAGAGCCCAGCCACCCCGGAGTCCAGAGCCGTTAGGACCGAAATCTCTCCGGAAGGCAGGAGCGCGAAGGTGTGCTCTGTATGAGCTGCGCGCGACCCATCAACTGTGCTGACCGTCCAATCATCACTCTCAACTCGCACATTTTCAGAGCCATGCATAATCATCGGCTCAACAGCCAGCGCCATGCCTGCAACTAATTTTGGCCCCCGTCCAGCAGATCCATAGTTAAGTAAATGTGGCTCCTGATGCATCGCGGTTCCAATTCCATGGCCACCATACTCGCGGACAATTCCATATTTACCGCGCGAGGTAATCGCTTTTTCAATTGCGGAACTTAAATCTGTTAAACGTCCACCCACTTTTGCGGCGGCAATGCCTGCCCACATTGAGTAGGCACAATCATCTATCAACTTCTGATCTTCTGAGGAGATTTCGCCCACGCCAACAGAAATTGCGCTATCGCCATGCCAGCCATCGACAATCGCTCCGCAATCGATAGAGATAATGTCGCCGTCATTTAGCACTAGATCACCAGGAATCCCATGTACTACTTGGCTATTAACTGACGCACAGATAGTTGCGGGGTATCCGTGATAACCAAGAAATGATGGAGTGCCACCGTTCTTTGTGATGAAATTATTTGCAATGAGGTCGAGATCTTTGGTCATGAGTCCAGGGCGAATAACCTCACGTAATCTCTCTAAAGTCTGCGCAACCAAAATACCCGCCTTGCGCATCTTCTTTATCTCATCAAGTGATTTGATTTCGATTGCCAAGTTAATTCCAACGGTTAACGGGTGAGCGTGGAAATTGCACGGTCAGTAACTTCTGATACCGAACCAAGGCCATCTATCGACCGCAAAATTCCTGAAGTTTTGTAGTACGCGATGATCGGTGCAGTTTGGTCTGCATAGACTTTTAGGCGATGTCGGATAACCTCTTCGCTATCATCCGAGCGTCCACGAGCGAGCAAACGAGAGACAATTTCATCTTCGTCTGCCTGCATTTCAAGGACAACATCGAGAGGTGCAGCTATTCCAGAGAGAATTTGATCTAGCGCTTGCGCCTGTCCAGTTGTTCGGGGATAGCCATCTAATAAGAACCCATTAGCTACATCGCTTTGCTCTAAGCGATCTTTAACCATAGCTGTTGTCAGTGAATCAGGGACGAGATCACCCTTATCCATATAGCCCTTTGCCTCTAGGCCAAGAGGGGTGCCGGCAGAGAGATTTGCACGGAAGATATCGCCGGTAGAGATATGCGGAATCGAAAAATGGGCTGAGATGAACTCAGCCTGCGTTCCTTTACCGGCTCCTGGCGGGCCGACGAGTACAAGACGCATTAGCGCAAGAAGCCTTCGTATGACCTCTGTTGCAACTGGCTTTCAATCTGCTTAGCGGTATCAAGACCAACACCGACGACAATCAGAATTGCAGTGCCGCCGAATGGGAAGTTCTGCGTAGCGCCAAAGAGCAAGAGCGCGATGATTGGGATGATGGAGACGAGCCCAAGATAGAGCGAACCTGGGGCAGTGATGCGTGAGAGCACGTACTGCAGATACTCAGCAGTTGGGCGTCCGGCGCGGATGCCAGGAATGAATCCACCGTACTTCTTCATGTTATCTGCGACCTCTTCAGGGTTGAAAGTGATCGATACATAGAAGTAAGTGAAGAAAATAATCATGAGGAAATAAGAGGCGATATAAATTGGGTGATCGCCAGTCACGAAATTACTTTGAATCCACACTACCCACGCAGCCTTGCTGTTAGTGAGGTTGGCGATCAACGATGGAATATAAAGCAAGGACGAAGCGAAGATGACTGGAATAACGCCCGCTTGGTTCACCTTAATTGGAATGTATGTGCTTGCACCACCATAAGAACGGCTACCCACTTGGCGCTTTGCATACTGCACGGGAATACGTCGCTGTGCTTGCTCCACGAAAACAACTGCAGCAACAATCAAAACTCCGATGGCAAGCACAAAGAGGAAGGTAAAGAGGCCTCTGGAGAGGCGAATGCTCCATAACTGTCCTGGGAAACTGGCAGCGATTGAGGTGAAGATAAGGATAGACATACCATTACCAACGCCACGATCAGTGATCAATTCGCCAAGCCACATAACGACGGAAGTTCCGGCAGTCATAACGATGACCATCGTGATAATCCGCGACCATGTGGTATCCGGAATAATCGCTTCATCGCAGCCGCTAAAGAGGCGACCTGGGGTACGCGCAACAGCAACTAATCCTGATGATTGCAAGATTGCTAAGCCAATGGTCAAGTAGCGGGTGTACTGCGTTAACTTCGCAGTTCCTGACTGTCCTTCTTTCTTGAGCGTTTCAAAGCGAGGGATAACAACCGTTAAAAGCTGAACAATGATCGATGCAGTGATGTACGGCATGATGCCGAGCGCGAAGACGCTCAACTGGAGCAATGCGCCACCGCTAAAGAGGTTAATCAGGCCGAAGAGCCCGCCAGTTTGAACTTGGTCGAGACACTTTTGGACGTTCTGATAGGAGACACCAGGTGTTGGAATCACCGAGCCAAATCGAAAGAGCGCCATGATGGCAAGGGTGAAGAAAATTTTGCGACGAAGATCCGGCGTCTTAAACGCCTTACCAAATGCTGCAAGCATCGCTACTCCCCTATCTGACTATTCTCACTCGATCTCTAGAGTATCTCTAGAGTGAGTTGACCTTTCCGCCGGCGGCGGTGATCTTCTCTTGCGCGCTTGTCGAGAAAGCATGTGCAGTGACAGTCAACGCTACAGAGATCTCGCCATTACCAAGAACCTTGATAGGTAGACCTTTGCGCGCAGCACCAGCTGCAACAATCTCGCTGACGCCGATCGTGCCACCCTTTGGAAAGAGGGCATTGAGCGTTGCGACGTTTACAGCTTGATACTCAACTCGCTCTGGATTCTTAAATCCGCGAAGTTTTGGAAGGCGCATGTGGAGCGGCATCTGGCCACCCTCGAAACCTGCGCGAACAGTGTTACGAGCATGGGTACCTTTGCCACCGCGACCCGAGGTTTTACCTTTGGAGGCTTCACCGCGACCTTTACGAGTCTTCTCCTTCTTAGCGCCTGGCGCTGGACGGAGATGATGCATCTTTAGCGTCATTATTACTCGACCTCCTCAACCTGAATGAGATGGCGCACTGCATGCACCATTCCACGAATCTCTGGACGATCTTCTTTGACCACAACATCGCCAATGCGCTTGAGGCCAAGCGAGCGTAGCGTTTCGCGTTGTTCTGGACGTCCGCCAACTTTCGAACGGAGTTGTGTGACTTTGAGTCGTCCCATTAGGCACCTACCGATGTCTGTGAAGTATGTGAAGCGTTCATTGCGCGTCGTAACGCCGCCGGAGCAACTTGCTCTAGCGATAGACCACGACGGGCTGCGATTGCTGTTGGATGCTCTAGTTGCTTAAGCGCCGCCACAGTTGCATGAACCATGTTGATGGCATTGCTCGAACCAAGTGATTTGCTCAGTACATCGTGGATTCCAGCGCACTCAAGTACAGCACGAACTGGACCACCAGCAATAACTCCAGTTCCTGGGCTCGCTGGACGTAGGAGTACAACTCCGGCAGCCGCTTCACCTTGAACTGGGTGTGGAATAGTCGCTTGAATCATCGAGACTTTAAAGAAGCTCTTCTTTGCCTCTTCGACAGCCTTCGCAATTGCAGCGGGAACTTCCTTAGCTTTGCCGTATCCGACGCCAACTGTTCCTTTGCCATCACCGACAACTACTAGCGCAGTGAAGGAGAAACGACGGCCACCCTTAACAACTTTGGAGACGCGATTGATAAAGACGACGCGCTCCATGTATTGGCTCTTCTCGCCACCATCGCGACCACCTTCACGGCCACCGCGACCACCTTCACGGCCACCGCGTTCGCGAGCGCCTTTTTCGTTGCGATCTGTAACTTTTTCAGCGGCCATTAGAAGTCCAATCCATTCTCGCGTGCACCCTCGGCGAGAGCGGCAACTCGACCATGAAACTTATTTCCAGAACGATCAAAGACCACAGTCGTGATGCCTGCGCTCTTCGCACGTTGCGCAACGAGTGCGCCAACCTGGCGAGCTTTGCGAGTCTTATCTTCATTCTGATTGCGAATATCTGCTTCCATTGTTGAAGCTGATGCGAGCGTCTTGCTCGCAGAATCATCGACAATTTGCGCAACGATATGACGAGCAGAACGTGTGACTACTAAACGTGGACGATCAGTAGTTCCGACGACCTTTTTGCGGACACGGAAATGGCGGCGCTTTCTGGCAACTTGCGCAGATCCTTTACGAACCCTAACGCTGACTTGTTGCGGCATTATTTCTTACCTGCCTTTCCTTGCTTGCGGCGAACCTTCTCGTCGGCATAACGAACGCCTTTACCCTTATATGGCTCTGGCTTTCGAATCTTTCGGATATTGGCAGCAACTTCACCAACAAGTTGCTTATCAATTCCCTGAACAGAGAAATTAGTTTGGTTCTCAACGGCAAAGGAGATTCCCTCTGGCGCAGGAACGAATACTGGATGACTGAAACCTAGAGCGAACTCAAGGTCTTTGCCCTTGGCTGCAACTCGGTATCCAACGCCAACGAGTTCGAGCTTCTTCTCGTAGCCCTTGGTTACGCCTTCGATCATGTTGGCGACCAGAGTCCGGGAGAGACCATGAAGTGCACGGTTAGTGCGCTCATCGTCAGGACGAGTGAGTACGAGCGTTGCATCGCCCTCTTTTGCAATGGCGATTGGAGCAGAAAGAGTTAGTGAAAGCGTTCCTTTTGGACCTTTAACGGAGACATCCTGTCCGCTGATGGTCACTTCGACTCCCTTAGGAAGGTCGATTGGCTTCTTACCGATACGTGACATGTCAGATCACCATACGTAGGCGAGAACTTCTCCGCCTACTCCTTGTTTGCCAGCTTGCTTATCTGTAAGCAATCCGGATGAAGTGGAAATAATGGCAACGCCTAATCCGCCAAGTACGCGAGGCAGCGCAGTCGACTTCGCATACACACGAAGTCCTGGCTTGCTCACGCGACGGACGCCAGCGATTGATCGCTCACGATTAGGGCCATATTTGAGATTGATAGTGAGCGTCTTTCCAACGCCAAAAGGATTTTGATCGACCTGGTACGAGGCGATGTAACCCTCCTGCTGCAAGATTGCGGCTATGCGCGACTTCACGGTGGAAGAAGGCATGGTCACGCTCTCATGGTGAGCAGTGTTGGCGTTGCGGATACGCGTCAACATATCTGCAATCGGATCTGTCATTGTCATAAGTGGCTCTACCTAGAACCTTTCTCGAAGCGGTATCACTGGCGAGTTCCAGCGACCTACCCCGTAGTTAGTTACCAACTTGCTTTTGTGATACCTGGAAGTTCACCACGGTGCGCCATTTCACGGAAGCAGACGCGGCAAATTCCAAACTTTTGATAGACAGCGCGGGCACGGCCACAACGCTGGCATCGGGTGTAACCCCGAACTTTGAACTTAGGCTTACGGCTCGCCTTGATCTTTAACGATGTCTTAGCCATATTTTTAGCTCTCCTTGAATGGGAATCCGAGCAACTTAAGCAGCGCTCGACCTTCCGCATCGTTCTTGGCGGTGGTTACGACGGTAATGTCCATACCGCGCGTGCGATCGATCTTGTCCTGTTCAATCTCAGGGAAGACAACCTGCTCGGTAAGTCCAAAGGTGTAATTGCCATTTCCATCGAATTGCTTCGGTGAGAGTCCGCGGAAGTCGCGGATACGTGGCAAGGAGATTGAAAGAAGGCGGTCACAGAACTCCCACATGCGATCGCCACGAAGAGTGGTGTGTGCACCAATTGGCATGTTCTCGCGGAGCTTGAACTGTGCAATCGACTTCTTCGAACGAGTTACTTGAGGACGTTGCCCTGTTATTGCAGCAAGATCGCGTATCGCTCCTTCGATCAACTTTGAGTCGCGAGCTGCTTCGCCCACGCCCATGTTGACGACAATCTTCACGAGCGTCGGAACCTGCATAACATTCGCGTAGTTAAATTCTTTCTGCATCGCAGGGACGATTTCAGAGCGATAGCGCGCCTTCAGACGTGCTTGTGTAGCTGTGCTCATTTGATGTCCTTTCCAGAGCGACGTGAGATGCGAACGTTCTTGCCCTTATCGTCTTTGCGAGCGCCAAGTCGAGTTGCTTTACCGTCGTCATCAATAATCATCACGTTGGAGATGTGAATCGAGGCCTCAGTAGTGATGATGCCGCCGGTCTTTACTCCACGTTCAGTGGTGTTCTCTTTGGTGTGCTTGAGGACACGGTTAACGCCTTCAACAATGACGCGCTCTTTCGTGCGATCAACAGTGATGACTTTGCCCTTAACGCCTTTGTCTTTTCCAGCGATCACCTGGACGGTGTCGCCTTTACGAATTTTCGCCATGGCTTACAACACCTCCGGAGCAAGTGAAATGATCTTCATAAATTTCTTATCACGAAGCTCGCGCGCAACTGGACCGAAGATACGAGTACCGCGTGGCTCGCCATCTGTCTTCAAAATGACAGCAGCGTTCTCGTCAAAACGGATGTAGGAACCATCAGCGCGACGGTTCTCTTTTGTTGTACGAACGATGACGGCCTTTACGACCTCACCCTTCTTTACTTGGCCACCAGGAATTGCATCCTTGACCGAGCAAACGATGATGTCACCGATACCGGCGTATCGACGGCCAGTTCCACCAAGCACGCGAATGCAGAGGAGTTCCTTGGCGCCAGTGTTGTCAGCGACTCGAAGTCGCGACTCTTGTTGGATCATGGGTATCTCTCCTGTTACTTCGCTTTTTCAAGAATTTGCACTACGCGCCAACGCTTTGTTGCAGAGAGTGGACGAGTCTCAGCGATGAGTACTCGATCACCAATGCCACATTGGTTAGTTTCGTCGTGCGCCTTCAACTTGTTGGCACGGCTCATAACTTTTCCGTATAAGGAGTGCTTGACGCGATCTTCAACAAGGACAGTGACGGTCTTATCCATCTTGTCGCTTGTGACGATACCTTCACGGGTTTTACGGAAACCACGAGGCTCTGAATTGTGCTGATTGTTTGTCATGCAGCACCCCCAATTCCTAATTCGCGTTCACGGATGATTGTGTACAGCTGAGCGATTTCTTTGCGAACTGCAGAGAGGCGGCCATGACTTTCAAGTTGACCGGTAGCTGCTTGGAAACGCAGGTTGAATAGCTCTTCCTTGCTCTCACGCAATTTCGTTTCTAGCTCATCAACAGAGAGAGCGCGAAGTTCATCAATCTTTGGATTAGCCATTTTTACGCCTCCTCACGTCGAACGATGCGACACTTCATTGGCAACTTGTGCATCGCACGAGTCATCGCTTGTGTTGCAACTTCTTCAGTAACGCCAGAAATCTCAAACATCACGCGACCAGGCTTGACGTTCGCAATCCACCATTCTGGTGAACCTTTACCGGAACCCATGCGAGTTTCAGCAGGCTTCTTTGTTAATGGAATATCTGGATAGATATTGATCCACACCTTGCCACCACGCTTTACATAACGAGTCATCGCGATACGCGCTGCCTCAATCTGGCGGTTTGTGACATAAGCAGGAGCAAGAGCTTGAATTCCGAAATCTCCGAAGTTAACGGTAGTGCCACCCTTGGATGCACCTGAGCGCGATGGGTGATGCGGCTTACGGAATTTAACTTTACGAGGCACCAACATTAGGCCTGCCCTCCTTCGGTTGCGCTTGTTGCTGCAGCCGCTTCACTTGGCGCACCAAGAGTTGCAACTGGAGCAGCATTTTGAGTTGCGCGACGATGGCTACGAGTTGTTGCACCGGCAAGTGCAGCTGCCTCGCGCTCAGAGCGTGATTCGACGATATCGCCCTTGTAAATCCAGACTTTCACGCCAATACGGCCGAAGGTTGTCTTTGCTTCATAGAAGCCATAGTCAATATCGGCGCGGAGCGTGTGGAGTGGAACTCGACCTTCGCGATAGAACTCGGAGCGGGACATTTCTGCGCCACCAAGACGGCCGTTGCACTGAACGCGAATCCCCTTAGCGCCAGACTTCAACGCGGTCTGCATTGACTTGCGCATAGCGCGTCGGAACGAAACACGACTTGCAAGCTGCTCAGCAACGCCTTGCGCAACAAGTTGTGCATCAGTCTCTGGGCTCTTCACTTCAAGAATGTTGAGTTGAACTTGTTTGCCAGTTAGCTTCTCAAGATCTTGGCGAAGACGATCGGCCTCAGCGCCACGACGTCCAATCACAATTCCTGGACGTGCGGTGTAGATATCAACGCGTACTCGCTCGCGAGTGCGCTCAATTTCGACGCGAGAGATTCCAGCGCGCTCCATTCCGGTATCGAGCATGCGACGAATAGCAATATCTTCTTTCACATAATCTTTGTAAAGCTTGTCGGTGTACCAACGAGACTTGAATTCAGTGGTTACGCCTAGACGGAAACCATGTGGATTAATTTTCTGTCCCATTACTTGGCGCTCCCTTCTGCTCCATGAGCAATCTCTGACACGATGATCGTGATGTGGCTCGTGCGCTTATCAATTCGATAAGCACGGCCCTGTGCTCGTGGACGAAAACGCTTAAGCGTTACACCGTCATTTACAAAAGCTTCGGTGACCCATAACTCAGAGGCATCGCGAATTGCAGGATCTTGTTGCTTCGCATTGGCAACAGCTGAAGCGAGAAGCTTATGAAAGACCTCACCAGCGGCTTGGGGTGCGAACTTCAAGATGGTGAGCGCTTCATCGGCCTTTTGTCCACGAATGAGATCGATGACGCGGCGAGCTTTCTGTGGTGTGATGCGAACATCACGGAGCACAGCGCGCGCGCTGACTACCTGTTGATTAGCCATTTTTCGCCTTTCCGTCGCTCTTTACGTGGCCTTTGAAGGTACGAGTTGGAGCGAATTCACCCAACTTGTGACCGATCATGGCTTCAGTGATAAAAACAGGGATGTGCTTCCGGCCATCATGAACAGCGATGGTGTGCCCGATCATGTCTGGAGTAATCATGGAACGGCGCGACCATGTCTTGATGACATTTTTGGTGTTCTTCTCGTTTTGAAGATCAACCTTCTTCGTCAAATGTGAATCCACAAAAGGACCCTTTTTTAGGCTACGTGGCATTGAGGGCTCCTATCGCTTCTTGTTCTTTGGACGTCGGCGGACAATTTGTGCATCGCTTGCCTTCTTCTTTCGAGTGCGGCCTTCAGGTTGACCCCATGGTGAGACAGGGTGACGACCACCGGAGGTGCGACCTTCGCCACCACCATGTGGGTGATCTACAGGGTTCATAACAACGCCTCGGACCGTTGGACGACGACCCTTCCAACGCATACGCCCAGCTTTTCCATAATTAATATTGGATTGCTCGGCATTTCCTACTGAACCAATTGTTGCTCGGCAACGAACATCAACATTACGTACTTCACCAGATGGCATACGAAGTTGCGCCCAGCTTCCCTCTTTAGCAACGAGCTGAACAGCAGCTCCTGCGGAGCGAGCAATCTTTGCGCCACCACCAGGGCGGATCTCAATTGCATGTACGACGGTACCGACGGGGATGTTGCGAAGTGGCAAATTATTTCCAGGCTTGATATCGGCGCTTGGACCATTTTCAATCGCTGCACCTTGCTCAAGATTTACCGGAGCGATGATGTAACGCTTTTCACCATCGGCATAGTGCAAGAGCGCAATCCGTGCGCTTCGATTTGGGTCGTACTCAATGTGAGCGACAGTTGCAGGAACGCCATCTTTATCGTTCCGGAGGAAGTCGATAACGCGATAGGCGCGCTTATGGCCGCCACCTTGATGGCGAGCAGTTACGCGACCTTGGTTATTACGTCCACCCTTGCTATTGATTGGACGGATGAGTGACTTCTCAGGCTCGGTGCGCGTAATCTCGACAAAGTCAGAGACGCTCGCTCCGCGACGACCAGGTGTGGTCGGCTTATATTTACGGATACCCATGTTAGTTCCTCACTCGTCCTAGTTGACCGGTCCGCCGAAGATGTCGATGCGGTCCCCAGGTGCAACTTGAACGATTGCACGCTTGGTGTCGCTTCGCTTTCCGGTTCCAAAACGATTACGTAAACTCTTGCCAGTCCGGTTAAGAGTGTTGACGCGAAGTACGCGAACACCAAAAACCTTTTCAACGGCAATCTTGATTTCAGTCTTGTTTGCATCGAGAGCAACAAGAAATGTGTATTTGTTTTGATCGAGCAAGCTGTATGACTTCTCAGATACAACTGGCGAGAGCAGAACTGAACGATAGTCGCGACTCATGCGTTGACCTCGACCTTCCCAGCTCGAGCTGCAATGAAATCTTCGATGGCAGCTTTGGTAAACACAACATCATCAGCGACGACTACATCGTATGCATTGAGTTGATCCCAGACGATGAGATGAAGATCAGTCGCATTACGGAGTGATCTCCACGCATCTTCTTCGTGGCGCGCGACGACAACAAGAAGTCGCTTGCGCTCGGAGAATTGGCGAACTGCAGCAATTGCACCCTTAGTCGTTGGGTTCTCCCCTGGGAGAACATCAGAGACAACATGGATGCGCGCATTTCGTGCGCGATCAGAAAGTAGACCACGTAACGCTGCAGCGATCATTTTCTTTGGGGTCCGTTGCTCGTAGGTGCGTGGAACTGGACCATGCGCAACGCCACCATGGCGCTGGTTTGGTGAACGAGTCGAACCTTGACGGGCACGACCTGTTCCCTTCTGCTTGAAAGGCTTCTTTCCGCCACCACTTACTTCGCCACGGTTCTTCACCTTATGAGTTCCTTGGCGAGCAGCAGCAAGTTGTGCGGTAACAACTTGGTGAATCAAAGGCACATTAGTTTGAACATCGAAGATATCGGCAGGAAGATCGATTGATCCCGCTGCTTTACCTGATGAATCTTTAATAGCAATTGTTAGTGACATGCTTATGCACCTGCCGCAATTGTTTTGGCACCTGAGCGAATCATGACAAGACCTCCGTCAGGACCAGGGACTGAACCCTTGATCAAGATGAGACCCTTCGCTGCATCGATGCGCGCTACGGTGAGGTTCATCGTTGTTACGCGGTCAAATCCCATTCGACCGGACATACGAAGACCTTTAAAAACGCGACCTGGGGTTGCGCAAGCTCCGATAGAACCAGGCATCCGGTGCTTACGATCAACACCGTGTGATGCGCCGATACCGCCGAAACCATGGCGCTTCATAACTCCCGCGTGGCCTTTACCGATTGATGTTCCGGTGACATCGACGATCTCACCTTCGGAGAAAAGCTCTGCAGTAACTTCATCACCAACGTTGTACTCGCTCGCCTTGTCAGTGCGAATCTCAGCGATTGAACGGCGAGGAGTTGCACTTGCTTTGGCAAAGTGGCCAGCAAGTGGCTTTGACACCTTACGTGGGTCGATGGCACCGAATGCAAGTTGGATTGCGCTATAGCCATCTTTCTCAAGGGTGCGGACTTGAGTGACTACGCATGGTCCAGCTTGAATGACGGTCACAGGAACGATTTGGTTGTTCGCATCGAAAATCTGAGTCATTCCTAGTTTGGTACCAAGAATGCCTTTGCGATTTGCATGCGTTGAGTTAGTCGAAAGAGTCGAGTTATTCACGTTAGTCATGTGTATTCAGCTCCTACAACTTAATCTCAATGTCGACGCCAGCGGGGAGGTCGAGGCGCATCAAGGAATCAACAGTCTTCGGCGTTGGATCGAGAATGTCGATCAAACGCTTGTGGGTGCGCATTTCAAAATGCTCACGACTGTCCTTGTACTTATGGGGCGAACGGATTACGCAGTACGTATTCCGCTCTGTGGGTAGTGGGACAGGACCTGCGACCTTTGCACCGGTACGCTCGACAGTTTCGACGATTTTCTTCGCCGAAGTATCGATCACCTCGTGGTCGTAGGCCTTGAGTCGAATTCGAATCTTCTGACCCGCCATACTCCTCGCCCTCCTTTCCGCTTAACGTCTACTAGTTATTGGTTTGTACTGAAGTAATTACTTCTTGATCTTTGTAACGCGACCTGCACCGACGGTGCGGCCACCTTCACGGATTGCAAAGCGCAATCCCTCTTCCATAGCGATTGGCTGGATGAGCGCAACGGCCATCTCAGTGTTATCGCCAGGCATAACCATCTCTGTTCCACTTGGAAGCGTCACGATGCCAGTGACATCTGTGGTGCGGAAGTAGAACTGCGGACGGTAGTTATTAAAGAATGGTGTGTGGCGTCCGCCTTCATCCTTAGAAAGGATGTAAACAGATGCATCGAAATCAGTGTGTGGTGTGATCGAGCCAGGCTTGCAACAAACCTGTCCGCGCTCAACATCTTCACGCTTGGTTCCACGGAGCAGAAGACCAACGTTCTCGCCAGCGCGACCTTCGTCGAGAAGCTTGCGGAACATTTCAACACCAGTAACGGTGCTCTTCTGTGAATCTGGACGGATACCAACGATTTCAATTTCTTCGTTGACCTTAACGATTCCACGCTCGATGCGGCCAGTAACAACTGTTCCGCGACCGGTGATGGTGAAAACATCTTCAACTGGCATGAGGAATGGCTTATCAATCTCACGCTCTGGTGTTGGGATGAAATCGTCAACTGCGCCCATCAACTCCATAAGCGCATCTGCCCACTTGGCATCTCCTTCGAGAGCCTTAAGTGCGGAAACGCGAACGATTGGAGTGTCGTCGCCTGGGAACTCATAAAGTGAGAGAAGTTCGCGAACTTCCATCTCAACAAGTTCAAGAATTTCAGCATCATCAACCATGTCGGACTTATTAAGTGCGACGACGATTGCAGGAACGCCAACCTGGCGAGCAAGGAGAACGTGCTCCTTGGTCTGAGGCATTGGACCATCGGTTGCAGCGACGACGAGGATTGCTCCGTCCATCTGTGCAGCACCTGTGATCATGTTCTTGATGTAGTCAGCGTGACCTGGGCAGTCAACGTGCGCATAGTGGCGCTTCTCGGTCTGGTACTCGATATGTGCAATCGAGATAGTAATACCGCGTTGACGCTCTTCTGGGGCCTTATCGATCTGATCGAAAGGCGTGAATGGGTTTACATCTGGATACTTGTCGTGAAGCACCTTGGAAATTGCCGCAGTAAGAGTGGTCTTACCGTGGTCAATGTGACCGATGGTGCCGATATTGACGTGCGGCTTCGTACGTTCGAACTTCGCCTTCGCCACTGTGACCTCCTATTGAATCGGTGTAGTTGAACTATTGGTAGGACTACTCGCCCCGGACCTTTGCAATGATCTCTTTTGACACAGCTGCAGGAACTTCTGCATATGAGTCAAATTGCATGCTGTAGCTGGCGCGACCTTGTGTCTTGCTTCGTAGATCTCCGACATAGCCGAACATCTCCGAGAGTGGAACAAGAGCGCGTACAACGCGAGCACCTGAACGCTCATCCATGGCCTGAATTTGGCCACGGCGTGAGTTGAGGTCGCCGATGACATCGCCCATGAAATCTTCAGGGGTGATAACTTCGACAGCCATCACTGGTTCGAGCAATGCAGGGTTAGCGAGCTTTGCTGCTTCCTTAAATGCTGCGATTCCAGCAATCTTGAAGGCCAACTCCGATGAATCAACATCGTGGTATGCGCCATCAAGAAGAGTGACTTGTACATCAGTTAATGGATAACCAGCGAGCGGACCAGAGTGCATCGCTTCTTGGCATCCTGCGTCGACGGAGGGGATGTACTCCCTAGGAACGCGTCCACCAGTAATCTTGTTAACGAACTCGTAGCCGCCCTCTTTGCCTGGCTCGAGCGGGTGAAGAGCAATTTGAATCTTTGCGAATTGACCAGAACCACCGGTTTGTTTCTTGTGGGTGTAGTCATGGCGCTCAACTGCTTTACGAAGAGTTTCGCGGTACGCAACCTGTGGCTTACCAACGTTTGCTTCAACCTTAAATTCACGACGCATACGATCTACGAGAATTTCAAGGTGAAGTTCACCCATACCGGCGATGATTGTTTGACCAGTCTCTTCGTCGGTACGTACATGGAAAGTCGGATCTTCTTCGGCAAGGCGCTGAATTGCAGTGCCGAGCTTCTCTTGATCGCCCTTGGTCTTTGGCTCAATTGCGATATGAAGAACTGGATCTGGGAACTCCATTGATTCAAGAATTACTGCATTTGCAGGATCGCAGAGCGTCTCACCAGTAGTTGTGTCCTTAAGACCCATAACAGCAATGATCATTCCGGCAGTTGCAGTCTCACGCTCTTCACGCTTGTTGGCGTGCATTTGATAAATCTTGCCAATGCGTTCTTTGCGATCTTTCGTTGAGTTAAGAACTTGATCGCCTGCAGCAAGAGTTCCTGAATAAACACGGACGAAAGTGAGCTTGCCAAGGTGTGGATCGCTCATAATCTTGAATGCAAGAGCGGAGAACGGCTCTTTTGGATCTGGCTTACGAATAATTTCCACTGAGGAATCGCCCTGCTTGTGGCCGACGATTGCCGCAACATCAAGTGGGCTTGGTAGATAGCGCGTAACAGCATCAAGCATTGGCTGAACGCCCTTGTTCTTAAATGCTGAACCAGTGAGTACTGGAGTTAGCTTGTCGGCAAGAGTTGCACGGCGAATTCCGGCGATGATTTCTGCTTCAGAGAGATCTTGACCTTCGAGGTACTTCTCCATGATTGCATCATCAGCTTCAGCAAGGGTTTCGATGAGAAGGTGACGAGCTTCATCGGCCTTTGCCTTGAGATTCGCAGGAATCTCTTCGACGATGTAATCCTCACCCTTTTTGGTTTCGCCAGGCCAGACAAGAGCCTTCATGGCGATGAGATCTACTACGCCTTGGAATTCCGCCTCTGCTCCAATTGGCACTTGCAGTACAAGTGGCGTTGCGTTAAGTCGTGACTTAATCATTCCTACGCACATGTCGAAATTGGCACCAGTGCGATCAAGTTTGTTGATAAAACAGATTCGAGGAACGCTGTACTTATCTGCTTGACGCCAAACAGTCTCAGATTGTGGTTCAACTCCGGCAACGCCATCGAAAACTGCAACAGCGCCATCGAGAACGCGGAGTGAACGTTCAACTTCAACTGTGAAATCTACGTGGCCTGGGGTATCAATAATGTTGATGAGGTGGTCATTCCAAGAACAGGTAGTTGCAGCAGAAGTAATGGTGATTCCGCGCTCTTGCTCTTGCTCCATCCAGTCCATCGTGGCAGCGCCTTCATGGACTTCACCGATCTTGTAATTGATGCCGGTGTAGAAAAGGATTCGCTCAGTTGTCGTGGTTTTACCCGCGTCGATATGAGCCATGATCCCGATGTTCCGGACCTTGGCGAGATCAATTACTGAATCAACAGCCACTTTTTATATCTCCCTATTACCAGCGGTAGTGAGCAAACGCCTTGTTTGCTTCTGCCATCTTGTGTGTATCTTCACGCTTCTTTACAGCTGCGCCTAAACCATTACTTGCATCGATTAATTCATTCATCAAACGCTCCGCCATTGACTTTTCGCGACGAAGACGTGAGTAGCCAACAAGCCAACGAAGCGCTAGCGCAGTCGCACGTGCAGCTTTAACTTCAACTGGAATTTGGTAGGTAGCGCCACCAACGCGACGGCTACGAACTTCGAGAGTTGGCTTGACGTTATCGAGCGCACGCTTCAAGGTGATTAATGGATCGCCTTGCGTCTTGTCGCGGCAGCCTTCAAGTGCGGAGTACACAATCTGCTCTGCAGTGGAGCGCTTGCCGTGCAACAAAATTTTATTGATTAGCGCAGTAACAACTGGTGAGTTGTAAACCGGATCAGCGATAACTGGGCTCTTGGGTGCGGGACCTTTACGTGGCATTACTTCTTCTCCCTCTTTGCTCCGTAACGGCTACGTGCTTGCTTGCGATTCTTTACTCCTTGAGTATCGAGTGAACCGCGAATGATCTTGTAACGAACACCTGGAAGGTCTTTCACACGACCGCCACGAACGAGAACGATGGAGTGCTCTTGGAGGTTGTGGCCTTCACCTGGAATGTATGCAGTAACTTCCATGCCACTTGTCAGACGGACACGAGCAACTTTTCGAAGCGCAGAGTTTGGCTTCTTTGGAGTTGTTGTGTACACGCGCGTGCAGACGCCACGACGTTGCGGTGAACCTTTCAGCGCAGGCGTGCTTGTCTTCGCGCTCTTATCTGAGCGACCTTTGCGAACCAACTGTTCAATCGTTGGCATACGTTTGGCTCCTTATATATAGGTAGTGCTCGTGCTGGTTACTGCTTGCTATCTGTTACGCGCAGCGCTTAAGTTCACCCGACACACGAGGTCGGGCGTGTCGTCTTAGTTCGCTAGTTTGATCACGAGAATCTCGCGTGATTTCACTACTTCACTGAGGTGACTTTTGGCGCCAGGCTCACAAAAGGCAGAGGGCGAGAGTAACGGAATCACTCTCGCCCGGTCAAAACGGCCTTTTTGCCTTACTAATTACATGGTTGTAATTAGAGCGCGATTTCTCGCTTGGTATCTAGTATCTCGGAACCTCAAAATCATCGAGGCGGACGGCCTCACCTGAGCCTTGGCTCTCAAATGGGGTGAAGTCATACTCCTGATAATTGGCATAGACAGCAGCCTTCGCCTCTTCGGTCGCCTCAACCCGAACATTTCGGTAGCGGGCAAGCCCGGTACCTGCAGGGATCAACTTACCGATGATGACGTTCTCCTTGAGGCCCACGAGGTTATCCCGGCGCTCGCCAAGGGCGGCATCGGTGAGAACTCGAGTGGTCTCCTGGAAGGAGGCGGCGGAGAGCCATGATTCCGTTGCGAGCGAAGCCTTAGTGATACCCATCAGCTCAGCGCGACCGCTAGCTGGAGTTCCACCATTGGCAACAACGCGACGGTTCTCCGTCTCGAAGCGAACGCGCTCAACCAATTCACCTGGAAGGAAGAGAGTATCTCCTGCTTCCAAGATGGTGATGCGCTTAAGCATCTGTCGAACGATAACTTCGATGTGCTTATCGTGAATCGCAACGCCTTGAGTGTCATAGACCTTTTGGATCTCTTCGACAAGGTGAACTTGGGTAGCGCGTGGTCCAAGAATACGAAGGACATCCTTTGGATCAATTGTTCCAGGGATGAGCTTCTGTCCGACATCAACGCGATCGCCATCGTTCACAAGCGGCTTACGGTTACGTGGAATTGGATAAGCAACCTCTTCATTTCCATTATCTGGAGTGATGACGATTCGCTTTCCGCCTGCATTCTTCGGATCTTCTTCAAAGCGAACACGTCCAGCATGCTCAGCAATTGGAGCTTTCGCCTTAGGTTCACGCGCTTCGAAGAGTTCAACAACGCGAGGTAGACCATGGGTGATATCACCTTGAGTCTGCGCAGCACCACCAGTGTGGAAGGTACGCATAGTCAACTGAGTTCCCGGTTCACCGATTGATTGTGCAGCGATGATTCCGACAGCTTCGCCGACATCCACCAGATGACCAGCAGCAAGTGAGCGTCCATAACATGCAGCGCATTGACCGACCTTGCTCTCGCATGTAAGAACTGAACGAACCTTCACCGCTTCGATACCAGCAGCAAGAAGACGTTCAATGAGCTCATCGCCGAGGTCTGTATTTGCACTTCCGATTACTTCGCCGCTGACTACTACATCTTCGGCGAGGTTACGTGAATAGACAGAGTATTCGACGTTTTTAAGGCGAACTAGTTCGCCTGCTTCATTCCGTCGAGCAATTTCTAGGGTAAGACCGCGATCTGTACCGCAATCCTCTTCGCGAATGATGACATCTTGAGCAACATCGCAAAGACGACGAGTGAGGTAGCCCGAGTCGGCAGTTCGAAGCGCAGTATCGGCAAGACCTTTACGTGCACCGTGCGTTGAAATGAAGTACTCGAGTACTGAGAGGCCTTCACGGAAGTTCGACTTAATCGGACGAGGGATGATTTCACCCTTTGGATTAGCCACCAGACCACGCATACCTGCGATCTGACGAACCTGCATCATATTTCCACGAGCGCCTGAGAAGACCATCATCCACACTGGATTACGTCGTGGGAAGTTCTTCTCCATTTCAGCAGCGACTTCGTTAGTTGCCTTGGTCCAGATTTCGATGAGCTCTTGGCGACGCTCATCATCTGTAATCAGACCTTGCTCGTACTGCTTTTGTACGCGCTCAGCATCGGACTCGTACCCATCGAGGATCTTCTGCTTATTAGGTGGCGTCACAACGTCTTCGATACCGATGGTCACACCAGCGCGCGTTGCCCAATGGAAACCAAGAGCTTTCAATCCATCAAGAGTTACTGCGACATCAACCTTCGGGTAACGCTCAGCGAGGGTATTAACGATTGCGCCGAGTTGTTTCTTCGTGACATCTTCTTCCACGTATGGGAAGTCGGCAGGAAGGGCCTCGTTAAAGAGTGCGCGACCTAGAGTTGTATCAAGAATCGCTCCGTTAATCCGAATCTTTACCTTGGATTGCAGGGAGAGTGATCCTTGATCAAAGGCCATAATCGCTTCTGCAATTGAGGAGAACGCACGTCCTTCGCCCTTTTCGCCTTCGCGAAGTTGGGTAAGGAAGTAGAGACCAAGAACCATGTCCTGAGTAGGAGAGGTAATTGGTCGACCATTTGCTGGGGAGAGAATGTTGTTGCTCGAAAGCATCAAAATTCTCGCTTCAGCTTGAGCCTCTGCAGATAATGGAAGGTGAACGGCCATCTGATCACCGTCGAAGTCTGCGTTAAATGCAGTACAGACGAGTGGGTGAATCTGAATTGCCTTACCTTCAATAAGTTGCGGTTCGAATGCTTGGATACCTAAACGGTGGAGCGTTGGTGCGCGGTTAAGCAGAACTGGATGCTCAGCAATGACCTCTTCCAACACATCCCAAACCACGGAGCGAGCACGTTCAACCATACGCTTTGCAGACTTGATGTTCTGCGCATGATTAAGATCGACAAGACGCTTCATCACAAATGGCTTGAAGAGTTCGAGGGCCATCTGCTTTGGTAGACCGCATTGGTGCAACTTCAATTGCGGACCAACAACGATTACTGAACGGCCGGAGTAATCAACGCGCTTTCCAAGCAAGTTTTGACGGAAGCGACCTTGCTTACCTTTGAGCATGTCAGAGAGTGATTTGAGTGCACGATTTCCAGGACCAGTCACGGGACGACCACGGCGACCGTTATCAAAGAGAGCATCAACAGCCTCTTGCAACATACGCTTCTCGTTATTGACGATAATCTCTGGAGCGCCTAAATCAGCAAGACGCTTCAAACGATTATTTCGGTTGATTACACGACGATAAAGATCATTGAGATCAGATGTCGCGAAGCGTCCACCATCGAGTTGAACCATCGGACGTAGATCTGGCGGAATCACTGGAACTGCATCGAGCACCATTGATGCAGGTGAATTTGAAGTATTGAGGAATGAGGAGACAACGCGAAGACGCTTGAGCGCGCGAGTCTTCTTCTGTCCCTTACCTGTTGCGATGATTTGGCGGAGATTGATTGCTTCCGCTTTGAGATCAAAGGTCTCAAGACGGTGCTTAATTGCTGCAGCGCCCATCTGGCCTTTGAAGTACATTCCGAAACGATCGCGCATCTCGCGATAGAGCTGCTCATCGCCCTCAAGATCTTGAACCTTGAGATTCTTAAAGCGCTCCCAGACCTCTTCTAGACGATCGAGTTCACGCTGTGAACGATCGCGAAGTTGCTTGATCTCACGTTCAGCTTGTTCACGAACTTTACGGCGAATATCAGATTTCGCACCTTCATCTTCAAGCGATGCAAGATCAGCCTCAAGTTTCTTTTGGCGCGCATCGATATCGAGATCGCGCTTTGTTTCGATCTTCTTCTTATCGGAAGCGATTTTCTTCTGATTCTGCTCGAAATCTTCGTGACGAGCTTCGGCATCTACTTCAGTGATCATGTAAGCAGCGAAGTAGATGACCTTCTCAAGATCCTTTGGCGCTAGATCAAGAAGGTATCCCAAACGACTTGGCACGCCCTTGAAGTACCAAATGTGTGTTACCGGCGCAGCAAGCTCGATATGGCCCATTCGCTCGCGACGAACTTTTGCTCGAGTTACTTCAACTCCGCAACGTTCGCAGACGATTCCCTTAAAACGAACCCGCTTGTACTTACCGCAGTAGCACTCCCAATCGCGAGTAGGTCCGAAGATCTTCTCATCGAAGAGACCATCTTTCTCTGGCTTGAGCGTGCGGTAGTTGATGGTTTCAGGCTTCTTGACTTCACCATGTGACCAGGTGCGAATATCGTCAGCAGAAGCAAGACCAATCTTCAACTCATCAAAAAAGTTGACATCTAACATAGGTATCGCCTCTCCTAGATCTCTTCAACGCTGCTTGGCTCAACCCGGGAAAGGTTGATACCGAGCTCTTCTGCGGTACGGAACACTTCTTCATCAGTGTCTTTCATTTCGATAGCTGCGCCATCGGAGGAAAGCACTTCAACGTTGAGACAGAGTGACTGCATCTCTTTGATAAGCACCTTGAATGACTCTGGGATGCCTGGTTCAGGGATGTTCTCACCCTTAACGATTGCTTCGTAAACCTTGACTCGACCCAACACATCATCAGATTTAATGGTGAGTAGTTCTTGGAGCGTGTAGGCAGCGCCATATGCTTCGAGCGCCCACACCTCCATCTCACCAAATCGCTGACCACCGAACTGTGCTTTTCCACCAAGTG
>JBIJBY010000053.1:0-8688 GCA_044344975.1 Candidatus Nanopelagicaceae bacterium | reverse complement strand
ATTACAGGTCCAAGAATGTGTTCGATTTCCGGGTCAAATAATTTGGGAAGTTTTAAAATTCCGGCTCCAAAAATAACTGGCGCTGCAATCAAAAATGCAAAATCCGAGGCAGCAGCATGTGAAAGTCCTCGAGCTAGGCCAGCAGACATCGTGATTCCAAAACGACTTATCCCCGGAAAGAGAGCCGCTGATTGCGCCACTCCAATCAAGAGCGCTTGAGAATTACTTATCTCTTCTGAATCAATGAGCTCTCTTTTGATTCGATATTTTTTGAAAAGTTCAATACCCGCCAAAAGAAAACCATTAAGAAAGAGAAAGCCAGCCACAGCAAGTGGGTCACTGAAGAGCGCTCCAACTTCCTCCTGAAAGAGCAATCCTAGAATGCCTACTGGAATTGTCGCTAAGAGGATTTTCCAAATCAATCGTTCAGCGCTCTCTAAATTTTTTCGTTTTGCTATCTTGGATAAACTTGAAAAAAAGGCTTGGATGAGTTGAATCCAACGCTCCCGGAAAAACCAAATTAAAACTAATGAGCTCGCCACATGAAGTGCGATAATCAATAGTAGATAGGGAGATTCACCGGAGTTCTCCGATTTTAGGAATTCCTCCCAACTTCCACCGATCCATGCAGGAAAGAGAATTGAATGGCCAAGACTTGAAACAGGAAAAAGTTCCGAAATCCCTTGGAGTACTCCCGTGACAATTGCTTGGAAATACGAGAGTTCAGTTTCGATTGATTTCACTATTACAGGGTACGCGACTACCCTCTGGTAAATGCGGAGATTCTTCTCTCACACGATTCCTGCAACGCCGTGGCGTGCAGATCATCAATGGCAATTGACCCCCACTCGCCTGCTCCTACTCACTATTGGATTAATAATTTTTGGCATCGGTGATGGGCTTTTAATCGCAAGCCACTTGGGAAATGCTCCATGGAGCGTGCTTGCGCAAGGATTGTCATTTAGAACAGGAATCTCCATCGGTTGGGCAACATTCGCTGTCTCTACTGCAGTTCTTCTCCTTTGGATTCCATTCCGACAGAAACCTGGGGCTGGAACCATTGCCAACATCTTGGTTATCGCCTTGGCGATCGATTTAACGGTGGCTTGGACTCCCACGCCCGAATCTCTCTGGCTCAGAGCTCTATTCATGCTTGGCGGAGTAGCTCTTGTGGGCGCTGGTTCAGCGCTCTACCTGACCTGTGGTTTGGGGCCAGGGCCTCGAGACGGACTAATGACCGCCCTGCACTACTCCACCAATCTTTCGGTTGCCAGAGTTCGAGCCTCTATTGAAGGGGTCGTTTTAGCCCTTGGTTGGCTCCTGGGCGGGCGAGTTGGGGTAGGTACTCTGGTTTTCGCCTTGGGTATTGGGGCCAGTGTGGCCCTGTGGCTCACCGTAGTGGGACACCTAACAAGAAATACCCCTCAGTAACTGAAAATTACCTGAGGGGTTGGGTACTTTGGAGACCTTCCTCCGGTATCACGAGCCGTCATTTCGTGGCGGGGTCGTAAACACCCCCGAAACCAAAATAGTTGAGAGGGATACATGCTGGAATCGTTATTTAAAATCTCAGCACGGAAGTCGTCTGTTGGGCAAGAGATTCGAGGTGGGTTAGTTACGTTCTTCACGATGGCATACATCGTGGCTCTTAATCCACTAATTCTTGCAACAACTGACGCTACCGGTGCTTTTATAGGCGGTGGCGATCGAACAAACGCGATCATCATCGTCGCATCTGGCACAGCCTTGATTGCAGGATTACTCACGATCCTGATGGGCGCTGTTGCAAACTTTCCACTCGCACTTGCCACGGGCTTAGGTCTCAACACCTTTGTCGCTGTATCAATTGCGAAAAACTCCACCTGGGCTCAGGCGATGGGTCTTGTTGTTATCGAAGGTATTGTGATTTTGATTCTGGTGCTTACCGGATTCCGAGTCGCGGTATTTAAAGCGATTCCAACTCCGCTCAAAGTTGCCATCTCGGTAGGTATTGGACTTTTCATCGCTCTAATCGGTTTGGTGGATAGCGGCTTTGTTCGCCGAACTCCTAACATGGTCTGGGGCAGCAGCAACTCTAAGCCTTCTGCCGTTCCATTAGAACTTGGCGATGGCGGTCAACTAGTTGGTTGGCCAATAGTTGTCTTTGCGCTTGGCCTCTTCTTAACCATTATCTTGATGGTGAAGAAAGTTAAGGGCGCAATTCTTATCGGTATTGTCGTTTCCACAGTTGTTGCAGTAGCGATTGAGAATGCATTCAAAGTTGGCAATAGCTTTATCAGCCCAACAGAATCCAATCCACGAGGATGGGGTTTAAATACGCCAACATTGCCAAATAACATCGTCGACACTCCTCGTTTCGACACACTCGGCTTAGGATTTGAAGACATCTTTGGCGCTTTCACAAATCCAAAGACCGGTTTCCTTGCTGCGTTATTGTTAGTTTTCACGCTCCTTCTTGCCGATTTCTTCGACACGATGGGAACGATGACAGCGATCGGAAACCAAGCTGGACTCACCGATAATGACGGTAACGTTGAGAATGCGAACAAGATTTTGATCGTAGACTCAATTGCAGCAGCCGCAGGTGGAGCTGCAGGAATTTCCTCAAACACCTCCTATATCGAATCAGCTTCTGGTGTTGGCGAAGGAGCCCGAACTGGCTTAGCGTCAATCGTTACCGGCATCTGCTTCTTGCTCACCACCTTCCTTGCTCCTCTAGTAGCCGTGATTCCATACGAAGCAGCTACTCCGGCGCTCATCGTGGTTGGCTTCCTCATGATGTCTCAAGTAAAGAGCATTAATTGGGAAGATCTAGGAATTGGAATTCCAGCGTTCCTTACAATTATTCTGATGCCTTTCTCCTACAACATTTCAGTAGGTATCGGCGCTGGATTCGTGACGCACGTAGTGATTCGTGCCTTCCAGGGACGAACAAAAGAGGTCCATCCGTTGCTATGGGGCGTCTCCTTCATGTTCATGATCTACTTCCTTAGTTCACCAATTAAGGCGTGGATTGGCTAAGTACATTCACTAAAGAATAAAAAATCTGGCGGTTGAGGAATCTTCAAGATTCCGGCCGTCAGATTTTTTATGTTAAATGCCAATCGATAGGCTCTCTTTGTTGCGAAAGCAGTATCTGATTAATTCTTGAAAATGGCTGCGATCCAAAAAAACCACGATAGGCAGATAGTGGTGATGGATGTGGTGAAGCTACTATGTGGCGAAATCCAAGGCGGAGCGCCGCGTTCTCGGCTGGCTTACCCCACGCGATTACTGGAAGATCGCGCTCAACCAATGAGCGAAGAATGGAGTCTGTTATCTCCTCCCAACCTTTTCCTTTATGGGAGAGCGGTTTTCCAGGAGAAACGGTAAGAATTCGATTGAGTAAGAGAACTCCGCTTTCCACCCACCCACCAAGATGACCTGTTTTTGGTTGACCATATCCAAGATCACTTCGATATTCGGTAAAAATGTTGCGAAGTGATGGTGGAATCTTGCCTATCGCAATTGTGCCAGGAACGGAAAATGCTAATCCTTCAGCCATGCCGAGAGTTGGGTATGGATCTTGACCGATGATGATTGTCTTCACCTTATCTCTAGGGAGGTTTAATGCGCGAAAAATGTGCTCCCGCAAAGGGAGATATTGATTTGAGAGATCGCCTTCTAATTCATTTAAAAGAATAGATATTTGGTTCGCGTGCGGCTCTAAAACGGAGCTCCAACTGCTATCCATGGACCGACCGTTCTGAACAATTAAGCCCTAGCAAACCAACGTTGTCCATCGTATGCCAACGAAATCGGAATATTGAAAGTTGCCGAGAGCGTATCAGGAGTGAGCGTGCTCATAATGGGGCCAGCAGCCACGAGCTGACCTTCGCGGATTAGTAGTACGTGAGTGGTACCAAAAGGAATTTCTTCGACATGATGAGTGACCAAGATGCTCGTTGGTGAAGTCGGATCGAGGGCTAATGCCGATAATCTTCGAACAAGATCCTCACGTGCACCTAAATCAAGACCAGCTGCTGGTTCATCCAAGATAAGGAGCTCAGGATCTGGCATCAGAGCTCGGGCTATCTGCACCCGCTTCCGCTCTCCTTCGCTCATTGTGTAAAAAAGTTGCTCTCTTCTATCCCCCACACCGAATTGATCAAGAAGCGCGAGAGCTCGTGATTCATCCCACAGGTCATAGAGTTCACGCCACCGACCTGTCACCGCGTATGCGGCAGTCATGACAACATCTACCGCTCGCTCGTCAGGAGGGATTCGATCCGAGAGCGCAGCGCTGGCAACACCTATTCGAGGACGCAATTCGAAGATATCAACTTTTCCTAATTGCTCATCGAGGATCTCTGCGTTACCGGTTGTCGGATGCATCAAAGTAGCGGCAATCTGAATCAGAGTGGTCTTTCCCGCCCCATTTGGGCCGAGAATTACCCAGCGCTCGCCCGCCTCCACCTGCCAGTTAATGGGATGGAGAATTTCCTTCTGCCCCCTACGGAGGGTTACTTGGGAGAGTTTGAGCACTGACACAGATGGAGAACTTACCGCACCAGCTCGCGCTCCAACCTCACACATGGCCACCGTGCCGAGAGATAATCTTCTCGCATGAGCACAGTGGTGATTCTTAGCGGAATGGATCGCCCTGGCATTACCCAGGCTCTCCTCGAGGAAATCCACTCCTCGGCCATTAGCCATGCCATCTCAGATATGGAACAGGTTGTTATCCATGGCCACCTGATTCTGACCTTAGCTTTAGAAATCTCACCCCAAGAACGTGAGCGCGTTCTCTCATCTTTGAGTAGCTACGCGCAGAGCAATAATCTTGAACTGAGCGCTCAAGAGGCTGATCACCATGGGATCGAGAGCAACATCTCTGAATCGGCTGTTCACATAACCATCATGGGACGTGAATTAACAGCCGGACCGCTCAGCCAGGTTGCTGCAATAGTTAGTGCGGCAGGAGGCAATATCGAGCGGATATTTAGAATTGCGCATTACCCCGTTACCGCAATAGAACTTTTGGTCTCTCACGTAGCTGTCGATGCCATCAAAACTTCTCTGGCAGCTGTGGCAAATGCAACAGAGGTGGATATAGGCGTTCAGGCAGGTGGTTTACATCGTCGAGCGAAGAAACTTGTCGTCTTGGATGTAGATTCAACACTTATTCAACAGGAGGTGATCGAACTTCTTGCTAATCATGCAGGTGTTGGCACACAGGTGAAAGACATCACCGATCGTGCCATGAATGGCGAAATTGATTTTGCGCAAGCTCTCACCGAAAGAGTTGAGCTACTAGCTGGACTTCCTATGACAATTATCGATCAGGTCCGTCAAGAAATCACCCTCACCCCTGGCGCGCGTACCCTTATTCGAACTTTGAAAAAATTACACCACAAGGTAGGGATTGTATCTGGTGGATTTGCAGAGGTCATCACTCCAATCGCTCAAGAGTTGGGAATTGATTTCATCGCCGCAAATCACCTCGAAGTTCTTGATGGAAAATTGACGGGTCGAACTAAGGGCGAAATTGTTGATCGCGCCGGGAAAGCAAATGCGCTCCGTCAATTTGCACAGTTAGCCGATGTAGATTTAGTAGATACCGTCGCAATAGGTGATGGCGCTAATGATCTGGATATGATCGCTCTTGCTGGTTTAGGGATAGCGTTTAATGCTAAACCCGTGGTTCGAGCAAGTGCTGATACTTCAGTGACCACTCCATATTTAGATTCAGTTCTCTATTTACTGGGCATTCCTCACAACGAAATTTAAAGTCGGCAAGCGTGAATATCTGTCACGAGAATTCCGCGTGCTCCAATAGCCCATAAATCGTCCATAACCTTTTGAGCGCTCTTTCGCGGGACCATGGCGCGAACCGCTGACCAACCTTCTACGCGTAGCGGCGAAATAGTAGGAGATTCAAAACCAGGGGTTATCGAGCAGGCTTTATCAAGCAGGTCAGATTTTATGTCGTAATCCATGAGTACATATTGTCTTGCGATGATAACGCCCGTTAACCGACGTATGAGGTTTGCGCCCTCCTCTGAAGGATCATGGGCGCCAATCAATACAGCCTCGCTCTCAAGAATTGGTTCGCCAATAATCGCAAGACCTGCTTGCTTCAGGGTTGTTCCAGTTGACACTACATCGGCAATAGCGTCAGCAACTCCCAACTTGATGGAACTCTCTACGGCGCCATCCAATGAAACGATATCCGCTGTTAAACCAAGTCGTTTCAAAGCTTGAGTGAGTATTCCTGGATAGGAGGTTGCTATTCGCTTACCCTGGAGTGAACTTTCAGTTGCTCCCTCTGCCAGGCTAGCTGGACATGCGAATCTGAAAGTAGATTTGCCATAGCCAAGCTTCAGCAGAGAATTCGCCCTAACTCCAGAATCGATAAGTAAATCTTCTCCTGTGATTCCTAAATCTAATTCACCAGATGAAACGTAGATAGCAATATCACGCGGTCGCAGGTAATAAAATTCAATCTCATTCTCTACATCAATCGTAATGAGGTCACGAGAGTCTGAACGTTGACGATATCCCGCATCTGCCAAAATTTTGATGGAATCATCGGCAAGTGAACCTTTGTTCGGTAGCGCAATTTTTAGCACGAAATTCTCCTACAGTTTCTCGTAGATATCTTCGATATCAATTCCACGGGCCAACATGAGCACTTGGAGGTGATAGAGCAATTGACTGATTTCGTTCGCTAAGTTCTCTTCGCTCTCATATTCAGCAGCCATCCAGACCTCAGCTGCCTCTTCGACAATTTTCTTCCCGATGCCATGAACCCCCGCATCAAGCAGTTTTCCCGTGCTGGAGGTGTCATGCGGCGCTGTGGAGTAATCCCGTTCAGAGATCTCATCCCATAAATCGTCGAAACTCTTCATGGGTTAAGCGTATCCGAGAGGCCTGTCCGGATGTCGCTACATAAACGCTACGGATTAAGGTGTTGCTAGCCTGCGCAATAGCTTGACCATTTCTGCTGGGTTATCTGATTTATATACCGCTGAACCAGCGACAAATGTATCGGCGCCAGCTAGCGCAGCGCTCTCAATGGTATCTGGGGATATGCCCCCATCAACTTGCAACCAAATACCACGTTCGTTCTTTCCTAAAGCTTTTCGCGTCTCTTTCACCTTCTCCAGCATCTCACTCATGAAACTCTGCCCGCCAAAACCTGGCTCTACCGTCATCACCAACACCATATCAATTTCGTCTAAATACTCTTCAATATCGAAAAAGCTTGTTCCTGGTTTGAGTGCGACTCCAGCTCTAGCCCCTTTAGCCTTTACCTCTCGGATAATCTGCCGAGGCTTCTGCGCTGCCTCAAAATGAAAAGTAACGCTAGCACTTCCCATTTCAGCAAATGCTGGTGCGGCCTTTTCTGGCTCAACAACCATGAGATGGGAGTCGACCGGAATTGGGCAGTCATTGATTATCTCGGCCGCGCGATCAAAATCGAAGGTAAAGTTTGGTACAAATTTATTATCCATAATATCTAGATGAATTAGATCAGAAACAGATGAGACTTTTAATATCTCCTCGTTCAATTGCGAGAAATCTGCATTCAGGATGCTCGGTGTGATTCTGATGGCCACGATTTGATCCTATCGCTTTAAGTAAATTTCTTTTGGAATAAGGCAAGGTACATGGCATCCGTCCCATGAGCTCCAGGCCACAGTTGTACATCTTCGCTTTCTGGTAAAGACATATCCTTGGGGAATAGTTTTCTAGCGTTAATGCTGGTCATGCCCTCAAAATTAGCGAGCACCCATTCGCGATTATCACTCGTTTCGCTCTTGAGTGGTGAGCATGTCACATAACCTAGAACTCCCCCAGGAATTAGAAGTTCAATCGCTGATTGCAGAAGGGTCCGCTGGAGAGCAACTAAACCTGCGATATCACTTTGCTTCTTACGCAACCTGGCATCTGGCCGTCGCCGGAGCGCCCCCAGGCCTGAGCAGGGTGCATCCAGAAGTACGAGAGCGGCACTTTTTGGAGGTATCGGAGGTCGCGACCCGTCGGCTACCACAATGGATTTGGTCACACGTTTCATCAAAGCCGCACGATGCTCTGAAATTTCTAAACCAAGGAATTCTCGTTTCCCCTCTTTCGCCCACCTATCAAAGAGAGCTGCTTTACCTCCAGGTCCTGCACAGAGATCAACCCAGAGACCAGGTGATTGACTACGGGCTACAAATAGTGCGCGCGCCACAAGATAAGAGCCCTGATCTTGTATCCCAGCTGTACCGGATTTAATCTCAGGCAACGCCTCTGGATTCCCATGAAGTAACCGAGCTTCTGGGACCCACTGCGCCATCTCGCTATCGGCAAGGCTCTCTTCCGACCAATTTTCGCCCGGATAGATAACTGCAGATACTCGAGGGTTGCGATTATTAGCCTCTAGCTCTTCTACAACTAATTCAAGGTTGCCTAACCTTTGGAAATACTCTTCCACGATCCATCGTGGATGGGCGAATCGGATGGATAAACTTTCACATTCATCAGATTCCATTGTAAGTTCAGAGATCCATTGTTCAATACTCTTTTCGCTAATCCGACGAGATACTGCATTAACAAAGCCTGAGGCTGAACCTGATTTATTTTTTACCGTCAACCGTACGGCGCTATCAACCGGGGCATGAGCAGAAATTCTCAATGTAAGTAATTGATGTGCGGTAAGCC
>JBIJBY010000052.1:0-8739 GCA_044344975.1 Candidatus Nanopelagicaceae bacterium | reverse complement strand
AGACCTGGCACTTCAAAGAGCGACCAATTTGCACCCGCAGGAAGTCCATTTGCCGGGTCAGCTTCAAAGACTTTATTTCCTACAGTTCGCAGATATGTTGCAGCGCCGGTCGTCACACGGGGTGTGGTCACAGCGAGCGCCTCAACACAATTTCCCTCACCCGCGCTCTGACAGTATGGAAGTACCGCAAAGATTGTCGCCGTCATGGCACAGTTGGGATCAGAGAGTGATGTACATAGGCGCTCTCCTTGGAAGTTATAACCAGGAACGCCGCTCGATATATATGAATTCTCTAGGCCACCGGCGACGCCATAGTGATCACGGAACTCAACCGTGTAATTGATGGCGGCGAGCGCGCTGGATGCGGTGCTGATTGCCAGAAGCATGGCCGCTATCACGGTGAAAGGTTTCAATCGAGAGAGCATGGCTGTACCTTACCTAAGTGCGGAAATATCGGGAATTATTGGCAATCAGAAATACCAAGATTCTCCTCATCACCTCCTTTCCTGCCCGCGTGGCCTATTCGATGGTCGGGCTTGCGCTATTTTTCAAAGTCGAACGATTGACCGACTCGGTCGCCTATGCCGGAATAGCGCTTGGACTTAATACCTTTGCAAATTCCGTTACCGCTGGTCTGCGAGGAGCAGCGCTTGATCGATGGGGTCAAAAATGGCCGATCCGAATCCTCGTTCCGCTCTATGCTGCTGGCCTAC
Organism: Candidatus Nanopelagicaceae bacterium; assembly: GCA_044344975.1. GTDB lineage: Bacteria > Actinomycetota > Actinomycetes > Nanopelagicales > Nanopelagicaceae > IMCC26077. The sequence continues at coordinate 8,026 of JBIJBY010000052.1, read as the reverse complement.
TTGTCTTGGAGTTCACGACGAGTAAAACGTGGATATTGCCACTCTCGCTCTTGATGGGTTTAGTCTCACCACCTATTAACCTCTCGGTGCGACCATTGTGGAAGATAGCTGTCCCAGAGAGCTCACTTCGTGGCGCCTATGCGCTCGATACCTCAGTTATAAACTCAACGCGGGTCTTTGGCCCACTCCTGGCATCAACTCTTGGGCTCTCCCCCTATCCCAGCAGCGCACTAATCCTCTGCGCACTCTTTATTGCAGTCGGTGGACTCTCCTTAGGATTTACGAAAATCTCATCTACCTGGGTTCCAGAGAAAAAAAGTGATACCCATAAATCAGTTTGGCGGATTCCGGCCATGCAACTCTTGATGGTCGAAGCGATGTTCGTTGGCTTCGGTTGGGGCGCCTTCGATGTAGGAATTCCTGCCTATGCAACATTAGAGAAAATACCTGGGTGGAGTGGGCCAATTTTTGCCTGCCTTGCGCTCACTTCAGTAATGGGTGGATTAACCGCAGGATTAATCTCAAGAAAAACTTCAGCCCTCAAAGGACTGCTGCGCACATATGGATTATGGATGATTGCCACCATCCCACTTGCGCTGACCTACCCCGGTTGGAGTATGGCAACAATCGCTCTCTTTATTGGATTCTTTGGTGGCGCAGTACAAGTCTTCTACTGGGAGGTTCTTGAAGCGGTGCGGCCAAAGGGAACGGCGGTCAGCGCTTTGGGGTGGATCTGGACTGTAGATGGATCATTCATGGCACTTGGTGCAGCTCTTGGCGGAGTGATCGCTAGTGAGTTTTCACCACGTATCACTCTCTTGGCGACAACTATCTCCGTTTCATTAGGTCTCTTGGTTCTCTTTTTTGGAAGGAAAGTTTTGGCGCCGGCAAATCGAATAACTTCTGAAGAAGAAGATCGAAGCGCAATAGAACATAGCGCACCTCCACAGTAATGAAAGCGGTGAGACTTCTTTTAGATTTCTTTTAGTGGAAAGAAAATATCGATCTCTAAGCCACCAAGACGGCTCTTTCGAAACTCCATAGCGCCATGGTGTTCAGCGACAATAGCGCTCATGATGCTCATACCGAGACCGGAACCGCCACTTTCACGAGAGCGCGAGCTATCGAACCTTTGAAACTGCTGCACCCCTTTGCGGTAAGCCTCATCTGGTAGCCCTGAACCACCATCACCGATACGAATCCGAACCCCTTCACTCACATAGTCAAGTTGTACGTACAAAGGAGAATCATTCGGAGTATGGCGCCTAATATTTGAAAATATATTTGCAAGCAGTTGTTGCATATGCGGTAGATGTCCGATGATAAATACTTCTGGGGGAATAGAGTCTTCGATTTCACGCTTTGGTTCAAGAAGCTTTAAATCGGTTAACTGAATTCTGAGCAAGTCTGAAATGTTCACTGCATCATCAAGTGCGCTCTGTCGCTCTCCGATTTCAGCTAAGAGCAATAGGTCAGAGATCAATCGCTCCATTCGAGTTATCTCATGAGTTAGACGATTTATGGCGCGCTGCTTACCCTCTCCATCTAACTGCTCCGAGCGTTCTAACAATTCAACATAACCTTTAATCACGGTGAGTGGCGTACGAAGTTCATGTGAGGCATCGCCAATGAATTCCTGCATTTTCTGACTATTGCGCCGTTCTCCTTCGAGGGCGTTCTGCAGATAGCCGACCATTTGGTTGAGCGCCTTGCTCAAATCGCTCACTTCAGAATTTCCACCTTCAGAAACTTCAATCTCCCACGTTCGGCCGTTTGCGATCTCACGTGCACGGTTTGCAAGTCGCTCAATCTTTTTCATGTCAGGTCGGATCATTAATCGCGTGGCAACGAATGCCAGCAGAAGCGCCGCCGCTAAAAAGAGAGCTAACCGTTCAATATTATTCAGGCGATTGTCATAGATATCATCAATAGGGTGAGCCAAAATTAGATATGAGCCCCGAGGTAGCTCGATAGTCTCGACTCGATATTTCTCGTCGTTCCCAATTGTTTCCAACTTATCAATCGCTTCTTTCACTTCTGACGCAGAGAGTTCAAGACTCTCGCCCTCAGCCGAAGTGCGGACTGTAACGAGTTCCTCAGAGCTATCTAAGAGCGCTACAAGTAGCTCAGAATCACTCTCGTCAGCTAAGAAAACCGCACTCGATAATGGGTCTTGCGGATCTAATTGGATAGAAACATTTGAAATTAAGTCGTCAACTCGAAGAATCTCAGAGTTGAATGCGGTAGCTATGGCAAAGTAGCCAATTAACAACGACACTAAAGTAGTTATTGCACCAGCGATTAGAGCAAATCGAGTCTGTAATCTCACGCAGGTTCCACGATTTGAAAACCAACTCCGCGCACGGTTCGAATAAACTCCAGGCCATCTCGATTTAACTTTTTGCGCAAGTAGGAAATATAAGTATCAAGAACGCTTGTTTCAGTCTCGAAATCTATCTCCCACACATCCCGCAGCAGCGCAGACTTTGTCAGAACTCGCCCTTTGCTACGCATCAGTTCTTGTAAGAGTTTAAATTCTGTTGGCGAAAGTTCAATCTCATCATCAGCGTAAAAAACCTTATGTTGATCTTCGTCGAGAGCGAGTGCACCACAACGCAACACGCTGTTCTCGACTATTGCAGCTTTGGTGCGACGCAGGATTGCGCCAACTCGAAGTAGTAACTCCTCTAATCCAAAGGGCTTAGTAACATAATCATCGGCGCCCAAACGAAGTCCACGAGTCACATCAGCTTTCTCACCGCGAGCGCTGAGCATGAGGGCTGGCGTGTAGTCGCCTTTCTTTCGAAGTTGCTCTAACAACTCAAAGCCATCCATGACCGGCATGTTGATATCAATAATCAGTAGATCGGCAGCGGCGCTCCGGAGGGCGGTAAGTGCGGACATCCCTTCAGAGGCGGCAGAGACTGAGTAGCCAGCTACCCGTAAGGCATCGCCCAGCAGCTCTCGTACCCCTTCTTCATCATCGACAACGAGGATGTGCGCCTTGGGACCTGTCGCATTCACTAGAGCAACCTCTCTATCTGGCCAATCCAGCCTGGCCCTTGTACCGCTTTGGAAAGGCTACTCGCTGAGCCCTCCCCTGGGGAGTGGCTGGGGCCACCTCGGGCAAACTCCAAAGTTCTCGCTACGGATTTCACAGAATCTTCACATACTCTCAGTCGACCATTGGGGTATCTCCTTGAGGAAAGGTTCGGTTCTTAATGAAATTAGTACGAGCGCTCACCGCTTCGCTCTCGCTCTCGCTGACCCTCACTCTTGTGGGTGCGGCGCTTGCACCAACTGGTGCGCGCGCTGATGAAACATCGAACGCACCTCAATCGCCAAACCCAACCGCATCCCCTTCGCCCTCACCTCAGAGCTATCAGCAACAACTCGATTCCTACAGAGTTAAATTAGAAGAGTACAAAATTGCGCTCGAAAAATGGAACGCGCTTCGAAAGAGCGCGGAAGATGCTTTCCGGATTGAGATGGATAAGTTTAAAGTTGCTCGCGATGCTTGGGATGAGAAGAACCGAGCTTTCATTGAAGAAATAGATAACAATTTCAAAAAAGAAATCAATAAAGCTCGCGTTGACTTCAGAACTGCTTTTGCGGCAGCAAAGAGTACTGAGGCAAAAGTAGCGGCCCGCAATGCGCTCGGCGCGGCAACTCTTGCTGCAACTACAGCGCGACAAGTAGCGCTAGAGGCCCTAGGTGAGCCACCAACTCCGCCAGCGCGACCAAGAATTGCGCCACGTCCAATTGAACCAATTAGACCGCTTGACCCATCATTGAGTAAAAATGGCAAGCGTCAGATTCAACCTGGTCAACCTGGTCAACCTCAGCCAAACCCTCGTGATAAACAAGATAGAGATGGCAAAAAAGTTAAGCCGGCGCCAAGGCCAGGGAATAACTCTGGTACTTCTGCTTAACCATCGAACCTGATACCTTCACAGGTATGGCTCACCACGTTGATCTCTCTGACTTTGACCTAACTGGAAAAAGAGCCCTCGTCACTGGCGGTGGCGATGGCCTCGGTAGACAATTTACGGAAGCTCTTCTAGATGCAGGAGCAGAGGTAGTGATCGCCAGTCGCAGGAAAGAATTTCTCGACACCGTCGTAGCAGAGTTGCGTGGCAAATATCCAAAGATCTCTGCAGAGAGATGTGATGTCACCAATTACGAAGATGTGAAATCTTTAGCCAGCCGAGTAGGCCAGATAGATATTCTCGTAAATAGCTCTGGATTGGCCCATCGCGCCCCTTGGTGGGAAGAGCAGTCGCTCGACTGGAAGCGAATCATGACTCTGAACGTTGAAGCGCCCTTCTGGCTCTCACAATTGCTGTTACCAAAAATGATTGAGAATAACTGGGGGCGAATAATCAATATCTCCTCGATATATGGCGTGGTCGCCGGAGATGAAAAGCGCTATCCAGGACTTGGCGTTCACATGCCCTCGTATTTCACCAGCAAACATGCCCTCATTGGTTTAACTAAATTTCTCGCCGCTCAGGTAGCCAAATCTGGCGTGACAGTCAACGCGCTATGTCCAGGTAGCTTTGATAGCCCCGTAAATCGACAGTACTTCTCCCCTGGCCCACTTCTTGATGCCGTCTCTGATGCAACGCCGATGGGGCGAATTGGTACCGATCGAGAATTGCGCACCGCACTTCTCTTCTTGGCAGCTCCAGGATCGTCGTTCATCACTGGTCAAGCATTGGTAGTAGATGGCGGATGGACAATTTGGTAAATTGCTGACATGACGAACATCCGACTCATTGCATACACCTCTCTGGCCGTTGGTTTGATTAATTGGCGCTACATTGATTTCAGCGCCGGAGGCTTTGCAATCATTGTCGGAGCCTTAATTCTTATTGCAACGCTTATCAAGCCGATTCAGAGCAAGATTGTCAAAGGTCCTGGATTTCTTCTGACCCTTGCTCTCTCTGCCGTCGCAATCATTTACTCCTTCTTAGCGTGACCAATCCTTTAACTTTAGATGGCATCAAGGAGCGTTGGAACGAAATCCTTGATGAGCTACTTCGGGTAGATCGAATTCTCTGGTTAGCGTTCTTCGATGCACGCTTGGCAGATTTTTCCGATGGAGTGCTTACGCTTGATTTCCTTGATTCTGAAAAGTTCGCCACTGAACATAACTATTCCGCGATGCGAAAACCAGAAAGAATTGAGAATGTCTCGCGGATTGCCCAAAATATTCTAGGAGTTCAAATCACTATAGTAATAAAGTAGCAAGCATGAAGAGAGAGTCAGACAACTTCCGCTCCCTCTTAATAATGGCAGCTATTGGCTCCTACCTACTCTGGTCTGCTGGCGCTGCAATTCCACTTCTTCGATTAGATCTTGGAATTAGCCGCACCTTAGCTGGGACACATAACATTGCCGTTGGAATTAGCGCTGCTCTGGGTGCGCGCCTGGCGGTGCCCCTGATCAACAGATTTGGTCGCGAATGGGTTATGCGAACCATGTTGTTATTGATGTTTATTGGCGTGATATCTCTCGTTACTGCTCCCACTATTTTTATTACCGTTCCCGCTATTGGAGTCGCAGCTTTCTCTCAAACAATCGTTAACGCAATTAGTCTTGCGCAAATTTCTCACGATAGTGCGCCATCGATGCGTCGAATGATGATTCAAACAGGTATTCAAGCAGTCGTTGGAGCCACTGCGATTTTATTGATTAGCGCATCGTTGCAAGCTGACCAAGGTTGGCGCTTGCCAATAATTGTTGGCGCGATTGTGCTTACACCCATCTCCCTTATGAACATTTGGCGCGTCAAATTCATTGCGCCCGAGAAGGCTCGCCAAGAAATTTCAGATGAAGGAAAGAATAAAGATGATGCAAAAATTCTCTCCTATGGAATTATTAATTGCATTCTCGAGATAGGTGTTGGTTTTTGGGCGCTTGATTTATTAGTAAGTCGGGATGCCCCTGTAGCTTTGGGTGCACTTGGCTCTGCAATCCTTAGTTACGGTATTGCTATTGGACGATTATCGTTTGCCTACTTCCAGCCTCCAAATAAATTAGTCATTCGATTTGCCGTGAGTGCCATCATTACAGGGGCCTTCATTATTTGTATCGTGACAGATCCATTGCTTACGATGCTCGGTCTAACTATTGCAGCCTTTGGCATCTCCCCACTCTTTGCTCTAGGCGCGTTCCGCGTCTCTGAAGGCTTTGACCATGCCGATCACCGAATTTCTCGATACATGATGGGCACTTCATTCTCGTTTGGTTTTGCCCCATTTATTCTGGCAATCGTCTTTGACAACTTTGGTTATGTTGTTGGTTATGCCGCGCTCATTCCATTTGCCGTTGCCTGTTACGTAATGTGGAAAATCAACGGCCCGGAACAGGAAAGATCACCAATCCGCGACTGACCCATCGCTATGGAACCACTGTGTTGGAGCATCTTGTTTAAATGGATGCTTTGCCGCCGCAGCGTCGTTAATTGTCGCACCAATGCCTGCCGTGGTTGGCGGAAGAATATGTCCATCAACGATATCTGGTGTTCCTTCAACTACTTCCTTGCGCCATGGCACATCGGCGCGCATTACCTCTTGGATAAGGAAATTAGGCGTCACTAAACCAAGATGGACGTTGACCATTGTTGCAATTGGGCCAAGTGGATTATGTGGCGCCATTACAACTCCAAATGCATCGCAGAGCGCGGCAATTTTACGGAGACCTGTGATTCCACCGGCATGACATACATCAGGTTGCGCTACCTCGAATACACCAGACTTAAGGAATGGCAAGAAATCTTGCTGAGTGTAAAGGCGCTCGCCTGCAGCCAGCGGGATGGAGACTTTCTCTTTCACTCGTTTCATCGCTTCGTATTGTTCTGGTTGGACAACTTCTTCGAGAAAGAATGGTCGATATGGGGCTAGTACTTCTGCAAATTGAATCGCCATCGCAGCAGAAGTACGACCATGGAAGTCGACCATAATGTCGATATCGTCTCCACCGGCTTCACGTGCGGCGCGCATCAAAGTATCAGCATGCTTTAACTTCTTTGCGCCCTCTAGTGGAGCTGCCTGTGGCACTGCGAGAATTTTTACCGCAGTGAACCCAAGCTCTTTACTCTCGTGCATTTTCTCTGCAAATGATTTAGCAGTGTCAGAGTCATACACCGCTTCAGAATTTCCGCCGCCAAGATGGTCGTATAGTCGAACGCGATCACGTGCCAAGCCACCTAGCGCTCGCCACAGTGGTACTCCCATATTCTTCGAGTGAATATCCCAGAGGGCTTGGTCTATTCCACTAAGAGCAGACATCGAAACGACGCCACCTTTGAAGAAGGGATGGCGATAAACAATCTGCCAGTTCCGTTCGATCTCCAATGGATCGCGGCCAATAATCAATGGTGCAACTGATTTAACAGCTCCGACTACAGCTTCGGTCTGAAATTCAACGGTCGCCTCGCCAAGTCCGTACAACCCTGGCTCATCGGTATCAACGCGAACTATTACCCAGTTACGAAGGGCTGCATTTACAACAGTCGTTGATATCTTTGTTATCTTCACAGAGAGCTCCCCATCAGATTTCTAGAACGGTCAATTCCACCCACGAGGAGACGATACCCCGAGGTTTAGCTACTAAAGCTGTGCCATTTGCAATCGCCTCGGTTAAGGAAATCACAGGTGAGGAGAAGGGCTCAATTGTCACGAGTCGGTGTGCGCCCCAAAGTGGATACTGTTTTATTCCGCCCCAGACCATCCAGATCCAGCAGTATGGATAGCTCTCTTTGCCCCAGCTCATCCGAGCCTCGAGTCCGACCCTCTTGTTAAGTAGCGACACTTCTGATTTTGTCATCGGGCCAAGAATTACATGTCCATCGCTACCATCATTTGCTGGAAGTGTGCGCAGATCTTCGACCCCACCTGCAGCTGTGCGAATCTCTGGCCAACGACCCACCTGATCTACTTCAAAACGATATGTAGGGCTTGGATAGTGTGGAACATTAAATACCTCCCCTGCGCCAACCTTTAACTCTGCTCCGGCTTCA
>JBIJBY010000050.1:0-8970 GCA_044344975.1 Candidatus Nanopelagicaceae bacterium | reverse complement strand
TATCGATTCTGTTGCGCTCTTAGTAAAGATAATTTCTTCTGTGTCCACGTTGAGGAAGTTCGCAACTTTGGAGCGGGCGCCTTCAAAGGCATCGGTAGCTTCTTCGGCAAGAAGGTGTGCGCCGCGGTGCACCGCTGAATTGTGATGAAAATAAAATTCTCGTTCCGCATCAATCACTATTCGAGGTTTCTGTGAAGTAGCACCACTATCTAAATAAATTAATTTCTTACCGTTGCGCACCAGCCGTGAGAGGATAGGGAAATCCTCTCGCAACGTGGTGACATCAAAGGAAGACATTAGCTACGCGTGTACTCCGCATAACCTTGCGCCTCTAGGCGATCTGCAAGTTCCGCGCCGCCCTGTTCCACAATTTTGCCGCCGGCAAATACGTGTACAAAATCTGGCTTGATGTATCGAAGAATTCTTGTGTAGTGAGTGATGAGCATAATTCCAACGTCACTCTTAGATTTAATTCGGTTAACACCTTCAGAAACAATCCGAAGGGCATCAACGTCGAGCCCTGAATCCGTTTCATCGAGAATTGCGATCTTGGGTTTCAATAACTCCATTTGTAGGATCTCATGGCGCTTCTTTTCGCCTCCAGAGAAGCCTTCATTCACATTTCGCTCGGAGAAGGATGGGTCCATTCCAAGAGCGCTCATCGCATCTTTAACTTCGCCCACCCAAGTGCGCACCTTTGGAGCCTCGCCGCGAATCGCAGTGGCCGCCGTGCGAAGGAAGTTGGAGACTGAGACTCCCGGAACTTCAACTGGATACTGCATCGCGAGAAAGAGACCTGCTTGTGCGCGCTCGTCAACGCTCATCTCGAGAACATCAACGCCATCGAGCGTGACGCTCCCTCCAGTAATCGAATATTTAGGGTGTCCAGCAATTGAATATGCAAGAGTGGATTTACCGGAACCATTTGGTCCCATGATTGCGTGGGTTTCGCCGCCCTTGATAGTGATGTCAACGCCTTTGAGGATTTCGCGCGCACCGCTCTCTGTATCCACTGATACTTGAAGATTCTTAATCTCTAATACTGACATTGCTCTCTTCTCGCTCTCTCGTCTGGCTAGTTCTGGTTAGTTCTGGTTAGTTCTTTGAAATGGTGATCTTTTCACCATCGATAGTGACATGAAATTTTGTCGCTGGCGCAGTTGCAGGTGGAGTAGCTACGGCGCCGGTTCGGATATCGAACTCAGCCCCGTGTAGCCAACATTCAATGAGGGGCCCATTCATCTCGCCCTCACTAAGTGATGCATCTGAATGGGTGCAGGTATCGCCGATTGCATAAACCTGATCTTCAAATAACGCGACACAGACAGGAACGCCATCGACCATCACTAGTTTTGGTACTCCGGGAGTTAATTCGCTCTTTGAAATAGTACTCATCACACATTCACCTGTTCGAGCTCACGATCTATTCGAGCCATCAATCTCTCTTCGATGGTCTCTACTTTGATATTTCGAAGAAGTTCAGCGAAGAAACCTCGTAAGACAAGACGTCGGGCTTCCGTGGAAGGAATGCCACGTGACATGAGATAGAACAATTGATCATCGTCAAATCGCCCTGTAGCACTGGCATGTCCGGCTCCAACAATCTCGCCAGTTTCAATTTCTAGATTCGGGACAGAATCTGCTCGCGCACCATCAGAGAGCAGAAGGTTTCGATTTAGTTCGTAGGTATCGGTGCCAATTGCTGTCGGTCGAATTGCTACATCGCCAAACCAAACGGTGCGGGCAGACTCGCCTAAGAGCGCGCCCTTGTAGGTAACTCGAGAGCGGCAATGGGGCTTGTCGTGTTCAACATGAACACGATGCTCTAAATGTTGGCCGCTAGTTGCAAAGTAGAGGCCGTAGGCATCTACTTCTCCTCCAGTTGCCAAGAAGTTCACGCGTGGCAGGAGACGAACTGTTGCACCACCGAGCGTGACTTCAATGAGTGTGAGCTTTGCATCCTTGCCTATCAGAGCCTGATGTCGACCCAGGTGTGTTGCGTCGTTCTCCCACTCTTGAAGGGAGGTGAAAGTTAGATGTGCGCCATCACCTAATTCAATTTCGACATCTTCCGAGAGAATTGCCGATCCTGAGTTGTGCACAATTACTGTCGCCTTGGAATGACGGCCAGCCTTAATTAAAATTCGTTCGAAATTTGCCTGAGAGAGCGAAGCACCGGCTCGATCCAACAGAATTGGTTCGTTCACTTCCAGCTCGGCAGGAATTTCGATAACAAGAACTTCACTTGCCTTTGAAATTACCAAGGCGGCAGCAAAATCCTGGGGATCTAACAGTGGTGCGCTCCCCGTTTTAGCGGAGATTTGTACTCCTTCAGGCGCTGAGAGGTTTGCGACCAGACTCTTGCCGGATTCGATACTTCCATCGAGCACGTCCATAATCCGCGCCAATGGAGTAAATCGCCACGCCTCTTCGCGACCGGAGGGAAGCGATGGCGTTGCTACTTGTGCAGTAGTCATTAGCCGACCGCTCCTTCCATCTGCAGTTCGATAAGGCGATTGAGTTCTAGCGCGTACTCCATTGGAAGTTCGCGAGCGATTGGCTCGACAAAACCGCGCACGATCATCGCCATCGCTTCATCTTCTGAGAGACCTCGCGACATGAGATAAAAGAGTTGGTCATCGCTAATTTTTGAGACTGTCGCTTCATGTCCCATCTGAACATCATCTTCACGAACATCCACATATGGATAGGTATCAGAGCGCGAGATAGTGTCGACCAAAAGCGCATCGCATTTGACTGTGCTCTTTGAATGATGCGCGCCCTCTTCAACTTTCACGAGACCTCGATAAGAGGTTCGGCCACCGCCACGAGCAACTGATTTACTGATAATTGTTGATGACGTATATGGAGCGGCATGAACCATCTTCGCTCCAGCATCCTGATGTTGCCCCTCGCCAGCAAAAGCGATTGAGAGCGTCTCCCCCTTCGAGTGCGCACCCATAAGAAAGACGGCAGGGTATTTCATGGTCACTTTTGAACCGATGTTTCCGTCGATCCACTCCATCGTTGCACCCTCTTGGCACACTGCACGCTTTGTGACGAGGTTATAAACATTGTTTGACCAATTTTGAATTGTTGTATATCGAACGCGTGCATTTTTCTTCACAATAATCTCAACAACCGCCGAGTGAAGCGAGTCAGATGAATAGATAGGGGCGGTGCATCCTTCGACATAGTGCACGTAGGAATCCTCATCAGCGATGATGAGCGTCCGCTCAAACTGACCCATGTTCTCTGTGTTAATTCGGAAGTAAGCCTGCAAAGGAATCTCTACGTGGACACCTTTTGGTACATAAACGAAGGATCCGCCAGACCATACAGCGGTATTCAAGGCAGCGAATTTATTATCGCCTACTGGGATTACCGTTCCGAAATACTCTTTGAAAACATCTTCGTGCTCGCGCAAAGCAGTGTCGGTATCTAAGAAAAGCACGCCCTGCGCTTCAAGATCCTCACGAATCGAGTGATAAACAACTTCTGATTCGTATTGTGCAGCAACGCCGGCAATCAAACGATTCTTCTCAGCCTCAGGAATTCCTAATCGATCGTAGGTGTTTTTAATGTCATCAGGTAACTCTTCCCACGAAGTCGCCTGCTTCTCAGTGGAACGAACAAAATATTTAATGTCATCAAATTTAATTCCGGAGAGATCTGATCCCCATTCGGGCATTGGCTTCTTACCAAAGAGCGAAAGGCCCTTTAATCGCAGATTGAGCATCCATTCCGGCTCACTCTTTTTAGAGGAGATGTCGCGAACCACATCTTCATTGAGACCTCGGCGAGAGTTTGCCCCGACGTCATTGGCATCAGACCAACCGTACTGATACTTACCGATGCCCTCTAGCTCTGGATGTGTGGTCGCGCTCATGCGGTTACCCCTCTAGTTTTATTGGTTTTATTACTTTTATCTTGGTTATTTATATTCGGTATTACAGTGGTGCAGACACCATCACCATGGGCAATGGTTGCTAAACGTTGAACGTGGGTGCCAAGAATCTTGGCGAAAACTTCCGTTTCCATCTCGCACAACTGCGGAAACTCAGCTGCTACGTGCGCAATCGGACAGTGATGCTGACAAAGTTCGATGCCGATTGAAACATTATGCACATTTGCTGCATATCCCTCGCTGGTCAAAAAATCGGCGAGCGCATCGGCAGTCACTTCTCTCTTTTCAACTTTAGCTTGAGCACGGAACTTACGCTCCATCTCATCTGCTCGCGAACGCGCAAAAGCGCTGACACTTTGTGGTGCGCTGTTAGTTGCTTCACCTTGAGCAATAAACCGAAGTGCAGAGATCGCAAGATCGTCGTAGGAGTGCTCGAAAGATGTTCGCCCCGAATCTGTCATCACAAAGACTTTAGAGGGGCGACCTCTGCCGACATTTACACTCATTCGGGGTTCACGCGCCTCAATTACCCCCTCGTCAAGCAAGGCATCGAGATGGCGGCGAATCCCGGCAGGAGTGATACCTAATCGCTCTGCTAAGACCAAGGCAGTGGAGGGCCCATTCTCCAGAATTGAGCGGGCGATCACCTCGCGGGTCTTGGTTTCGACAGTAGCTAATTTCACAACGATATTGTGTCGTAATTCGCTAGGCGCCGCCACTTTCAAGGCGCTTTCGGCGAGCGCGCTCGACTAGGCTCCTCTGTTATGGCTGGCAAACTCCTCATTTTCCTGGTGCGCGCTCTTTTGGTCGCACAAGCTGCCATTGTCTTAACTGGAGGCGCCGTTCGATTAACCAAGTCGGGGCTCGGTTGTCCTACTTGGCCAGAGTGCGCTCCTGGCTCGTTCCTGCCCTCTCCGCATCAGGCGGAAGATCCACTGAACATTTGGATTGAATTTGCTAACCGTCTACTCACCTTTGTCTTGCTCGCGATTGCTCTCGCGGTTGTCATCGCCGTTCTCCGCACTAGGCGAAAAGAGTTACGAACGCTTGCCCTCCTTCAGGTATTAGGAATTCTTGGCCAGGGAGTGGTTGGTGGAATTACCGTACTCACCAAACTCCATCCAGCCGCTGTTGGCGCACACTTCATCCTCTCAATAGCGCTCATTGGTGGAGCTGTCGCTTTAGTAGAGCGAGCAAAGGGTTACCCAACGCGAAGTGAGGTGGCGCCAGTTGCTCGCAACCTCGTCCGCGGACTTCTTCTGCTGGGGGTTCTGGTCATTCTCTTGGGAATTGTGGTCACCGGTAGCGGGCCACATGCCGGCGATTTGGCATCGCCTCGCTTTGGCTTCGACATTCGAACAGTGGCATGGCTCCACGCCGATGCGGTCATCGCCTTTGTCGGCCTTCTCGTTGGATACCTCTTGCTACTCCATTTTGCTCCTGTCGTTCCAGAGGGGGCGATTAAGGGGGCTCGAAACCGCGAGGGGCGAAAGCTTCTGCTCATCACCTTGGCTCAGGGCGCAATTGGATATATCCAGTACTTCAATGGCGTACCTGAACTATTAGTGATGGCGCACTTGCTGGGAGTCGTCATTCTCTGGAGCGCATTGGTCCGCCATGGCATTCGCGTGTCAGCCTTCAGTAAGGGTAAGCAGCAATCGCGCTAACTCACCAATCCCACGCAACTGGCGAGTTGCTCCCCCGTCCGCGGAAGTGATTTGGATAGGGTCGCGATGTGTCCAAATCGGTAGATACTCAATCCCACTTGCAATCCTCGGGAGCTAGCGTTCCCCAATGGTCAGCGCTAGATGACCGCGCAATTATTTACGCCCGCGCGCTCGCCGCAGATGCTGTGCAACGCGCAGGAAATGGTCACCCCGGCACAGCGATGGCCCTAGCGCCCGCTGCATATTTACTTTTCCAACGCCACATGCGCCATGATCCTCAGGATCCCTCATGGGTGGGTAGAGATCGATTTATTCTCTCGTGCGGCCACTCCTCCTTAACTTTATATACCCAATTACTCTATTCAGGGTATGGATTAACTCTTGATGATCTAAAGAACTTTCGCAAAATGGGTTCAAAAACTCCCGGTCATCCCGAGTATGGACATACAGCGGGAGTAGAAACAACTACCGGACCGCTCGGTCAAGGTATTGCCAATGGCGTTGGCATGGCCATGGCAGCGCGATTTGAACGCGGATTGCTAGATCCGGATGCACCAATAAACAAGAGCATCTTCGATCATTACATCTACGTTCTCGCCTCTGATGGTGATTTGCAAGAAGGTGTCAGCGCAGAAGCCTCCTCATTGGCGGGAGTGCAGAAGCTTCATAACTTGGTCGTCATTTATGACGACAATGACATAACAATTGAGGGAGATATCTCTTTAGCCTTTAGAGAAGATGTTGATGCGCGTTATCGCGCATATGGATGGAATGTTTTGAATGTGGGCACTGCACCTGATGGCAGCTTGGATATTGGAGCGCTGCACATTGCGCTTGAGTCTGCGCGCTCGCAGAACGATATGCCGACACTTATTCGTGTGAAAAGCGTCATTGCATGGCCAGCGCCAAAATTACAGGGCACATCAAAATCTCACGGATCTGCTCTTGGCAAGGATGAGGTAGCGGCAACGAAGGTTGCCTTGGGATTGAACCCGGAAGAGGATTTCCAATTACCAGATGATGTCTTAACACATGTCCGCAAAGTCAGTGATCGCGGTGGGCAACTTCGTCGCGATTGGGATATCCAATTTAAAGCTTGGCAGCTGGCCCATCCAGATCGCGCATCAATCCTTGCTCGCATGGAATCTCGGGTAATCGATGGCGCAATTCTCAGCAAGATAACCGCTGACTTTTCCTCTGAGAAAGAAATTTCAACTCGTAAAGCCTCCGGTGACACTATCGCGAAGATTGGCGAACTACTTCCAGAATTCTGGGGTGGCTCAGCGGATCTTGCCGAGAGTAATAACACCACCATCGAAGGTGGCGGAGATTTTCTTCCGGAAAATCCATATGGTCGGATCATTCACTTCGGAATTAGAGAGCATGCGATGGGATCACTCATGAACGGCATCGCATTACATGGTGGAACACGGATATTTGGCGGAACATTCTTAGTCTTCAGCGACTATATGAGGCCAACTGCTCGTTTAGCTGCTCTGATGAATTTACCGGTGACATTTATTTGGAGCCATGATTCGATCGGACTTGGCGAAGATGGACCAACTCATCAACCAATCGAACACATCGCCTCGCTTCGAGTAATACCGGGACTTTCTGTGATCCGACCAGCCGATGCAAATGAAGTCGCTATCGCATGGCGTGAGCTACTGTCACGAAATAAACCAGCGGCGCTCTTACTCTCTCGACAGAACCTTCCCGTCTTCGATCGTTCACAAGTGCTTAGCGCTGATGGTGTGGCAAAGGGCGCCTACATTCTTCATGAACCAACGAAAGCACCTGTTGGCATCATCATCGCAACTGGCTCTGAAGTTGCCCTCGCCCTCGCCGCTGCTAGGTTAGCTGAAAACGAAGGCCTGGCTCTTCGAGTGGTTAGCGCACCATGCTTAGAGTGGTTCAACGAACAAACAGTTTCGTACCGCGAGAGCGTGCTACCTCCGAGTATCACGGCCCGCGTGAGCGTGGAAGCTGGAGTGGGAATGGGCTGGCGCGAATATGTTGGTGCGGCTGGCGAAATTCTCTCTCTTGAACATTTCGGAGCATCAGCTTCAGGTCCCGAGCTTTTCTCGGCCTTTGGATACACCCCAGAGAATATTCTCGCGCGAATGAAGAGTTCATTAGCAGCAGTTCAAAGTAATGCATCCCGGTCTAATTGAAGACGAGAGTTGATCCAGTTGAGTAACTCTCTCGCGCAGATATCAAAGGTAGGAACCTCGATTTGGCTCGACGATCTCTCTCGTTCGAGATTGGCCAGCAACTCGGGTAATCCCGAGAAATCTCTCCTTCATTTAACGAGAACTTCACACGTAGTTGGTGTAACAACGAACCCAGCTATCTTTGCAAACGCTCTGAAAGACGCTGAAACCTACCGAGATGCCATTTCAGCGCTGCGCGGCAAGAGCGCCGACGAAGCTATTCGTTTGATAACAACTGAAGATGTTCGGATTGCCTGTGACCAGCTACAAGAAATCTATGAGAGTACATCTGGGGTCGATGGCAGGGTGAGCATTGAAGTTGATCCTCGATTGGCCCACGAAGAGTTCGCCACGATTAAGCAAGCCAAAGAACTGTGGAGTGAAGTTGACCGAAAAAACCTCTTTATTAAAGTTCCGGCGACAAAAGCCGGACTTCCCGCGATAACTGCGCTAATCCGTGAGGGAATTTCAATTAATGTCACATTGATTTTCTCGCTCGAACGCTATCGCGAAGTTCTCTTGGCCTATCTTGATGGTCTCGAGGCGCGAATGGCTGATGGTCAATCGCTGGCCGGCATTCAATCTGTTGCATCCTTCTTCGTCAGTAGAGTGGATTCAGCAATAGATCCCCTCCTAGATGGGTTAGCAAATTCAGAAGCAATGAAGTTGCGTGGCGCAGCTGCCGTAGCTAATGCTCGCCTTGCTTATCAGATCTTTGAGGAGATCACAGCAACCACTCGATGGCAGCGAATTGCTGCAGCCGGTGGAGCCACGCAGCGTCCGCTTTGGGCCTCCACTGGAGTAAAAGATAAAGCGTATGACCCAGCGAAATATGTCGTCGAACTTCTCGCCCCGGACACAGTTAACACAATGCCAGAAGGAACCATTCATGCAGCGCGTGATTTCACTGGTGATATTCGTGATTCAATCTCAGGAAGTTACGGTCCAGCTAAACAAGTTTTTTCTGAACTTGCCGAATTAGGTATTTCCTACGATGCAGTGGTCGATGAACTGGAGCGCGACGGAATCGCGAAATTTAACGATGCATGGGAAGCGCTCATTAAGACCATTGGTGCACAACTCTAGATCCACTCTAGATAGACTCTGGACACTATGAATACATCAAATATTCGGAGTAACTTAGATAATTTATATTTAGCAAATAAAAGACTTTCCGAAAAAG
>JBIJBY010000049.1:0-9090 GCA_044344975.1 Candidatus Nanopelagicaceae bacterium | reverse complement strand
ACAACGCCCCCATAGCGCAGTGCGAGCTTGCGTAGTTTGCGAAAGAGAAACTTCACTTTCAGAATTCCAACGCCAAAAAACATATTATTGAAAGCGCCTGGATCCACGAACACAAACGGTTTGCCAGTTTCGCCAGCCATTGCTTCTGCCATCAAAGTTTTTCCGGTGCCAGGTGGGCCCCACAACAGGATTCCCCCAGGAACATATCCGCCGAACTTCTCAATTTCCTCTGGTCTTTCCAGGAACATGAGATTCTCTCTTATTCGAGCGAGGACATGGTCTTGACCCCAAACATCACTAAAGCGTGTTCTGATGTCATCGGGAAAGTACACATCTATGCCACCACGAGATAGAAACCAAAAAAGTGCAACAAACTGTATGAGGATAAATACCACTGCAAACATTAGCTGAGCAATGAAAGGCAGTGCCGCCCAAAGAGCAGCAGGAGCAAGAAATAACGCTCGCACTGGAGCTTCATCGTAGATGGCTCCAAGAATTACCGAAATCAACGCTATGAAGAGCAAAAATTTAATGGCACGCGATAATCGAAATCTATTCCAATCACTTATTCTATGTAGCGCGCGATCAACAAAAGCGAAGTATCGCTGCCAAAAACCGTGATAGGGAGAGGCATATTCGGATATCAAAAAGTGAATTTGTCGAGTTATCTCAATCGCTGCGAGCAAAAATAGCCACCATGCCGATTTGCTTGTTTCGCGGAGCGCATCTGCAAATCCCAGCAACGGGTTTCCCGCCATTGCAGACCAAACAAGTACAAAAAAAGTAATCGTGAATGCGATGAGGAACTTCAAGCGATCGAAGAATCCCAAGTGAATTCGAGTTCTACGATCGGTGTCCCGCGGTCTACTTTCGAATTGAGGAGTAACAGATTGCGTCATCTCTTACCTTTCACTGTGAAAGACTTCACGATTTCATCGACTCTTGTTTGATCCTCATTAAAGCATTCAGTGGTGCAGCGAACAAGGAAAAAATAAATAGAACGTCTATCATTGGCTAGCAGCGCTGTTTGATTGACCGTTTCATTCTCCCCATCCTTGGGAGTAAACGAGAAGATAGTCTGTAAACCGCGAGCTTCTTCGGTAACAATTTCCTTCTCATCAATCAACTGAAAATCGTTTACCACTTGTGAGCTCCCACTTAAAAGGTCAGTCACTGGCAGGATTAAATTCCGTAAACCGTTGTAGGACATTGCATCGCTCTCTTCAAAGGTGAGAGCTCGCACCCGCACAAATGCTGTCAGAGCTTTTGGGGCATCAAGTTGCAATAAATTCTTTGCACTTGTTTTCTTGCTCTCGCTGTAAGCATCCTGCCAAAGAACAAGATCTGCCTTTTGCTTGCCAGCCGCATCTGCGCCTTCGATTTCGTACGTGCGAATATCCTCTTGAGGGATTTGATGCCATCCATTTGGAACAGTGAAGAAAACTCCCAATTGTGAGTTCTTCGAGTAAGTTTTTGAGGGTTCGCCACAACTAACAAGAAGCGCCATCGAAAGGCTCGCGACAACAGAACATGTAAAGATTCTCTTCACTCGAGAACCTCTATCCATTATTGTCGCGCTTCTCGCCCTGCTCTGGCTTGAAATCGATCCCTGCTTCTTTCCGCTGCGCCGCCGTGATGGGCGTTGGTGCACCAGTGAGTGGATCGCCCCCGCTAGCAGTTTTCGGGAAGGCAATAACTTCACGAATTGATTCCACACCAGCTAATAAAGCGGTAAGACGGTCAATGCCAAGCGCTATACCACCATGAGGAGGAGGTCCATAAGTGAACGCTTCGAGGAGAAAACCAAATTTTGAATTAGCTTCTTCTTTACTTAAACCAATCACATCAAATACCCGCTGTTGCATTTCGCGTTGATGGATTCGAATTGAGCCCCCACCAATTTCGTTCCCGTTAAGCACAATGTCATATGCATAAGCCAGTGCGTTCGATGGATCAACTTGGAAAGTTTGAGCGAATTCTGGTTTTGGTCCGGTAAATGGATGGTGCACTGCAGTCCAGCGCCCCTCGTCAGTCATTTCAAACATTGGCGCATCAACTACCCATAAGAACCGCCATTGACCTTCAGCAATAAGGTTGCAACGACGTCCTATTTCAAGACGCGCGGCACCGAGCAAGGCCAACGCTGACATGCGCTCTCCCGCGGCAAAGAAAATCGCATCGCCTGGTTGTGCACCAACCTCTTCTGCTATCGAATTTCGCTCCTTCTCCGAGATATTCTTAGCTACTGGCCCAGAAACTTCTCCGCTCTCCCCAATCAAGATGTAGGCCAGTCCCTTTGCCCCGCGTGCCTTTGCCCACTCTTGCCAGGCATCGAGCTCCCGGCGTGCTTGCTGCGCCCCCTTGGGCATGACAACCGCCCCTACGAACTCACTTTGGAATATCTTGAATTCGGTCTCTTTGAAGAACTCGGTCACGTCAACTAATTCATTGCCAAATCGCAGATCTGGCTTATCTGAACCAAAACGTCGCATAGCTTCGGCGTAAGTCATTCGAGCGATTGGAAGCGGAATCTCGTAGTTATGCAACTCGCGCCAAATTCGAGCGAGTAATTTCTCTGTTAGTTCAAGTACGTCGTCCTCGGATACAAAACTCATCTCAATATCTAATTGCGTAAACTCGGGTTGACGGTCGGCCCGAAAATCTTCATCGCGAAAACATCTAGCGATTTGATAATAGCGTTCCATCCCTGCAACCATCAGAAGTTGTTTAAACAACTGCGGTGATTGAGGCAGTGCATACCAACTGCCAGGCTGAAGACGCACAGGAACTAGAAAATCGCGCGCTCCTTCGGGAGTTGATCTGGTCAAGTTTGGTGTTTCTATTTCCAGAAATTCCGACTCTTCCATCACGCGCCGAATAATGGAGGTAACTTTGGATCGCGTCCTCAGCGCACGCGCTGGGCCCTCACGTCGGAGATCTAGATATCGATATTTCAATCTTGTCTCTTCGTTCGCTTCAACTCTTTCACCGCTATCAATGGGAAAAGGTAGTGGTGCAGCTTCACTGAGAACTGTTAGTTGTTGGCACAGAACCTCGATTTCGCCAGTTGCCACTTGTAAATTTTCATTTCCAGCTGGGCGTTTTCGAACTTTTCCTGCAATTTTCACGCACCACTCAGCTCGCAATGCTGCAGCTGCCGACTCATCGTTGATGACTACTTGAACCCAACCAGAAGCATCGCGCAGATCGATGAACGCCACTCCACCATGATCACGTCGACGAGCAACCCAGCCAGTGAGGATGACATCGCATCCATCATCAGCGCTCGTTAATAGCCCAGCCTTATGAGTTCGCACCAAGACTCCTTGTAAAAAATTGTGGTAAGTCGGAGAGCCTAATGGATTGCACGGCGCCCGAGGCGAGCTCCTTCAATTCAATCTCTCCACTTGCGCTCTCGCGCTCGCCCAACACAAAGGCGTAGCGAGCTCCAGATTTATCAGCGGCCTTCATCGCGCCTTTTAGCGCGCGCCCCCCAAAAGCAATGTCTACTCGTATCTTCTGATCGCGTAGTTGAGAGGCGAGTTGGAGCGCCTGGCTCTCAAATTCGGTTCCGAGAGGGATGATGAAACAAGCAAGTTCACTCTCCTGAAGGAGGGCTATCCCTTCAGCCTCGCAGGCGAGTATCACGCGGTCGACGCCGATGCCAAAACCAATTCCCGATAATGGTTGACCACCGAGAGATTCCATTAATCCGTCGTAGCGACCGCCACCTCCGATGCCTGATTGCGCACCAAGCATTGGGTGTACAAATTCAAAAGTTGTCTTTGTGTAATAGTCCAACCCACGTACTAAGCGGGGGTTAATTGAGAAGTTAATACCAAGATCGGTTAAACCTTGTTGAACTATTTCAAATTCTGCGCGAGAGGAGTCATTGAGAAAATCAAGAATGCTAGGTGCGGAAGCTAACGCTGCAATCATTTCTGGTCTTTTATCATCGAGAACTCGCAATGGATTTAACTTTGCTCGCTCTTTTGTAGCCTCATCAAGTGAGAGCGAAAGCAAAAACTCTGTGAGAGCTTGTCGATACGCGCTCCTACTCTCACTATCTCCGAGTGAATTGATAACAAGTTCAAAACCAGTTAACCCCAGGGTCGAGAAACCTTTAGCAGCAATAGAAATCACCTCTACGTCAAGTAAAGGATCTTCGCTGCCAATCGCTTCAATCCCAACCTGGTAGAACTGGCGATAGCGTCCGGCCTGTGGTCGTTCGGCGCGAAAGAATGGGCCGGCATACCAAATCTTCACCGGCAACTGGCCTCGATCTAATCCACTCTCTATAACAGCGCGCATCACGCCAGCTGTTCCCTCTGGGCGGAGCGTAAGAGATCTTTCGGCCCTATCGGTAAAGGTGTACATCTCTTTCGAAACTACGTCGGTTGATTCGCCCACCCCACGAGTGAAAACCTCTGTCTCTTCAAAAATAGCTAATTCCATTAATTGATAATTGGCTAAGCGGGCAGGTGCGATCAACGCCTCTCGTACTCTCTCGAAGAGCGCTGATGAGGGCGGCAGGTACTCCTTTACCCCTTTTGGCGCTTGATACTTCATCCCACTTGTCATCCCAGACGCCCCTCCATTGCAGCGCGAAGATAAGGATTTCCCTCTCGCTCTGCACCAATCGTGCTCGTCTTTCCATGCCCAGGAAGGACTCGTAAATGATCAGGCAGCGGGATAATTTTCTCACGTAAAGAGCGTTCCATATCGCTTAACGAACCAAGCGGTAAGTCGGTTCGCCCAATCGAGCCGGCGAACAACACATCTCCGGAGAGCAAAAGTTGCGATTCGACGAGCGCAAGTGTGGAGCCCGGGGTGTGTCCGGGGGCGTGATGGAAGGTGAGGTTTAAGCCTGCAATTTCAAGTTGGAGACCATCACTTAATTCGATGATCTCCTCGGGTTCTGAAAAGGTCATACCGGCAGGAATCAAAGAGGCGGTGCTCCGAGAGAGCGCCCGCTCCGGATTGGCAAGAAGGGCTCGATCCGAGCTATGGATGAGCGCTGGAATTTTTTCGCAGGAACAGAGTGGCTCCACTGAGAACATATGATCTAAATGGCCATGGGTGATAAAAACCGCCACGGGGTGAAGTTTCAGGCTGGCACAACGCTCCAGAATTGCCTGATGGAGAGAGGGATCCCCTATTCCAGGGTCCACAATCAGCGCCTGGTCACTACCCGGCGCCGAGAGAATCCAGCAATTGGTCGCAAAGGCCTTGGCTACAACGACCTCATAGGAGACAGCATTGCTCAAACTATCTCCCCCGTTCCTCGTCGCGACAAAGTTCTGCGCGCAATCCAACCGACCAAGGTGTAGGCCGCAGGGGCTGGTCAGCCCAAGGGCGATCACCTCAACTAGATGAACTCATTTGAGAGCTCCACCAGGTTCCCGCTACGCTCCTACCCTCTGGGGAGAGCCTAGGCGTTCTCCAGGGAGAAAGTTAAGAACGGTCCAATTACCAGGTCAGCCACAGCGAACCCTCAAGGGCGCCGCGCAAAGGAGCAGGATATGTCAGAAGGTTTAGTTTCCGCAGCAAGTGCCCTAATCGGGGATCCCGCTCTTTTTGGTCGAGTTGCAGACGATGGCACAGTTTTCGTTTGGACTAAAAATGGTGAGAAGCCAGTTGGTTCCTATCCAGGCAAGAGTAAAGAAGAAGCGCTGGCCTACTTCGTCCGTAAATTTGAGCAACTAGCCTCAGAGATTGCCCTAACCGCTGCGCGAATCCGTAGTGGCGCAATGGTGCCAAGTGATGCCGATCAAACTGTTGCAAAATTGCGCGAACAAGTGGCGACTATTAATGCAGTCGGCGATCTTGCTGCGTTGGCAATAGCAGTAGAACAAATACCTCCAATGATTGATGAGCAACGCGCAGCATATGCGGCAAAGAAAGCTCAGGCAGCCCAAGAGCGTGCAACACAACGTGCGGCAACAAAAGAGACGAAAGAGAAACTCGTCGCGGAAGCTGAAGAAGTGGCCGCAAAAGATAATTGGAAAATTTCTGGCGATCGACTAAAAGAGTTGCTCGATCAATGGAAATCCTTGCCACGTATTGAAAAAGCTGCAGATGAAGAGCTGTGGAAACGATTCTCCGCAGCACGAAATGGCTTTGATCGCAGACGACGAACGCATTTTGCCAAATTGTCCAGCGCCAACGATGCTGTCGCAGCCACAAAAGAATCCATAGTGACTGAAGCTGAGAAACTTGCCACATCGCGAGATTGGGTGAATACAGCGAAGCGTTATGCCGCGCTCATGCAGGAATGGAAGAATTCCGGCCGTGGGTCAAAAAAGAGCGATGATGCACTTTGGGCGCGTTTCCGAAGCGCTCAAGAAACATTCTTCGCAGCAAAGAAAGCTGACTTGGAGAAGCGAGATTCTTCAAACGCTGCAAATCTCGCAGCAAAAGAGAGTTTAATTCTCGAATTAGAGGCACTACTTCCTATCACTAATTTTGTAGACGCTAAGAAAAAATTCCGGGATTTACTGCAAAAATGGGAACGCATTGGCAACGTTCCTCGAGACAAGCGTGATGCTCTTGATCTTCGCCTAGGCGTTGTGGAGCAAGAGATTCGATCCCTCGAAGATGAAGAGAAACGAAAGAGCGATCCCACAGCTAAGGCGCGCGCCAACGATGTAGTTCGACAGCTGAGCGAAGCTATCGCGAACTACGAAGCCGCCGCGGCAAAGGCAGAGGCAAGTGGCGATTCAAAAAAGGCGCAAGCTGCGCACGAATCTGCGCAAGCTCGTCGAGTTTGGTTAGAAGAAGCGCAGCGATCACTCGCGACCTTCTCCTAAATTCGTACTGCGCCTCAATTATTTGTTACTCGGTAAACATCGTAAACACCCGCAACCGCGCGGACAGATTTAAGCACCGCTTCTAAATGGCTCGCATCGGCCATTTCGAAAGTGAATTTCGAAAATGCCGTTCGATCTTTGGCGGTAGAAACTGAGGCATGAAGAATATTTACTGCATTATCTGAAAGTGCACGCGTAACATCCGAAAGTAAACGAGCGCGGTCTAGCGCTTCTACTTGGATATTCACGAGGAAAATTGAATTAGCGCCAGGGGTCCATCGAACCGGAACGAATCTATCGCCTTGATGTTCCTGGAGATCACCCACATTTACACAATCTTCGCGATGCACTGATACTCCGCTGC
Source organism: Candidatus Nanopelagicaceae bacterium (assembly GCA_044344975.1). Taxonomy (GTDB): domain Bacteria; phylum Actinomycetota; class Actinomycetes; order Nanopelagicales; family Nanopelagicaceae; genus IMCC26077. The sequence goes on along the minus strand of JBIJBY010000049.1, from coordinate 1,917 downwards.
CTTTTGTGATAAATCCAGTTATCGCATCACCAGGAACTGGCGTGCAGCAACGGGCTAGCTTCACGAGTAGATCATCTACTCCGATCACTTCTACTCCGCTGTCTCCTGACCGTTTACGCGCAATCGCAGAATCCACATTGATATCAAGACTTGCAAACTCCTGCTCTTCCACGCCAAGTAAGTTGAGAAGTTTCTCTACAACGGATGCAGCACTTATATGCCCATCACCAACAGCGGCATAAAGGGCGGTGATGTCTGGATATTTAAGGTCGTGTGAAAGTTCAAGAAGAGACTGTCCGGCAAATATCTTCTGTAACGGTGCGCCCTGCTTTCTAAGTTGCCGTGCTATTGATTCCTTGCCGGCATCGATAGCTTCTTCTTTACGTTCTTTAGTGAACCAAGCCTTAATTTTTGAGCGCGCTCGTGGACTTTGAACAAAATTTAGCCAATCTCTACTAGGGCCAACTCCAGGACTCTCCCCTTTACTCGTGACCACCTCAACAACATCGCCATTGCCAAGTGTTGTGCTCAGTGAGACCAAGCGGCCATTTACTTTCGCACCTACACAGCGGTTGCCAATTTCGGTATGAACTGCGTAAGCGAAATCAACTGGTGTTGATCCAGCAGGTAGCGCTATTACGCTCCCCTTTGGGGTAAAAATGAAAACTTCTGGTGTACCCAAATCAAACCGTAAAGATTCGAGAAACTCCTCAGGGTCTGCAGTCTCTTTCTGCCATTCATGAAGTTGCTTCAACCACGCCATCTCTGGCTCATTGGCACCTCGATTACCTGATTTGTATTTCCAGTGCGCAGCAATACCAAATTCGGCCCGACGATGCATCTCATCTGTTCGAATCTGTATTTCAATCGCTCTTCCATCCGGCCCAATTACAGTTGTATGTAAGGATTGGTAAAGATTAAACTTCGGCATTGCTATGTAATCTTTAAAACGGCCAGGAACAGGGCTCCAATGCGCGTGAATCGCTCCTAGCACCCCATAACAGTCCTTTACATCTTTAACAAGGACGCGGACGCCCGTTAAATCATAAATTTCATTGAACTCTCGGCCGCGAACCACCATTTTTTGATAGATAGAGAAATAATGCTTATATCTACCAGTCACTACCGCTTCAAAATCTCCCGAGAGCTGTTCTTTGATTTCGGCTATCACTTTGTCGGTGTGTTCTTTTCGTTCACTTTGCCGTTGCGCAACCAAACGAGTGATTTCATCAAATTTTTTCGGCTCCAGGGCGGCGAAGGATAAATCTTCTAACTCCCACTTCATGGCATTCATACCCAAGCGATGAGCAAGCGGTGCGTAAATGTCGAGCGTCTCACGAGCTTTCCTTAAGACGGTCTCTTCTTTCAAAAATTTCCAAGTGCGTGCGTTATGTAGCCGATCAGCAAGTTTGATGACCAATACTCGGATGTCCCGGGACATTGCGATAACCATTTTGCGAACGGTTTCTGCTTCCGCGTCTGGTCCGTAGATAACTCGATCAAGTTTTGTTACTCCATCCACCAAATCGGCTACTTCGCCTCCAAAATCAACACGCAATTGAGCTAATGAGTAGGGAGTATCTTCGACCGTATCGTGAAGTAATGCCGCGACAATTGTGGGGGTATTCATTCCTAACTCGCCCAGAATTTCGGCAACAGCTACTGGGTGAGTGATGTACTCTTCGCCAGATTTCCGCAACTGGCCTGCATGGGCGTCTCGAGCGACTTCAAAGGCACGCAAAATGGTCTCACGATCATTGCCCTGGGACTCAAGGGAAGCGAGAATTGGCGTGATGATTGCGTCGTGCCCCATATTACGGTGACACTTCTTTGCCACTGAACAGCTTCGCTGTCATCTGCACTGACTCCACTGAAACGCTCTCTGCTCGTTTCAGCATTAAGCGTACGCCCACGGCG
>JBIJBY010000048.1:0-9157 GCA_044344975.1 Candidatus Nanopelagicaceae bacterium | reverse complement strand
GACTACGTCGCTTCAAACCCCGCGCAGAGCGAGTTTTACGAATCCTTAAAAATTGAAGCGCGTAGATATACAGAAGAAATAGATAGTTTGTCTGAAAGTGATGCATTGGGATCTTGGATTGATTTTTGGATTCCTCCGGGAGGCTGGGAGAAATATCGAAAGCTGGTTACAGACTCTTACGATACAAATATGTATGGTTCAGAGGCGATAGCATGTAGCAAGTTATTCAACATAATTATTCCAAAAGTTCCACGTCTCAATTAGAGCGCTCAGAGTGCCACTTAAGTAGCTCTTCAATCGCGCGCTCACGTCCAAGTGGGCCATGTTCCATCCGAAGTTCAAGAAGGTAGTCATAAGCTTTACCAACTAATGGTCCAGGTTTGATGCCAAGGATCTCAATAATTTCGTTTCCGTTGAGATCGGGTCTAATGGCCGCCAATTCCTCTTCTTGCGCAAGCTGCTCAATACGCGATTCCAATTGATCGTACGTTGCGGCAAGCGCCTGGGCTTTACGAACATTTCGCGTAGTGCAATCTGCCCGGGTTAAAACGTGCAAATGAACTAATAAATCCCCGGCATCCCGAACATACCTACGGACCGCGCTATCGGTCCATTCCCCACTGCCATATCCATGAAAGCGAAGGTGGAGCGCCACCAACGTTGAAACGTCATCGATAGTTTCTCGATCAAAACGCAATTCTTTCAAACGTTTCTTAGTCATCTTTGAACCAACAACCTCATGGTGATGGAATGAAACTCCGCCACCCTCAATAAGCGCACGAGTCTTAGGTTTACCGATGTCATGTAGTAACGCAGCAAGACGTATTGTGAGATTTGGTCCACCAAGTCGTTCTTCCATCTCAATTGCTTGTTCAAGGACTATCAGCGAGTGTTCATAAACATCCTTGTGGCGATGATGCTCGTCAATTTCAAGGCGAAGCATTGGAAGTTCAGGTAAGAAAAATTCGCAGAGACCACTTTCAACCATCAGTATCAAACCTCGACGTGGATCAGCTGACATCAATGTTTTTACGAACTCATCTCGGATACGCTCTGCGGAGATTATGGTTAAGCGTTCTCTCATCGTTTTGATAGCGCTTATTACTTCATCATCAACATCAAATCCAAGTTGTGCCGCAAAGCGAGCAGCGCGCATCATTCGAAGTGGATCTTCCGAGAAGAGTTCTTCGGCAGATATCGGCGTACGAATTCTTTTTGCGACAAGATCTTTCAAGCCACCAAAAGGATCAACGAATGAGTTCTCTTTTTCCCCAATCTCTAACGCCATAGCATTGACAGTAAAATCGCGTCGTCGTAAATCTCCTTCCAAGCTATCGCCATATTCAACTTCTGGCTTACGACTTTTCTCCGAATACGAATCTTTTCGGAAAGTTGTTATCTCTGCGGTCACATCACCTTTCTTGCCGGCAACAGTTCCGTAGGCAATTCCGGTATCCCATGTTGCATCAGTCCAACCTTTGAGAATTTTCATCGACTCTTCGGGGCGAGCATCAGTGGTGAAATCAAGATCATTTCCATTACGCCCAAGGAGCGCATCGCGAACGGGCCCACCCACTAGGGCGAGTCGAAAGCCCGCAGCGCGGAATGCGCGCGCCAAATCAACCGCGGCCTTGGGGAGTGTGATGAGGTTCGCGGCCGCTTTTGCCTGTTCTGGCGAAATTGCGCTCATGGGCAGCAAGGGTACGCGGGTAAGGTAGGGGTATGTCCCGGACCTCGGGTGAGGGCGGGCTCGAGCCGGTTTTTATTGCACCTGTCTCTTCGCCTTCCTCACCTAACCCTTCACCATCTTCAGGTTCGCGCGCTTCAGGTGCGCCGAGCAGGCCTAGCTCTGCCGAACCTTCACGAAAGTCACGATCGAAGCGACCACGCACGACAAAAAAATCTGGATCGAACAATTCCGGCCGTCCAGAGCGTCCAGCAAACAAACCTCATCCAACGAAGAAGCGAGTCCACAAGAACCAAGGCTCGAGCAAGAGAGTAGAAGAGGTTAGCGCCGGTGGTTTAGTCGTTGATAAAAGCGGCGAACAAGGATTGTTAATTGGAAGAATTGATAAGCGCGGACGAATGCTCTGGTCACTTCCAAAAGGTCATATCGAAGATGGTGAAAGCCCTGAAGAGGCGGCGCTGCGCGAAGTTCTCGAAGAGACAGGAATCAAGAGTTCAATTACGCGCTCGCTTGGAGTAATTGATTTTTGGTTCATGGCAGAGGGTAAGCGAATTCATAAGACTGTTCATCACTTCCTCTTTTCAGAAATCTCCGGAACGCTCGAACCACAGGTCAGTGAAGTTGATGATGTGAAATGGTTCCCACTTGATGATATAGCCAAGACACTTGCCTACCCCGATGAAAGAAAATTAATCCAACGTTCTGGGGATCTTCGCGCATGAGACGAAAGAAGATTCTCCGCTACTTACTCCCCCTCCTAGTTTTCTTTATTAGCTCTCCGTTCACCTTTAATGGATTGAGTGCCAACGCCAAAAATCCTTCCATCACCGTCATCTCAGATACCTTTCATCGTGAAGTGAATGGAAAATTCTCTGACGAGGTTCTTGGCGAATCAATCTCTTACTTTGGTGAGCTCTATCAGAAAGTAAGTGACGCTCCAAAGAAGAGTTCTTGGGTAATCGATCCTCAACTTATCGAAGAGATAATCGACATGTCCGATGGATATACCGTGCTACCGAACGAACCAGGCAAATTCTCAGATGCAGCAAAAGCTTTTCTTGATTTAATCCGTATATCAATTGGTGACAATCAAGTGTTCGCACTGCCTTATGGATCACCAGATCTAATGGTGCGGAAGAAAATTTCAGATGTTGAACTTGCGCAAATTCAGAGCATAAGCGCCCTTCGACTAGCGCGCGCTTTAGATATTCCCGTATCTGCTGGGTTACCGGAAGGGCTTGCGCTGAGTAATAAACCGGTATCTAACCGAGCAAAGAGCGCTTTTTCAGTGCTCAATAAAACCCTCAACAAGATTGAAACGATAACCGCGGATGGCGAGGTTTCGGAGGTTGCACTTCGGAGTAACGCCCTACTAAACCCGCAACTTTCACGAGCGAAAGCGCAGTACCTTGCAATTTCTCTAAACGGTACGGTTGATCGGCTCGAGAAAAAAGTTAGAGTTCTACCTGGCAAATACACACTTACCTCTACAAATGAAGAAATTCCGGTCACTATCGTTAATGAATTTTCTGAACCAGCAGAAGTTGTATTGATTCTTAACGCGGAAAATGCACGAATAGTTATTGATACTGCAAAGAAAGTGACCCTTGCCGAGAATTCTCGGAAACAGGTACTTATTACAGCTAAAGCAGTAGCTAATGGCAAGGTGCAAGTAGAGGCGAGGCTTGAGACAGTTAAGGGAGCGCGCTATGGCGAATCAAGCTCTTTACAATTTACTATCTCGATGATTGGCCCGGTTATCACCTGGGTAATGGTTGCGGCTGGAATACTTCTGATAGGAGCTAGCGGCATCCAAATTTCTCGTCGGGTGCGAAGCAGGAGGCGCTGATGAGCGAAGATAATTCAGACTTCATCAAGTCATCTGCAGTAATGGCAGCGGGCACAGTTGTCTCGCGCTTCACTGGACTCATTCGAAATCTCTTAACAGTGGCAGCGCTTGGCACGGCGCTATTTGCGGATACCTTCAATGTGGCAAACACCATTCCCACCATTCTCTACATCTTGCTTGCCGGTGGAGCGCTAAATGCCGTCTTTGTTCCTCAATTAGTACGCTCTATGCGCGAGGATGACGATGGCGGCTCTGCTTTTGCCTCTCGATTACTCACCTCTGTCACTACGTTGCTCTTCTTCATTACAGCTCTTGGCATGGTTCTAGCTCCATTGATAACGCGGATCTATGCTCCTAAATTCTCACTACCCGGTTTCGAGACTGAGCGATCGCTAACAATAACTTTTATGCGCTATTGCCTGCCGCAAATCTTGATGATGGGAATCTTTGTCATTCTCTCTCAAATTGGAAATGCCCGCGGAAAATTTGGCCCGATGATGTGGGCACCAGTACTCAATAATCTCGTTGGAATAGCAGTTTTACTCATTTTCTTACGCGTTGCACCTGACATTAGCGCCGCAACCATAACACCAGGACAGAGCGCCTTACTTGGCATCGGAACCACATTAGGTTTTGTAATTCAAGCGCTTATTTTAATACCTGTAGTGAGAAATTCTGGTTTGAAGCTTTCACTACGTTTTGACTGGCGAAATTCTAACTTAGGAAAATCATTTCGCCTTGGTGGATGGACGCTTCTATTCGTCTTAATCAATCAAATTGGCTACTTGATAATTGTCAAAGTTGCGACCTCTGCAGCTGTACAAGCCAAGCTTGAAGGAATCACAACTGGTGTTGGCTTTACCCCATATTCATATGCCTATTTCATCTTTATCCTGCCGCACTCAATCATCACAGTTTCTGTCATTACAGCGCTGCTTCCAAAGATCTCACGCCTAGCGCATGAGGGTGAGAGTGAAGCAGTAAAGAAAAATTTAGTTGATTCAATTCGAAATATTGCCGTTGTTACTGCGCCAAGCACAGTTCTTTTCATCGCTTTCGGAACATCAATCGCTTCGCTTCTCTACGCAGGAAGTAGTGCAGCAGACTCGCGGCAGATTGGTCTCGTACTTGCAGGATTTGCTATTGGATTAATTCCGTTTAGCACAATGCCACTCTTACTCCGTGGCTTTTACGCTTACGAAGATACGAAGAGCCCTGTCATTATTAATCTCTTTGCTACTGGAGCAATGATGGCTCTTGCTATCGTTGCCGAGAGCCTCATCCCATTCCAATATGTGACCATTGCTCTCGCTGTCATTCTTGGCGCGAGCAATCTCCTTGGCACTGCACTCTCTATGCGAGCTCTTGAAAGACGAATAGGAAAGTTCCCGAAGCGAACCCTTCTGCTAACGCACCTTAAGCTCCTAGCTCTCTCCTCGATCGCCATGGTTCCAGCCTTCTTGCTTTTCACATTGATTAAGAGTTGGGCTGGCACCGGATTGTTAGCGACCTTCTGTGCGCTTGCCGTTGGCGGCTCACTCTTTGCACTTACCTATATATATGGTGGGCGGGCTGGCAAGGTGGAGGAAATCACAACGCTTTATCGCCAAATACGTGCGCGGTTTCGGCGTGAATAGCGGAAATAAAGGAATAGGCCAAGATTAAATAGCGTTCTCGATAGTATGGCGGATGTGAATAACGTAACGGATATCCGAGATTTAGTTATCGTTGGATCAGGACCAGCTGGTTACACCGCAGGCATATATGCAGGGCGGGCACAATTAAAGCCACTTCTCTACGAAGGCTCTGTTACTGCCGGTGGTGCGCTGATGAACACTACTGATGTTGAGAATTTTCCTGGATTTCCGGAAGGCATTATGGGACCAGATCTCATGGATGCAATGCGGAAACAGAGTGCGCGTTTCGATGTAGATATCGTCACCGATGACATTGTCGAGATGAAACTCGATGGCGATCTAAAAATCCTTAAAGATGGCAGCGGGAACGAAATTCGGGCAAAAGCAGTGATTCTTGCAACTGGCTCTGCATATCGCGAGATTGGTTTAGAGAATGAGAAACGACTCTCTGGACGTGGCGTTTCTTGGTGCGCAACTTGCGATGGTTTCTTCTTTCGTAATCAAATAATTGCCGTAGTCGGTGGTGGCGATAGCGCTATGGAGGAGGCAAATTTCCTCACACGATTTGCCGAGAAAGTGATCCTTGTCCATCGTCGAGATTCTTTGCGTGCATCAAAAATTATGGCTGACCGCGCTAAAGCAAATCCAAAAATTGAATTTTTGTGGAACACCGAGGTAATTGATGTCCTGGGCGATGAGAAAGTAATGGGGTTGAAAATTAAGAGCACCGTCGATGGCAAAGAGGGAACCCTTGATGTCACGGGCTTGTTTGTCGCTATCGGTCACGATCCACGAAGTGAACTTGTAAAGGGACAGATTGAGCTCGATGACGAAGGCTACGTTCTCGTAGGCGGAGCTGGCCGTGCCGGAACTGCCACCAACATCAGAGGGGTATTCGCTTGTGGCGATTTGGTCGACCATACCTATCGACAGGCAATTACCGCCGCTGGCTCAGGATGTGCGGCAGCGCTGGATGCTGAACGTTTCCTTGCCGGGCACTAGAGTTTTCACCATAGATAAGAGGAGAGAAAATGGGCGCAACTAAACCAGTTACCACCGCAACTTTTGATGCAGAGGTATTGAAGAGCAGTACTCCAGTACTCGTAGATTTTTGGGCTGAATGGTGTGGGCCATGCCGGGCGGTTGCACCAATTCTTGAAGAAATCGCCAATGAGCACTCTGCAAAAATCAAAATCGTGAAGCTAAATACCGATGAAGAGAGCGCAATCGCAATTAAGTATGGAATTACCTCTATTCCTACTATGAATCTCTTTGTCAATGGCGAGGTCGTAAAGACCATCATCGGAGCGCGTCCGAAGCCAGCAATTATGAAGGAACTCGAAGGTTTTATTTAAGTCGTGGACAATATTGCCGAGGCGCTGGCAAAGCCTGGTGATAGCAGTCAAGTTGTCACCGAAGTAATCGCATCACTTGCACGACTTGGTTTACTTCGCAATTCGCCAACTTCATTTGATGAAGATGTCGTTGCTGCGTTGGCACATTTTCAACAATCTCGCGGCCTTTCGGCCACCGGTGTATTAACGCGAAGTACTTATCGAGCACTTGAAGAGGCGCGTTGGCGATTGGGTGATCGCAACTTATCTGTCACCCCTGGTGCGCTTATGCGTGGTGATGATGTCACAACCTTGCAACAACGATTGACTGAAATGGGTTTTGATTGTGGTCGAATCGATGGACTTTATGGCACGCTCACTGAAAGTGCAGTAAAAGACTTTCAACGACAGGTGGGCCTTACCTCTGATGGCATCGTTGGCGTCGGTACGTATAAGGCTTTGATCCGATTAGTTGGCACAGTTAAAGGTGGAGCGCCAGCGAATCTTCGAGACGAATATCTGGTGCGACGGCGCGGACCAGCTCTCAATGGCAAAGTAATTGTCTTAGACCCAAGTTTTGGTGGCGAAGCTAAAGGATGTGAAGCATTTGGCCTTAATGAAGCACAAATCGTCTTGGATGTCGCGCAGAGACTTGAAGGCCGATTGTCTGCCCTTGGCGTTCGCACCTTTTTAACACGCGGTAAAGAGACTAACCCTTCTGAGTTGGATCGAATCGATTTTGCCAATAGAAGTGGTGCAGATTTGGTTATTTCACTACACCTAGAGGCACAAAAGAACTCGATTGCTTCCGGCATTGCTACTTACTATTACGGAAGTGATGCGCATGAGATTCATTCTGTGGTCGGAGAGAAACTTGCAACTCTGGTGCAACGCGAAATTTCAGCGCGAACCGATTTAATAAATTGTCGAACGCATGCGAGAACTTGGGAGCTGCTCCGACTAACAAAAGCGCCGGCAGTTCGAGTTGATCTTGGTTATTTAACTAATGAATCTGATGCTACAAAATTAGCTCGTGCGGCATTTCGAGATACCCTCGCCGAAGCGCTCGTTGTGGCAATTCAGCGCCTGTATCTCGCAGTAGAAGAAGATGCCGCTACTGGAACGCTATCGATTGCTGATTTACGTAAGGCCGGCCTACGAAAATAGTGAAAATTTCACCATCCTGACAGGGTAAAGTTCAGCTATGTCGAAGTTGGTCCCGCACGAGGAGAACCTCACTGCGCGTTACGCTGAACGCGCTGCACGAATGATTCCTAGTGAGATTCGTTCCCTATTCGCGGTCGCTTCTCGTCCTGAAATTGTCTCTCTCGCTGGTGGAATGCCAAATCTCTCGGCTCTTCCAATGGAGATGATGGCTGATGTAGTTAAGAAATTGATTATTGATAACGGACAAGAGGCGCTTCAATATGGAAGTGGCCAAGGCCATCCGCGGTTACGTGAACAGATCTGCGAAATGATGGCACTCGAAGGAATCCGCGCCAAAAGTGATGATGTAGTTGTCACAACAGGTTCCCAAGCGGCTTTAGATCTCATTACGCGAATCTTTATTGATCCGGGCGATGTCATTCTCGTCGAGGCGCCCTCTTATGTGGGTGCGCTTGGAGTGTTTGCACAATATCAATCTCAAGTTGTCCACGTAGCAATGGATGATAAAGGTTTAATCCCTTCAGCTCTCTCCGAAGCAATCACGAAAGTGCGCGCTGCAGGGGGAAAGATTAAATTCCTTTACTGCATTCCTAATTTTCAAAACCCTTCGGGTGTAACAATGCCAGCAACTCGTCGAACTGAAATTCTCGAGATCTGTCGCGAAGCAGAGATTTTTGTCGTCGAAGATAATCCGTATGGCCTTCTCGGTTTTGATGGTCCAGTGCCAAATGCAATGCGCGCCGAGGATAGTGAAAATGTTATTTATTTAGGCTCTTTTTCCAAGACGATTGTCCCGGGATTGCGGGTTGGTTGGGCGCTAGTTCCACAAGGTGTTAAAGAGAAGTTAATCATTGCTAATGAATCTTCTGTTCTCTGTCCATCTAACTTTGCTCAATTGACTATCTCAAGTTATCTCGCACATGAGCCATGGCGTGATCAAATCGCCTCTTTCTGTTCGCTATATAAAGAGCGACGCGATGCAATGCTAGAAACTCTTGATGCACACTTCCCGGCGAGCGCTACCTGGACCAAACCAAAGGGTGGGTTCTATGTTTGGGTCACCTTGCCACCTGAAATTGATACCAAACTCTTAGTTCCACGAGCCATCGCCGCAAAAGTTGCCTATGTGCCTGGAACTGCCTTCTATGCAGATGGTTTCGGAAGTTGGCAGATGCGCCTCTCTTATTGCCATCCAACGCCCGAGCGAATTCGCCAAGGGGTAGCAGCTCTTGGAAATGTCATTAAAGAGGAAATTTCCCGTCGCGGTGGCGAAGGTTCAAAGGCGATCAAAAACTAGCCCAGAAAGAAGTTATCAAGTTTTCCAGCGATTGGTAGCGCTACCTCAAAACACATCCCACCGTACTTATCGTTATCTGCATCAAAGGCAAACTCTGGTTGGTAATGATCTTGCGCCGAAGTAATAAAGAGCGTTTTGAGATCAGCTCCGCCAAATGAGGGACAGGTTGTTAACGCAGTCGGCGCC
>JBIJBY010000145.1:0-2538 GCA_044344975.1 Candidatus Nanopelagicaceae bacterium | reverse complement strand
ACCGTTTGGACCATAGCCCTCGTACATAATCGTTTCCCAATTTGCGCCACCTGATTCAAGTCCAGCGCCCCGCTTCACGGCTCTATCAATATTGTCCGATGGCACAGAATTCTTTCTCGCTTTGGCCAGCGCATCAAAGAGCGTTGGATTACCAGCCGGATCTGCGCCACCTGTTCGGGCAGCAACTTCGATTGCCTTGATTAACTTCGCGAAAGTTTTTGCACGCCGAGAATCAAGAATTGCTTTCTTATGCTTGGTCGTCGCCCACTTGGAATGACCTGACATGACTGCTCCTCAACATCTATCGAGCGCTAATTGTACGAACCAGCGGGCTAACTTGCTACCTTGTTGATGAAGTACTCGTGAACTCCGTACCGGTCACCAAGCACAATCTCTGGATGGAATGAGGCCGCCAACAGGCGCCCTTGCCGTGCTAGCACTGGATGGATACCCGAACTGCTTTGCACCGAAGCAATTACCTCCACATCAGCGCTGTATTTTTCAATCCACGGTGCACGAATAAAAATTGCCGTGACCAACCCAGCCTCGATTGACCGTAAATCCAATTCGCTCTCAAATGAATCTACTTGTCGCCCGAAGGCATTTCTGCGCACTGTGATATCCATGGCAGCCAGTGAATCTTGGTCTGAACTTCCGTCAAGGATTTCTTTTGCCAACAAAATCATGCCCGCACAGGTACCGAAGACAGGCAACCCTGCTTTGATCGCCTCTTTAAGTGGTTCGAAAAGCGAGAAGATATGAAGTAACTTCCCGATAGTTGTTGACTCCCCGCCGGGCAAAATTAGCGCGTCAATACTCTTTAAATCATCAGGACGGCGTACTAGAGAATCGAGGGCGCCAGATTTTTGAATTGCGTAGCAATGCTCCCGCACATCGCCTTGAAGTGCGAGAACACCAACTCTTTTTTTCACCAACCGCGCTCAGCGAGGCGATGTGGCACAGGAATATCAGAGACATTGATGCCGACCATGGCATCGCCCAATCCTCTTGATACTTCGGCGACCACTTTAGGATCATCAAAGAAAGTTGTCGCTTTCACACATGCTGATGCACGTTGCGATGGGTTTCCTGATTTGAAAATTCCCGAGCCGATAAATACACCATCCGCTCCGAGTTGCATCATCATCGATGCGTCAGCGGGCGTTGCGATTCCGCCAGCAGTAAATAGAACTACTGGGAGCTTTCCTGTTTCTGCAACCTCTTTAACAAGTGCAAAAGGTGCTTGCAACTCTTTTGCTGCTACATAGAGTTCATCTTCGCGCATTGAAGTTAGTCTTCTAATTTCACCAGTTATTTTTCGGATATGCGTGGTTGCGTTAGATACATCTCCTGTGCCCGCTTCGCCTTTGGAGCGGATCATCGCTGCACCTTCGTTAATTCGTCGAAGCGCCTCACCTAGGTTCGTTGCACCACAAACGAATGGCACGGTGAAGTTCCACTTATCAATATGATTTTCATAATCAGCCGGAGTGAGCACTTCTGATTCATCAATGTAATCAACACCGAGCTCTTGCAGAATTTGTGCCTCGGCAAAGTGTCCGATTCGGGCCTTGGCCATCACTGGAATCGAAACAGCTTTCTGAATCTCCTCAATCATTGAAGGGTCAGACATCCGCGCCACTCCGCCTTGCGCCCGAATATCGGCAGGAACTCGCTCTAACGCCATGACTGCAACAGCGCCTGCATCTTCGGCAATTCGCGCCTGCTCAGCATTGACAACATCCATGATGACGCCGCCTTTGAGCATTTCAGCCATGCCTCGCTTAACCCGCGAAGTGCCCGTTACCTCACTCATACGCTCCCCAAAATTCTCTCAGTCTCGACAGTCGGCTGAGTCTACTTCGTCGGGGATGGACTGGCGCCTCCAGATACATCGGCAGATGGCACCGGCGCCGGATAGGTAATCTCAGGGTCTTGGGCCACAAGTGCAACCCAAATCTGCCCGGCCTTAAATGGAATCTCGCTTCCAGAATCGGAAGTGAAGGTAGTCCCACTCAACTCATCGGGGCGGTTCCAGGTGCCGGGAATAACTCGTCCATCCCGGAAGACGAACGCTCGACCCTGGCCAACTGTGGTGACAAGTGGAGTAACTCCACCAAACTTATCTCCATATTCAGAATCAGTAATCGCGACAACTTGGATCACAAATGTGCTGGCAACTAGCGGAACCCCGCTGGCATCTACTTTGCTCGTCCCACTCTGATTGATTAACCAACCAGAGAGTTCATCAGACCAAACGATTTCATATCGCGCCCCAGGCCATTTCATCTCGGCCGAGATAACTTCTTCACCTAATTTTGTTTTCGCACGAAATTTCCAACCAACGCTCTTTGCTCGTTCAATGACAAACTCTCGTTTTTGAGCGCGCTCAAACAATGCAAAAGGATCCAAAATCATGTTGTACGGAGCTCGCCGATCTTTCGCGCGAGAATAAACGCTCAATCCTTCACGTTCTGCGCCTAAATTAAAAAGGTTCGCACTATCTATAACTGGTCGAAGCTTCCGTTGTGAACCCGA
>JBIJBY010000144.1:0-2543 GCA_044344975.1 Candidatus Nanopelagicaceae bacterium | reverse complement strand
GCAAAGGTTGTCGATGATGAAGCAAAAACTGTTGGAAATGGTGGTGGTGGTTATCTAGTTCTGGATAAACCATGGCCTTCGATGCTCCGGGGAATCTGGGGCGAACCAGAGCGCTACAAAGAGACCTACTGGTCACGCTTTAACGGTCTTTATTTTGCTGGTGATGGCGCCAAGCTCGATGATGATGGTGCAATTTGGTTGCTCGGTCGCGTCGATGATGTGATGAATGTGTCTGGACACCGCATCTCAACAACTGAAGTTGAATCTGCACTTGTTTCACACCCTGCAGTTGCTGAAGCGGCCGTTGTCGGTGCTAACGATGCAATGACTGGGCAAGCAATTGCTGCATTCGTTATCTTGCGAGGTGGTGTTCCTAATGTTGGTGGTGAAGAGTTAATTCAAGAACTTCGTAACCATGTAGCAAAAGAGATTGGACCAATCGCCAAACCAAAGCAGATCCTTGTTGTTGCGGAACTTCCAAAAACTCGAAGTGGCAAAATTATGCGCCGCTTACTCCGCGATGTCGCAGAGAATCGAGCTGTTGGTGATTCAACTACCCTGGCTGATCCCAATGTCATGAAGTTAATCTCCGAGGGTTTAAAGGCCGGTAAGAGCGAAGATTAAAGAGTAATTACGCGAGAGAGGCTAGGAGAGTTCTCATCTCCGCAATCTCTACCGTTTGAGACTCGATGATTGCTTTACCAAGAGCTGCCGATTCGGCATTGCTAGAATCCACAATCATCTCAGCCATATCTATTGCACCTTCGTGGTGGGCAATCATCCCCTGGAGAAATAGCCGATCAAATTCGACACCTTTTGCGCGTTCAAGTTCAGAGATTTCTCCTTCATCAAGCATGCCCATCATGCCGTGTCCAGCTTCATCAAAATCTTCCATCATGTCATGTCCCATGTGGCCAGGGTCTCCAGAATCTTGCCATAACTTCATCTGTTCAATCTCGGGAGCTTGCGCTCCTTTAATCTGCCGGGCAAGTGAAATAATCTGCGGGTTTTCGGAGATGGCGATTGCAAGTTCAGACATCAGAATTGCTTGCTCATGATGCGGGATCATCATGTCAGCAAACATCAAATCTGTAGATGAGAATTTATCCGATTTATTATTTGATGAGCAACCGACTAATAAGAAAAGTGCCGCCAGCAGAGCAAGCATCACTTGCGCCGACCGAGATATCCGATTCATTACCACGCTCCATTTATACAATAAATACAGAGAGACTAATTGCTTTGGTTAGTCAGTTTGCTCTCAATATTGGTAATGAAATCACCTAGAACGCCTGGGCCGTTAGTAGAAACTTGCGTAATAATCACGCTCTGGTCTGCAGCTTTGGAGATTCCTTCGCTGGGCAAGATCAATGCAAGTTCGCCGAAAATCCAGATGAGCGCTAGCGTCTTTGCCAAATGCAACAGAACGCCTAAAAGTGAATCAACGGCTTTCAAAGGCTTCCACAAGAAGTTCTTCCGAAACCACTTCGCTATCCGTCCCAAAATGAAATGTCCCGCAAAAGCGCTAACTGCAACAGCCAGCGCAGTGCTCTGTATTCGCGATGAGGTGCTCGCAAAATTCGCCACTATTTCAGCACCGTATTTCAATCCAATCAATCCACCGCCAACTAGACCAATAAACGAGAAGATGCCGGTGATTAATCCGCTTCGGTATCCGCTATAGATGGAATATGCCAGGAGGGCGGCGAGCAAAACATCAACAAGGTTCATAGCTCTAACTCTACGGTCCTTGACTGATCCCATTCGCGTTCAAATCCGGAGTGATAGAGAAGTCGGTCAAGAATTCCTCCGGTAAATCCCCAGATTCGCATCCCAGCCACGTCAAAGGCAGGTCCGCGGTAGCCACTTTTATGGCGAAGCATGATCCGATTTTCTGGGTGTGCCAAATCCGTTAATGCGATGAGCTCAACACGGACCACCTCGCTACTTACTTCAGGAGTGAGCGGATGCGGTTCGCGCCACAAACCAAGAATTGGTGTGACGAGAAAATTGCTCGGCGGAATAAAGAGAGCGGGAAGTTCAGTTAGTACATCCACGCTCTCCCGATCAAGACCTACCTCTTCTGCACTCTCGCGTAGCGCAGCATCACGCGCGCTCTCAGCACCTTCAAGCGCACCACCCGGAAAGGATGGCTGTCCGCTGTGAGCGCGCAATCCCTCTGATCGCAAGGTTATTAAAACCTCAGGCCCATTTGCACCGTCGTGCAAGAGGATGAGCACTGCACCTTTTTTACTTGATGCAACATCTTCACTCCGTGGGCGGATATTGTGAAGAAAATCATCGCTGCCGAGCCGGTTATCCAAATTTGCAAAACTACTTAACCATTCAGGAGCCATCACCATCGCTCCTTGCTCTTTACTAACTTTTCTGCCAATTGTGGATCACTCTCGCCGATGCCGAAAGACGGACATAACTTTGCGAGCGGACAAGCGCCACATGCTGGTTTTCTCGAGTGACAAATCCTTCTGCCATGCCAGATTAATCGATGCGAAAGATGAGTCCACTCTTTTTTCGGAATCAAC
>JBIJBY010000047.1:0-9472 GCA_044344975.1 Candidatus Nanopelagicaceae bacterium | reverse complement strand
ATTCGCCGATTTGACCACCTTTGGAGTGGGTGGCGAGATTGCAAAAGTCGTGAGTGGCGATTCAGAAGAGATAATTCGTAAAACTTTACTAAGCGACTCGGATGCTTATGTAGTTGGTGGCGGTTCTAACATCTTGGCAAGCGATACCCCGTTTAACGGAACAGTGCTCGTGATGAATACAAAAGGCAGTGAACTTGATTACGACGCTTGCTCTGGCGGCATGATTACCGTTGCTGCAGGTGTACTCTGGGATGAGTTTGTTGCTCAAACAGTCGAAGCAGGATTCTCAGGGCTCGAGACGTTAAGTGGAATTCCGGGAAAAGTTGGCGCAGCTCCGATTCAAAATATTGGCGCATACGGGCAAGAGTTCTCTTCTGTGGTTGCTCGAGTGCGAACTTGGGATAGAAGTGCAAAGGAGCAACGGACTTTTACCGCCAATCAATGTGCTTTTGGTTATCGCACCTCTCTTTTCAAGAGAGAACCTAATCGTTATGTGATTCTGGATGTGACGGTGCAGCTCAAGAAAGGTGAATTGTCCATCCCGATTACCTATCCAGAGTTAGCTAAAGAGCTGGCAATAACGGTTGGAGATCGTGCCGCTGTTTCCAAAGTGCGAGAACGAACTCTTGCAATCAGAGCGCGCAAAGGAATGGTCCTTTCTGAGCAAGACCGCGATTCCTGGTCTGCAGGATCATTTTTTATCAATCCCTCCGTCTCGCCCGAAATTGCCGCTACATTGTCAGGCGATGCGCCACGGTGGCCAAATGTCGATGGCTCAATCAAGTTATCTGCCGCATGGTTGTTGGAGCGCTCTGGTATCGCTAAAGGGGAACGCCTTGGTGGAGCAGGCATTTCGACCAAACATGTTCTTGCTATCACAAATGCGGCGGAGGCAACCAGTGTTGAGATTATTGAGCTGGCACGACGGTGCCAACGTTTAGTTCAGGAGCGGTTTGATATCACCTTAACGCCAGAGGTGCAGTTGGTTGGACTCGAGATCTGAAGAAAAAATCAACCGTTGATCAGTTTTTGAATTCTCGAGATTCCTTCGACGATATCATCATCGCTTAGCGCGTAAGAGAATCTGAGATAACCCGAAGGTCCAAACGCTTCTCCTGGTACTGCGGCCACCTCGACTTCATCAAGGATTAACGTTGCAAGTTCTGCGCTAGTCATTGGTTTCTTACCCCGAATTTCTCGGCCAAGAACTTTATGAACTGCAGGATAGACATAGAAGGCACCTTGTGGCATGGGACATTCAAATCCATCGATTTCGTTAAGCATTTTAACGATAAGTTTTCGGCGGCGATCGAAGGCAACTTTCATTTCATCGACTGCAGTCAAGTCTCCAGTTAGCGCGGCAATTGCTGCACGTTGAGCAACATTTGAAACATTGCTTGTTAAATGAGATTGGAGATTCGTCGCTGCTTTGATGACATCTTTAGGCCCGATCATCCAACCTACGCGCCAACCAGTCATCGCATACGTTTTTGCTACTCCATTCAAGATAATTGTTTGATCGGCAAGCTCAGGCAACAATACGGGAAGCGATGGTGCTTCGACTCCGTCATAGCGAAGGTGCTCGTAAATTTCATCAGTGATAATCCAAATACCATGTTCAAGTGCCCACTGCCCGATTGCACGAACTTGTTCGACTGTGTAAACAGAACCGGTTGGATTGCTTGGCGAACAGAAGATCATCGCTTTTGTCTTTGAGGTTCGGGCTGCTTCCAGTTGTTCAACAGTGACGCAGTAGTTGCTCTTCTCATCTGCAAAAACTTCTACAGGTGTTCCACCAGCTAGTCGAATACATTCAGGATAAGTAGTCCAGTACGGTGCAGGGAGAATAACTTCATCACCACTATCAACGATGGTTGCAATGGATTGATAGACCGCTTGCTTTCCACCATTTGTCACCAACACGTTATCAACGGAAATTTCCAAGTGAGAATCTCGCAAAGTTTTTGCAACGATTGCTTGACGTAACTCAGGAAGGCCGGGCGTTGGTGTGTACCGATGATTAGCTACAACGCGCACTGCTTTTTCGGCAGCCTCAAGAATGTAATCGGGTGTGGGAAAGTCTGGCTCGCCAGCGCCAAACCCAATCACTGGACGACCAGCGGCTTTGAGCGCTTTGGCTTTGCCATCGACAGCCAGGGTTGCTGACTCGGCGATCGCGGCTATTCGCTTGGAAATACGGGGCTTGGCAGGCTGTGACATGGCGGTAATCCTGCCATGACTCCCGCCTTTGGCCGGACCTATTTGACCCAATTAGACCCTCACCCATCTTGACCCGTAAACTCCTCCGCCTAGCTCCTCTCGTGGCCAGCCCTTCTTCGTGAAGAAGTGAGGGTCGCGAAGCGCTGGAGGGCAGTAGTTCAACTGGTAGAGCACCGGTCTCCAAAACCGGGGGTTGGGGGTTCAAATCCCTTCTGCCCTGCTAGATGGCAAGTGTGTAAAAGATTTATTGACCGAATGTATGAAAGGAGTGAGATGAGCGAGATAGAGAGTCGAGAACTCGAAGCGGGCGAAGAGCGCGGAAATATTTTCCAGCGTGCGAGTCGCTTCTATCGACAGGTTGTCGCTGAGCTACGTAAAGTTGTTTGGCCTTCGCGCAAGCAACTCACTACTTACACCGCAGTCGTTTTAGTTTTCGTTACCTTCATTATCGCCGTTGTCTCGCTATTTGATTTGGTCTTGGCGAGAGTTACCTTCTGGGTCTTCGGGTAAAGGAGGGATAACGCGCGATGAGTGACGATACTTTCGAGGCTGCTCTTGAGGCTGCTGCACATCAATCAACTATTGAGCAAGAGATTCCTGCGCAAGAACTTGTCATTGATGCCCCTGATGCTGAGAAAGCCGAACAAGGATCACAAGAGCAAGAAGAGAATGATCCACTCGCAGAGTTTCGCCGCGCGCTTCGTTCTGCACCTGGAGATTGGTACGTCATCCACTCCTACGCTGGATACGAAAATCGCGTAAAAGGAAATCTTGAAAACCGTATCCACACACTAAACATGGAAGATTTCATTTTTCAGATTGAAGTTCCACAAGAGGAAATCACTGAAATTAAAAATGGCGTTCGCAAACAGGTAAAACGGAATGTTTTCCCTGGTTATGTTCTTGTGCGCATGGATCTCACTGATGAATCATGGTCGGTAGTTCGAAATACTCCAGGTGTCACAGGTTTTGTTGGCCACGGCCACAACCCAAGCCCGCTCTCCCTCGATGAGGTGGAAGGCATATTGGCGCCGCGCCCTGCGAAGAAGGGTGAGAAGCCAGAGATCAAGATGGTCGATTTCGAGGTTGGCGAATCGGTCACCGTTATGGATGGTCCATTTGCCACCCTTCCAGCTTCAATTAGCGAGATTATGCCGGAGCAGGCGAAGTTAAAGGTTCTTGTCTCTATCTTCGGACGCGAGACGCCAGTTGAATTGTCATTTGCCCAAGTTCAGAAAATCTAAAGAGTAACGAGAGTAACGAGAGTAAGGAATAACCATGGCACCAAAGAAGAAGGTACAAGCGCTCATCAAGCTGCAGATTCAAGCTGGCGCAGCAACTCCTGCTCCACCTGTCGGACCAGCGCTTGGTCAACATGGTGTCAACATCATGGATTTCGTGAAGGCCTACAACGCGGCAACTGAATCGCAAAAAGGACAGATCATCCCTGTTGAGATCACTGTCTATGAAGATCGCTCCTTCACATTTATCACCAAGACTCCACCAGCATCACGCCTTATCTTGAAGGCTGCAAAACTCGAGAAGGGTTCTGCGATCCCACACAAGAACAAGGTTGGAAATATCACCATGGCGCAATGCCGCGAGATCGCAACAGTGAAAATGGCAGATCTCAATGCAAACGACCTTGATGCAGCAAGTTTAATTATTGCCGGTACTGCTCGTTCAATGGGTATCACCGTCAACGGTTAATTAATAAAGATAACTAAATAAATAAAAGTGGGAGAGTCACGCTGACTCGTTGACCACAACCAACTGCCTAACTCAAGCGAGTTAGCCTAAAGAAAGATGGATGAAATGAAGCGCAGCAAGAAGTACCGTGCAGCAACCGAAAAGTACGACGTTACCAACGTCTACGCTCCAGTAGAAGCGATGAAAATAGTTCGCGAAACTTCTGTAACAAAATATGACTCCACTGTTGAGGTTTCACTTTCACTTGGTGTGGATCCACGCAAAGCTGATCAAGCAATTCGCGGAACAGTTAACTTGCCACATGGCACAGGTAAGACTGCTCGCGTTCTTGTCTTTGCAGGTGGCGAGCGAGCCGAAGAGGCGCGTGCGGCAGGTGCCGACATTGTTGGCGCTGACGAATTGATTGATGAGGTTGCAAAGGGACGTTTAGATTACGACGCAGTCGTATCCACCCCAGATCTCATGGGTAAGGTCGGTCGTCTTGGAAAGGTGCTCGGTCCACGTGGCTTGATGCCAAACCCAAAGACTGGAACCGTTACTAATGATGTCACCAAAGCCGTCAATGACATCAAGGGCGGAAAGATTGAATTCCGAGTAGATAAGAATTCCAACCTGCACTTCATCATCGGCAAGGCATCATTTAGCGCAGATGCACTTCTTGATAACTATGTCGCAGCGATGGAGGAGGTCCTTCGTGCGAAGCCATCTTCCTCAAAGGGGCGCTATGTAAAGAAGGCCACCGTCTCCACGACGATGGGCCCTGGCGTTCAGGTTGACCCTAACCTGCTCCGTGAAGGCGCTAATTAAGCCAACTGAGTATCCGTTTTGACGGGTAGGCGCGCGAGCGCCTACCCTTTCACTTATCCGAAGACCGCAGGTCTTCTGTTGTTTGATAGGAATATCAATCAGCAGAGTTAAAGAGTGAAGACTCTCCAGCGCAGGAGCCTTACGAGCAGCTTTTCCTCGTAGCGCTTTCGCGCTTCGAGGATTTTTCTTTTTATCCCCTGTTATCTGTGTTCTCTCGGCTTCGATTAATTCGAAAAGACTGGAATAGCGAGAGGAGAAACGAAATATGGCAAAGACCGATAAGTCGGCAGTTATTGCAGAGCTCACTGAAGATTTCCGTGGCGCTGGTGCAACGATTGTTACCGAATATCGCGGACTCTCCGTCACTTCCATGAAGGCGCTCCGTCGTTCTCTCGGCGGTACTAACAAGTACTCCGTCGCAAAGAACACATTGATGCGTATCGCGGCTAAGAATGCCGGTGTTGAGATCTCTGAAGAACTTCTTAAGGGACCATCAGCCATCGCATTCATCAATGGCGATCCAATTGATGCAGCGAAGAGCCTGCGCGATTTTGCAAAAGAGAATCCAGCGCTTGTTATCAAGGGTGGAATCTACGAAGGCAAATCGGTAACTACTGAAGAAATCATGAAGCTTGCAAACCTAGAGTCCCGCGAGGTTCTCTTGGCAAAGCTTGCTGGTGCAATGAAGGGTTCACTTGCAAAGGCCGCACGAGTATTCGATGCGCTCCGAATCAAGTTAGAAGCTGGCGCTCCTGCGGCAGCCCCTCAAGCAGCAGAGACTCCAGTAGCAGAAACTGCACCGGAAGCAGCAGCAGAAGCAGAAGCAGCACCGGAAGCAGTAGCAGAAGTGGCAGCAGCTGAGAATTCAGCAGAACCTGCAGCAGAGTAAAACAGAGTAAAAAAGTTAATTAGTAAGAACAAAGGAGAAAGAACATGGCAAAACTTTCAACAGAAGATTTGTTAGCACAATTTAAAGAGATGACTCTTGTTGAGCTCAGCGATTTCGTTAAGTCTTTCGAGACTGAATTCGATGTCACCGCTGCTGCACCTGTAGCAGTTGCTGCTGCTGGTGGCGCTGGTGCACCTGCAGCTGCAGAAGCTCAAGATGAGTTCACCCTCGTTCTCGAAGATGCTGGCGCTCAGAAGATCGCCGTTATCAAAGAGGTTCGTACCTTCACCGGTCTTGGCCTCAAAGAGGCAAAAGATCTCGTAGATGGCGCACCGTCGACCGTCTTGGAGAAGGCCAACAAGGAGACCGCAGATAAGGCAAAGGCAGCATTCGAGGCTGCTGGCGCAAAGGTCACCGTCAAGTAATTCTGGCTTAATTAGCCAACAAGGGAGCGAGTTCAGCTGGGGGAGACCCCAATTGGACACGCTCCCTTTCTTCGCCGTAAAATCCCATTAATCCCAAACTTTGAGGTCTTCGCATATAGCGGTGGCGACCTTCTATTTTCGCTGGATTTTGTAACAGAACTCTCTTGCGAGTACGGAAGGACCGTCGTTGAAAAACAAATCCCAATCCCCGCATGCGCCGCATCGTCTCTCTTTCGCCAAGATTCGTGAACCGCTTGAGGTTCCTAATCTTCTAGCGCTCCAAGTGGAGAGCATGGACTGGCTCCTTGGAAATGATGCATGGCGAGCACGTATCGCTAACAGCGCAACAACCAACACCACTCGTGGTGAACTTCCGAACCAATCCGGTCTAGAAGAGATCTTTGAAGAGATTTCTCCAATTGAAGACTTCCAGGGCTCGATGAGCTTGTCCTTCCGCGACCATCGCTTTGAACCGCCGAAGTACTCCATTGAAGAGTGCAAAGAGCGCGACATCACCTATAGCGCGCCGCTCTTCGTAACTGCAGAGTTCATGAACAACGTAACAGGTGAAATCAAGAGCCAAACCGTTTTCATGGGTGAGTTCCCACTTATGACTACACGTGGAACGTTCATCATCAACGGAACTGAGCGCGTTGTAGTTTCACAGATTGTGCGCTCTCCTGGCGTTTATTTTGAAAAAACTGATCCAGATAAGAATGCAGATAAAGACACGCTCGTTGGAAAAATCATTCCAAGCCGTGGCGCTTGGTTGGAATTTGAAATTGATAAGAAGGACATGGTCGGTGTTCGTATCGATCGCAAACGTAAGATTCCGGTAACTGTGTTCCTCAAGGCGCTAGGTTGGGATGAAGTACAGATTCGCGAGCACTTCGGCGAGTACGAATCAATGGTGGCAACTCTTGAGAAAGACCACACAGTTACACAAGATGATGCGCTACTAGATATTTATCGGAAGCTTCGTCCAGGCGAACCACCTACTCGTGAAGCTGCACAAACTTTAATTGAGAATCTTTACTTCAATGCAAAACGTTATGACCTCGCGAAGGTTGGACGTTTCAAGATCAATAAGAAATTGGGTACAGATCTCGATCTTCGTAAAGGTCTTTTGACTATCGAAGATATTGTCTGGGCAATTAAATACTTGGTAAAGATGCATGCTGGCGAAGTCGTTATGGATTCTGTCCGTGGCCAGGTTCGTATCGAGACCGACGATATCGATCACTTTGGAAATCGTCGCCTTCGAACCGTTGGTGAATTAATTCAAAACCAGGTTCGCACCGGCCTCTCTCGTATGGAGCGCGTAGTTCGCGAACGTATGACTACCCAAGATGTCGAAGCGATCACTCCTCAGACACTTATTAATATCCGTCCAATTACTGCGAGTATCAAAGAGTTCTTCGGAACCTCACAACTCTCACAGTTCATGGATCAAACAAACCCACTCTCTGGCCTCACCCACAAGCGTCGTCTCTCCGCGCTTGGACCTGGCGGTCTATCACGTGAGCGTGCGGGTTTCGAAGTTCGAGACGTGCACCCATCGCACTACGGTCGAATGTGTCCGATTGAAACTCCTGAAGGGCCAAACATTGGTCTGATCGGCTCGCTTGCAACATTTGGTCGCATCACGCCGTTTGGTTTTATCGAGACCCCTTATCGCAAGGTTGTTAAGGGCAAGGTCACCGATCACATCGACTATCTGACTGCTGATGAAGAGGATGAGCACATCATCGCGCAAGCCAATGCGCCGTTGACTGACTCCAATCACTTCGCAGAGCCACGTGTTCTCGTTCGACGTAAAGGTGGCGAGGTCGAATATATCCCTGCAGAAGATGTCGACTACATGGATGTTTCACCGCGACAAATGGTCTCTGCTGCGACCGCGATGATTCCATTCCTTGAGCACGATGATGCAAACCGTGCGCTCATGGGATCAAACATGATGCGTCAAGCAGTTCCACTTCTTCGCGCTGAGGCCCCGCTCGTCGGAACCGGCATGGAGTTTCGTGCAGCTGTCGATGCGGGCGATGTAATTGTCAGCGAGAAGGCTGGCGCTGTCACCGAAGTAAGCGCTGATGAAATCAAGGTAAGTCATGACGATGGCACATCAAAGACTTACTATTTATCAAAATTCCGTCGCTCCAATCAGGGCACCTGCTACAACCACAAGCCTGTTGTTGCTCAAGGCGTGCACGTTGCCGCTGGAGATGTTTTAGCTGATGGACCAAGCACCGATCTTGGTGAATTAGCGCTCGGAAAGAACCTACTCGTGGCATTTATGCCTTGGGAAGGTCACAACTACGAAGATGCGATTATTTTGAGCCAGCGCTTGGTTCAAGATGATGTGCTCTCTTCTATCCATATTGAAGAGTATGAAGTTGATGCTCGCGATACCAAGCTCGGTGCAGAAGAAATTACTCGCGACATTCCAAATGTCAGCGAAGAAGTTCTTGCTGACCTTGATGAGATGGGCATCATTCGTGTTGGAGCCGATGTAGTTCCCGGCGACATTCTTGTTGGAAAAGTTACCCCAAAGGGCGAAACTGAACTCACTCCAGAAGAACGTCTCCTTCGTGCAATCTTTGGTGAGAAGGCTCGCGAAGTTCGCGATACCTCACTCAAAGTGCCACACGGTGAAGGTGGAAAAGTTATTGGCGTTAAGGTCTTCGAAAGCGAAGAGGGATATGAACTTCCTTCTGGCGTTAACCAACTTGTTCGCGTCTACGTCGCACAGAAGCGAAAGATTCAAGATGGTGACAAGCTCGCTGGTCGCCACGGCAACAAGGGTGTTATCGCAAAGATTCTCCCAGTTGAAGATATGCCATTCCTTGAAGATGGAACTCCGGTAGATGTAGTACTTAATCCGCTCGGTGTCCCTGGACGTATGAACGTTGGCCAAGTTCTTGAAACGCACCTCGGTTGGGTTGCAAAACAAGGTTGGCAAGTCGAAGGCGATGATGCTTCTTGGAAGAAGAATCTCAAGTCCATCGGTGCGCAAACTGGAAAGCCTGGCACTCGGGTCGCAACTCCAGTCTTCGATGGTGCACGTGAAGATGAAATCACTGGCCTACTAGGTTCCACTATGCCTAACCGCGATGGCAACCGAATGGTTGGCGAATCTGGCAAAGCGCGACTATTTGATGGTCGTAGCGGTGAGCCTTATCGCGATCCAATTTCCGTTGGATACATGTACATCTTGAAACTCCTCCACTTGGTTGATGACAAGATCCACGCACGTTCAACAGGTCCTTACTCAATGATTACGCAGCAACCACTGGGTGGAAAAGCACAGTTCGGTGGTCAGCGATTTGGTGAGATGGAGGTGTGGGCGCTCGAAGCATATGGCGCTGCCTACACGCTCCAAGAACTACTCACCATTAAATCTGATGATGTGTTGGGTCGA
>JBIJBY010000046.1:0-9487 GCA_044344975.1 Candidatus Nanopelagicaceae bacterium | reverse complement strand
CTGACGGTTTCTTGCCGCGTTGGCTCGCAAAACGAGGCCACCGCCTCAACTTCTCAAACGGTATTTTAGTTC
Source organism: Candidatus Nanopelagicaceae bacterium (assembly GCA_044344975.1). Classification (GTDB taxonomy): domain Bacteria; phylum Actinomycetota; class Actinomycetes; order Nanopelagicales; family Nanopelagicaceae; genus IMCC26077. The sequence goes on along the minus strand of JBIJBY010000046.1, from coordinate 9,415 downwards.
TCGTATTTTTTGCTTCCGTTCTTGTGCTTGTTACCCGGTCATCGGTGGAACACTTAGTCGCTTACTACGCTATTGGAGTCTTCACTGCTTTCACGTTAACAGGGCTAGGGATGGCAAAACACACCCATACTCATCGTGGGGAAAAGTGGCGTCTACGTTTTGCGATTCACTTACTCTCGGGTTCGATTTCACTGATTGTTGTCATAATTTTTGCAATCGTGAAATTCACTGCTGGGGCGTGGGTTGTTGTAGTAGTCGCTCCATTCATGGTCATCGGATTAATTCGCCTAAATAAACGCTACCGAGCTGAAGAGAAAGTTCTTGATATTTCACCCCAAGGGGGTAAGAGCGCCAATATCACTCGTCACGATGTCGCCGTCCTCATTGATAACGTGGATCTTGCAACTATCGGGGCGATTCGTTACGCGCGGAGCCTCAAACCTCGAAAGCTCAGCGCAGTTCACTTTGTTATTGATGACCGCAAAGCAGATGAAATTCGCGAGGCTTGGGATAAGTACGGCGCTTTTGACGGAATCACTTTGGAGTTAATCGATTGCCCGGATCGACGATTAACTAATGCAGCTATCGAGTATTCCTTGCGCGAAACCGAATCACCCGATGTGGAGCTAACGTTATTACTTCCACGACGTTCATACTCACGCTTTCTCGGTCGATTACTTCATGATCAAACAGCTGAGAGTATTGCCAGTGCAATTGCACAACTTGAGCGCGTCGTTGCAACAATTGTGCCATTTGATGTCGAGAAAATCCTTGATGGTAAAGTCAAGTTAATTCCAACAGCGGAGAGTGTGACAGTAAGCCCAACACTTATAGCGCCAGTTAAACCAGAATTTGAATCACCTGTTTACGAACCAGTGGGTCACTACGCCAAGAGCGCAACAAAAATTGGAGATATCCAGTGGCGCAAGCGCGCTGAGGTAGTAGGTAGAGTCACGGGAATTCGAGTGGCACCCAAGAAATTATCACCGCAAGTTGAAATTGAGATTTGGGATGAGACGGGTGGAGTGCGCTTGCAATTCATCGGACGACGCGAAATCGCAGGTCTCGAAGTTGGCACAACGCTTCGCGCTGAGGGAATGGTTGGCGAAGAGGATGGAAAGCTAACCATCCTTAATCCCTCTTACGAAATCATCATCTAACTGCATCAAATTCTTGGCGGTGGCGGTGGGATTTGAACCCACGGTGGAGTTTCCCCCACACACGCTTTCGAGGCGTGCTCTTTAGGCCGCTCAGACACGCCACCATTGAGAAAGATACCTCAAAGAAACTGGCTGGTTAAATCATGAGCGAGTATGAACGAAGAAATCCTTTAATAGAGCGCTCGAACGTTCTGCAAACACACCTGTTATTACCTCAACTTTGGTCAGCGCACGTGGATCTCTAACAAGGTCGACGACTGAACCAACTGCTCCGGCTTTCTCATCCCATGCGCCAAAGACCAAACGGGTAATTCGAGATTGCAGTATTGCTCCTGCGCACATTGCGCATGGTTCGAGAGTGACAATTAACGTGCAACCGTCAAGACGCCAATTATCCAATAGCGCTCCTGCTTCGCGAATAGCAACAATCTCAGCATGCGCGGTCGGATCGCGATCAAGCTCTCGTTTATTTACTCCAGTTGCTATCACGGCGCCGTTAGGGTCAAGAATGACGGCGCCAACTGGAACATCGCCATGTTCTTGCCAAGCTTTTTCTGCAGCGGCGAGCGCTAACTCCATACCTGCTGCGATAAACTCATCGTTATGAAAACCCACGTGGCCAATCATCCTCTAATCACTCACAAATTAACGCTTTTAAGAGATAAGAAAACAGATTCGCCGACTTTTCGCCAGCTCACTGAAGAGTTGGTCATGCTCTTGGCCTATGAAGCCACACGTGAGATTCGAACCGAGAGAGTAACCATCGAAACTCCAGTTGCGCCAATGACTGGTGCGCATCTGTCTAAACCTCGTCCGATAGTCGTTCCGATATTGCGCGCAGGACTTGGCATGTTAGAGGGAATGTCTAAGTTGATTCCATCTGCTGAGGTGGGCTTCCTAGGCATGGTCCGCGATGAAAAAACTCTCACCGCATCAACATATGCAAATCGACTTCCGGACGACCTTTCAGGTCGACAGTGCTACATCCTTGATCCAATGCTCGCTACCGGCGGCACTTTAATCTCCGCTACACATTACCTATTAGAGCGCGGCGCTACTGATATCACCATTATTTGCATCATCGCAGCCCCTGAAGGAGTAGCCGCCCTAGAGAAGGCTCTTGCTGGAGCACCGGTCACGGTTGTTATGGGCGCTCTTGATGAACGCCTTAATGAACATGGATATATCGTGCCCGGGCTCGGCGACGCGGGCGACCGCTTATATGGGACTGTCTAACAACTAGCGCAACGCGGGTTGTTACTCGCCAAATTTTCCGCAAGGATGGCGCTATGCGCGTAGTAAGTATTTTGAGCCTCAAAGGTGGCGTTGGGAAAACTTCTGTTCTACTTGGCTTCGCTGGTGCAGCAACTGTCCGTGGACTTGCAACGCTAGTAATTGATCTCGATCCACAAGGGAATGCCACATCGATTCTTGCAGCGAAGAATCCCACATCGACCGCGGCAGAAGTTCTTGCAAATCCCACTATTAACACGCTCCATAACAGTCTTACTGAGTGCGCTTGGGAAATCGCACCTGGTGAAGTCGATGTCGTCGCCTCAAGCCCTAATCTCATTCAACATGATGCATTTAAATCTGCATCGACCTTCAAGCCGCGTCTTGCTAGAGCGCTTGAGAAATTAGAAGGTTATGACCTTGTACTTATTGATTGCCCTCCTTCATTGGGTACGCTCACTCGCGAAGCGCTCGCTGCGAGCGATTTAGCTCTAGTGGTAGCAACACCAACTTTCTTTGGACTTCAAGGTGCAGAACGCGCGGCCGAAGAGATTGAAGAAATTCGAAACACTCATAACAAAAAATTAAAGCTTGCCGGCATTCTGCCCAACCGAGTGAAGAGCGTTGCTGAAGAACACGACTACCGAATCCGTGAGATGGGGCGCATCTTCGGTAAGCAAATTATGAAGCCCGCGATCCCAGATCGCATTGCGTTTCAGCAAGCAGAGAGCTTTGGTAAGCCCATCCAAGCTGTTGGTACTGCAGGATCGCGCGAAGTAAGTGCGATATTTGATAAGCACTTAACAGCGCTCATTCGTGGCTAAGCGCCGGTGTAATACTTTCCAATCGCACCCAAAGCTTTATCCATAATTGCGAAACCCTCTTTAAGTTCGCTCTCGCTAATGGTGCATGGCGGCACCACATGAGTTCGATTGAAATGAATGAATGGCCACAAACCATCTTTCTTGCATGCTCCAGCAAATTCATTCATCGCAGGACTTGATCCGCCATATGGCGCTAGCGGTTCCCGGGTTGCTCGATCGGAAACAAGGTCCATGCCCCAGAAGACTCCCTTACCGCGGATATCGCCAATTACCTTATGTTTTGCCGCTAAGTCGTGGAGGGCAGGACCAATGATTTTCTCGCCAATCTCTGCTGCATAATCAATGATTCCCTCTTCCTCCATTAAGTCAATCGCCGCAACAGCAGCTGCACAGGCAAGTGGGTGTCCCATATAAGTAAGCCCACCCGGGAAGACGCGCTCATCAAACGTATGTGCGATTTCATCACTGATCACGACCCCACCAAGTGGCACATAACCTGAGTTAACGCCCTTTGCAAAAACTATGAGATCTGGCTTTGCGGAGGAATGTTGGTATGCAAACCATTTTCCTGCGCGAGCAAAACCTGCCATAACTTCATCTGCAATCCAAATAATTCCATACTTATCGCAAATTGCTCGGACGCCTTCGAGATAACCCTTAGGTGGAACAAGGATTCCATTTGTGCCAACAATTGATTCGATGATAATCGCCGCAATAGTTTTTGGGCCTTCGAGAATTATTAAATTCTCTAAATGCTCTAGCGCGCGCTTGCACTCTTCCTCTTCAGTTGTCGCCCAGAAAGCGGAGCGATAAAGATATGGACCAAAGAAATGAATATGCCCGTAAGCAAATTCATTTGGCCAACGACGTGGGTCACCTGTTGCCGAAATTGCAGCAGCAGTATTGCCATGATAGGAGCGATACTGTGAGAGCACTTTGTGGCGATTGGTATGAATGCGCGCCATGCGAATTGCATTCTCTACAGCATCAGCGCCACCGTTAGTAAAGAAAACTTTGTTGTGAAAACTCTCAGCATGCGACGAAATTTTCTGCGCTGCAATACTTCGAATATCATTTGCATGTTGTGGCGCAGTGGTTGCCAAAATATCTGCTTGCCGCTTAATTGCCTCAATTATTCGAGGATGCTGATGCCCGACGTTGGTGAATACAAGTTGACTAGAGAAATCCAGATACTTCTTCCCATCAAAATCCCAAAAGTAAGAGCCAAGACCGCCCGCCACAGGTAGTGGAGAGATTGCGCCTTGAGCCGACCAAGAGTGGAAAACGTGAGCCTTATCTAAGGCCGCGACCTGTGCCCCATCGAGTCCGTGAGGCTTATCACTAGCCTGCGAATTCATAAATCCTCCTCATAGTCGTACTCTGAATATCCAACATTAGGAGATTTCTATGGTTTCTACGAGCCCCGGCTATGGAATCACTATCCGCGTTGAGGGACCCTCAGCCAACCAACCGGTATCAGCGCTTACTGCAGTCCTTAATTCTCAAGGGGCCTCATTGACTGCCTTGGATATCGTCGAATCTTCCTTCGACCGAGTTGTAGTCGATATCACGTGCGACACCATAGATGCAGACCATGCAGATCGAGTTGCGAAAGCAATTGCTGAAGTTCCTGAACTCAAAGTGCGAAAAGTGAGCGATCGAACTTTCCTCATTCACTTAGGGGGAAAGATTGAAGTTCATAGCAAAGTGCAGATTAAAACTCGCGATGATCTTTCTCGCGCATATACCCCAGGTGTGGCTCGAGTTTGCCAAGCGATTGCAGCCGACCCAAGCGATGCGCGTCGTCTCACCATAAAAAGAAATACCGTTGCAGTTGTCACTGATGGTTCGGCTGTGCTTGGTTTAGGAAATATCGGGCCAGCGGCAGCGATGCCTGTCATGGAGGGTAAAGCTGCGCTCTTCAAGCGCTTTGCCAATATCGATGCGTGGCCAGTTTGCCTTGATACCCAGGATGTTGATGAGATTGTCCGCACTGTTCAAATTATCGCCCCAGTCTATGGGGGTATAAATCTTGAAGATATCTCTGCGCCTCGATGCTTCGAAGTTGAGCGAAGGTTACGTGAAATTTTAGATATTCCTGTATTTCATGACGATCAACATGGAACTGCGATTGTTGTGACAGCGGCTTTGAAAAATGCCTTGAAGTTAGTGAAGAAAGAAATCAGTGAGGTAAAGATTGTCATCAATGGAGTAGGCGCTGCCGGTACTGCAGTCGCACAACTTCTTTATCATGCTGGAGTGCGCCACATGATTGGCTTCGATATCAATGGTGTGATTCATAAGGATTCGCCGAAAAGTGATGAAATGCGTTCCTGGTTCATTGAAATGAGTAATCACAAGAATTTCAGAGGAACCTTGAGCGAAGCGCTCAATGGCGCTGACGTTTTCATCGGCGTTAGCGTGCCAAATGTCCTTAGCGAAAAAGAAGTTCAGAGTATGGCTAAAGATGCAATTGTCTTTGCCCTCGCCAATCCTGATCCCGAAATTGACCCAGAAATTGCACGTCGACATGTCAGAGTTGTCGCAACAGGACGAAGCGATCAACCCAACCAGATCAACAATGTTTTGGCATTCCCAGGAGTTTTTAGGGGATTGTTGGATATCGGCGCAACGAAAATCACAGATGATGCGCTTCTAGCAGCCGCAGATGCCATCGCTAATTGTGTCCGCCCAGAGCAACTCAATGAGAGTTTTATCATTCCGAGCGTATTCGACCCAGCAGTAACACCGGCAGTTGCCTCTGCCATAAAAGCAACCTGTCGGTAAACTCACGGGTATGGCACTGGCACCGGTAATCCTTCCCTCCAATCAATTCGATCATTTTTATCGCGGTGGTAATCGCATTGGGATATTACGTAATGGCCCTGGTGGCCCAATGCGACCGGAAGAGTGGATTGCTGCAACTACAACTCGATTTGGTGAGCAGGAAATGGGTTTGTCACGCTTGCCCGATGGTGAATTTCTTCGCAGCGCAATTGAAGCTTCTCCCGAGCAATGGTTAGGAAAAACTCATCTCGATGCATTTGGTGCGAGTACAGAAATTCTTGTCAAACTTCTTGATCCCGATCAGCGACTTCCGGTCCACTTTCATCCCAATAAAGCATTTGCCAAAAAACATCTTGCTCTTAATCACGGGAAAACTGAAGCGTGGATAATTCTTGATGCACCAGAGAACGCAAAGGTTGGTCTTGGTTTTGCGAAAGAAATGAAAAAAGATGCGATTCACACTATGGTGCAAGCGAAAGATTCTGCTGCGCTGCTCGCCTCGCTCAACATGATCTCCGTTAAGCCTGGCGATGCCGTTCTTGTGCCTGCCGGGACTGCGCATGCAATAGACGCTGGGATTTTTGTGCTGGAACTGCAAGAGCCAACAGATCTTTCTGCTCTACTTGAATGGGAAGGTTTTGCAGTCGATGGATTGAAAGATGGACACCTGGGCCTTGGCTTTGATCTCGTTTTGGATTCACTGAACTACGAACCGCTCAATCCAGATGAGATAGCCACCTTGATAAAAAGTTCCCACTTCACCGGAGGTGAAATTCGCTCTCTCTTCACTGAGCGCGCGGATGGATACTTCCGCGCCGATGTAATCCCAGGAAATGGAGCGCGAATCGAAGCTGGCTTTAGCATCCTGCTGCTCCTGGAAGGCGATGGGGTTCTGAGTACTGAGCACAGCGGAGCTATTGCAGTTGGCCATGGCGATGCGCTCGTCATTCCATACGATGCTGGATCGTGGGTGCTAACTGGAGCAAGTGGCATCCTTTCTCGCCCTCCTCTTCCCGTCCTCGCCAAAAGCGCACCATGAACGCGCTCGAGATAGCTGCAAGCTTTGATGAAAGATTCGCCCCGGTAGCGCCTTTTCTTCTCTACTTATTAGTTTGGGCGATTGTCTTCTTTGAAACTGGGGTCCTGGTCGCCTTCTGGCTTCCAGGTGATTCAATTCTATTTAGCGCAGGTCTGGTAGCTGCAGCTCGCGATGATATGAATATCGTCATACTTGTCGCTGGAATTTTCCTAGCTGCATTTATTGGCGATCAATTTGGATATGTGGTGGGAAGAAAATTTGGAAGACCTTACTTAGAGAGATCTAAATCAGAACGCATGGCGCGCATGGTCGTACGTTCAGAAGCCTTTTACGCCCGGAATGGTTGGTGGGCTGTTTGTGCCGCTCGATTCTTCCCCTGGTTTAGAACTTTCATCCCACCCATTGCCGGTGCTTCAAAAATGCCATATTACAAATTTCTTTCTGCAAACGCTGTGGGTGCAGTCGCTTGGGGAGTGGGCATTACGATGGCTGGTTTTTACTCTGCGACTATTCCTGCCGTGAAAAGTTCTTCATATGCGATTGCAGCATTCTTTATCGGAGGTTCGATAATCTCAATTATTTGGCGCAGATTTCGTTCGCATTGATCCTTGCTTTCGAAGGCCGCCTACAAGAACTCCTATATAAGTTATTAAAATTCCAACTACTAGATTAATCCCTACTGTGACGTTTTCTGGTGGCGCAATTAAATCGAAGATAAGTGAACCGATTAACTGGCCGCCTGTTGCGAATAATGTGAACGAGAGAACACCAATTTTTGCCACAATAACTGATGATGAAGCTATGTACAGTACGCCGATTGTGCCGCCCCAATAGATCCACCATGGCGAAGTAGGTAAACCAACTAACTCATTTCCGCGCGCCGTATTAATTACCAGAAGAATTAATAGCGTTGATGTTCCCATAAAGAAATTGAGCCAGGTCGTAGAGAAGCTCTGGCCAGATACATCGTTAATTTGTCCGTTCAGGGCGCGCTGCACGCCAATCATAAAGCCACCCATAAACACAATAATGATTGGAAGTGGCGATATATTTGCTAGTTGAATCTCCTCCCAGACTGCCACTATTACCGCGATGATGGTGATGAGCGCGGCTAAAACTCGGCGCATTGTTATTGGCTGTTTTCCCCCACCAGTTATCCCAATTTGATCAACTATTAACGAAGCTAAAGTTTGGCCAGCAATCATTACCACCGACAAAAGCGCTACCCCAATAATTGGAACAGTAAAGGTTTGAATTGCAACAAATATCCCACCCATAACTCCGGCAGATAAGCGCCAGGCTGGCAGTGCACCGCTCTTTACTCCCGCGATGATTCTGCGTATACCGTCGCGCACTTTCGGGTTAGCTAGCGCGATGATATTTAGCACAAGAAAACCTGAGCTAAACGAATAGACCGCAGCCTCAGTGCTATTCCCGAGCGCAGAAGAGAGACCACCATTGACCCGTGATTGCGCCGCAATGAGTATGCCGCTAAGCGCAGCGAGTAAATCTAGACGCACTAGGTAATAGTAACGCTACTTACTCCCTGAACTTGGCCCATGGACTTCTCGCTTATCTGCAATCCAGTCCATCAAAGCAAAGAGCACACCAGAGGCTACGAAAGTAAGATGAATGATTACTCGCCAAATAGTGCCTTCGCCGACTTCTTTTTGGCCAGAAAGTTCAATGAAGTCTTTAAGTAGTTCAATAACCGAAATCGCGACAAGCGATCCAATCAACTTAATTTTCAATCCTGAGAAATCAATCGTTCCCATCCAATGTGGACGATCATCAGATTCGTGTGCGGCGTCGATTCGAGAGACAAAGTTCTCGTAACCAGCGAGGATGACAATCAAAATCAGATTCCCGATAAGTGTAAGATCCAAGAGCGCAAGCAAATCAAGAGTGAAAACATGTGGATCTTTCTGACCCAAATTCTCGATGAGATGTATGAATTCCAGAATAAATCTATAGATAAGAGCTATGAGCGCAAAAACCAAGCCTATGTATAACGGGGCAAGAATCCAGCGCGCTTGAAAAAGCATGTTTTCGAGAGTATGTGCGACTTTTGATGCTTTCTTAGACATGCGATGAGAATAATCAATCTACTGAGATATTTCCACTCTTAAATTCCAGCTTAAATAATCGGGAATCGGCCTGCTCTACCAAGCAAGAGCAGGGCTCGCCAAGATAGTTTCTGCCTCTTACCTGCCTTTACAAAAATGCCAATTAAGAAGCCTTGCATCCACGCGGCAAAAGAGCTCAGTTTTCGCATTCGTATTATTGAGATTAACGTCCATACGCTGATATAAATAACTGAGATCGGAAAAGGTAGATTCCGTTTTGCCAACCAAACTCGATTGCGAGCATTA
>JBIJBY010000143.1:0-2599 GCA_044344975.1 Candidatus Nanopelagicaceae bacterium | reverse complement strand
AGAACCACGAACCGTGCGGAGCCATTCACCAAATTCTTCAACATTAGATACGGTTGCTGATAGAGAAACAACGGCAATCTCTTGCGGTAGATGAATCAGAATTTCTTCCCAGACCGCGCCCCGGAATTTATCTCCCAGGTAATGAACTTCATCGAGAACAACAAAAGCAAGATTCTGCAAGTTGTGCGAATTCGCATAAATCATATTCCGGAGTACTTCGGTAGTCATTACAACAATCTCTCCATCGCCATTGATGGAAATATCTCCGGTTAGTAAACCAACTTTTGCCTCACCATACTTCTCTACAAACTCACTAAACTTCTGATTACTTAGCGCTTTTATCGGGGTGGTGTAGAAGATTCGTGCGCCTTGTCGCTGCGACAGGAAGGTGGCGAAGTCCCCCACAATAGTTTTTCCTGCCCCTGTTGGAGCGGCCACAAGCACGCCACTGCCTGCCTCAAGATGTTTACAAGCTTCAATCTGGAAATCATCAAGGGCGAAAGGTAATCGATCCAAGTAATCGCTTAAAGCTGAATGGCGTGGAGTGGCTCGCTTTCGAGCGGCGGCATATCGCTGCGCTGGAGAGAGTTCAGAATCTTTCATGATTGACCCATATTTCCGAAGGTACAGGGGTTACCAATATCGAATCAGACTTCATCGAACGACGACGCTTTCTTAGCGCGACGTTTATCAAAGAGCGAGGCAATAGCGCCCGCCGCGAAATAAAGTGCACAGAGCGGGATTGCTAGGGCAAGCATGGTTAAGGGATCTCCAGTTGGCGTGAAAGCCGCTACAAAGAGAAAAATGAGAAAAACTGCCACCCGCCAAGGTCGGAGAATTGCCGCACCAGTAATTGCACCTGCCGCATTGAGTGCCAAAAGAAAAACGGGTAATTCGAAGGCGATTCCGAAAAGCAAGATCACTCGCAAAACAAAGTCCAGGTAATCATCAAATCGAATTAGGTTTGCCAAATTATCGGGAGTGAAACCCAGGAGAACTTTTATAGCGATAGGAAGTATGTAATATCCCAGGGTAATTCCAGCCGCAAAGAAAGGAATCGCACCAACAAAAAAAGCAAAAGCCATAATCTTCTCTCGCTTTTTCAAGCCCGGCAGAACAAATGCCCAGATTTGGAATAACCAAATGGGTGCAGAGAGAATAATTCCAACAAGCAATGCAACTTTAATTTGCAAGTTCAGTGGACCCAGCACGCCGGAGACATATAGTGAAGTGCACTGCTCCAGGCTTTCTAGCTCTTCATTCTTGCCACACATAGGTTGAGCCAGTTTGAGAATGATTTCATTGTAAAAAACCCATCCCACTACAGCCAGTGCAAGCACGCCCAAAGCGCTTTTGAAAATTCTCTTGCGTAGCTCGCGAAGATGCGCCAGTAACGGCGCTTTGCTAACGTCTAATTCCTCATTCATGGACATCGCAGTTCACGTACCACCAATCTTTCGTGAACTACTCCGGTTTATCGGGGTTCTCTATTTTCTTTTTCTCTTGCTCTGAATCTGGATCTGTGTTTTCGATATTTTTATTGGGATCCTTTAACTCACCTTTGAAAATTCGAAGTGAACGGCCAAGAGCCCGCGCTGAGTCGGGTAGTCGCTTGGCACCAAAAAGCAGAATCAAAACGAGAATCACAAGAAGAAGGTGGGAAGGTTCGCGAAGAAACATTTGGTGCCCCCTCAAGCTGGCTCATTGGACGAGCCTTTGTAGATACCCCTACTTTACTGCTTAGCGATACCTTTCGAGCGCTGATTCGGCTGCCTTGGCCACCTCTGCCCGGAGTGTGGCCGGCGCCATAACTTCCAGGGCGCCACCAAGGCTCAAGGCGGCACGAACGAGCCAAGCGGGGTTGTAGATCTTAATAACCCCGGAAAATCGTTGGCGCTCCTGGTCGTACTTCATGTCGGTCAGTCCCCATTTTTGGATAAACCAATAGGCCTCCGGTCTTAATTCAACGGTCGCAGTTACGCTGAAATCTTGATTGGAAACTTGCCTCGCCAACTCATCAAAGCTTGCTGGAACCTTTATCGAGGGTGGCGCCAGCGTTGCGCTTTCAATGCGGTCGACTCGAAACATGACATGCTCATCGCTAGTAAGTGAAAAAGCGGTCAAATATGAAAAGCTATTTTGCATGAATACTCGTTCAGGAATGATTTGAGCATGAATAGATGAATCTAAAGTTGAAGAGTAATAACTCAAATTTAGAATTTTTTTTGGTGATTCAAGAGCTTTAAAAATAACCGGCAAAATACTGGAATCTTTGGAGAACTCATGAACGGGCATCTCCTCCTGGGAACCCCCTTCAGAAAGTTCCATTGCCCGCAATAATTTGCCTCTCAGAGATAGCAATATATTGGAATCGCTCACTGGTGCGATATTGATAAGTGTTTCTATGGCAAGTAGTAGAGATCCACCTTCGTCGAAAGATAACCGCATGGGTCGATCGATAGTTTCAGCATTTTTTATGTTAATTACTCCGGAATCGTAAGAAACATCGATGAGTTCAAGGTGCGAATACCCGGGTAATCCGCATAACCAAATCAAATTAAGATCTGAGATAAGTTGCTCTTCAGAAATATTGAAGATT
>JBIJBY010000045.1:0-9724 GCA_044344975.1 Candidatus Nanopelagicaceae bacterium | reverse complement strand
TGAAGATTTAGTTGGCCCCACGCTCTTTCTTGCCGCTGCGGCCTCCGATTATCTACATGGGGTACTCCTGCCAGTTGATGGTGGTTGGTTATCTCGATGAGATTAGGTCTTGATAGTTACAGCTTTCATCGCTTCTATGGTGAAACAACTGCCTGGGAGACGCTCCCTGAAACTAAATGGAGTTTGCGAGATTTTCTAGATTTCTGCGATGTAGAGGAAATTACATTGGCATCCATCCAGACCGCATATATGCCAAGTGACGACGAGGTAGTTGCCGAGCTTGAGAAATGGCAACGGCCAGGGCGCGAGATTGTTTTTACCTGGGGCCACCCAAATGGATATAACGGTGGAAAGAACGAGAACGCACAAGCGAGCGTGCTCCACTATCTCAGACTTGCGGCAAAGGTTGGGGCTACCCAGATGCGGATTGTGTTGGGCAACCAAAAGAATTTTGCAGATTCGATATCGCAGCGACATGAGATTCTCCGGCCACAATTGCGCGAGGCTGCAGCTTTGGCGAGCGAACTTGGAATTCGCCTCTCTATTGAGAACCACGCCGATTTTCCGGTAATGCGATTGGTGGAACTCATCGATTCCGTTGGAAATCCAGCGCTGGGTCTCTGTCTCGATACTGGAAACGCTAAGCGAGTTGGCGATGATCACTTAGAGCTCTTACGCACTCTAGATCTCTCGCGAGTTTTTATGATCCAGTTAAAAGAGACGCTGCGCCTGCCTGGCCATGAAGCTCCTACTGGGTGGTGGCCAACTGTTTATTACGGGCAGGGCGATACCTACGCTGATAAATGTCTAGCAATTCTGCGTGAGCGAAATTTCGCTGATCCAGTTGTCATTGAGCTTTCTAATCTGAATACTGGTCTTGCTGAAATTGAAGTGGCAAAGCAAGCAATCGCTTTCGCCAGAGATGAGATGGCACGCATATGAGCATTAAGGGTAAATTGGCAATTGTCACCGGCGCATCAAGTGGAATTTGCCGAGCGGTAGCCGAACGGTTGCGCGATGAAGGCATGCGAGTTGTTGGCGTTGATATCAATGGTGAGAAACTCACTGCAGTATCCGGGATCGATCATCTTGTGGTCGATCTCTCGAACGACCAAGGGCGGGCCGAAGTTGTAAAGGCTGGAAAAGGTGCCCATGCTCTGATTAATGGTGCGGCGCTCATTCGCTTAAAGAAGATCCGCGAATTCACCACCCAAGATATCCGCGACATCTATGCCGTTAATGTGGAAGCACCGTGGTACCTGATGAGCCATCTCGGCGAAGTGATGAAAGATGGCGGCTCAATAGTCAATCTCTCATCTGTCTCAGCGCGACTAACGGTTACGCCTGAAACTGCTATCTACGCTTCCTCTAAGACAGCGCTACTAGCAATGACTCGTTCGTGGGCACATGTTCTCGCGCCACGAAACATTAATGTAAACGCTGTCCTTCCCGGAATAACAGATACCCCTATGCAAGAGCACGTTCTTCATCGACTCTCCGAGTTGCGGAAGATCCCTTATGGTGATTTGGAGAGCACCCGCCTTGATACCGTTCCGATGAAACGAGCAGCCCAGCCTTCCGAGATAGCTGCATTGATACGTTTTCTAATTACCGACGAAGCCAAATACATCACTGGGCAAGCGCTCAGCCAAGATGGTGGAAGTGTGATGTTCTAACTCTTGATAGGTTTTTGAAAGAGTTCTACGCAATAACCATCGGGATCTATGAGGTAGACAACCTTTGCACCGATATTTGGCCCCGCAACAATATCTACAGCCGCCTCACTTCGAGATGAATACCCAAGACCATGCATCCGCGACACGAGCGCGTCGATATCGTCAACGTAGAGACATAGATGCCCAGCCCCATAATCAGAGGGCCGCGATGAAGCAGGTTGTCTCTCTAAACCTCGATACTCGAGTAACTCAATAAAGCCAGAATTAGGGATTCGCAAGTAAACAATTCTGATCTCGGAGAAGGGCAGCGCGAGCACCTTGCGAAGATAATCTGCGCCATTGATGACATCGAATTCAACGTCTAACTCAAGACCGTCTCGATAGAACGCCAGCGATTTATCCATATCGTTAACAGTGATCCCACCATGAAAGAAACCAGTGATGTGTGTCATGAGCTCCTCGGATTGATAAATTCACGGATATTTTCCGCGATATCCCTAACTGCCTCTCGCGCTTCAGGCAAGAAGCCTTGCATCAGCATAAACCCGTGGATTAACGAGTCATATCGCTTTACTACGCTCTTTACGCCCGCTTCATGTAAAAGTTGCGCGTAAATTTCTCCCTCATCACGAAGTGGATCTAGCTCAGCTGTGATGGTAAAGGTCGGGGGTAAATTGGAGAGATTTTTTGCAACCATAGGTCTGAAATATGGATTAGCAAGGTCTGCTTCACTATTCATATATTGATCCCAGTACCACTTCATACCTTGCGTAGTTAGCGAGTATCCAGTTGCATTATCAATCATCGATGGATAATCGAATTTATAATCGACAGCTGGATAGATAAGTATTTGAAAGGCAATCTTTGGCCCTTTCACATCACGAGCCTTTAGCGCGACTGCTGCTGCCAGATTTCCACCTGCGCTATCGCCAGCTACGCCAATTTCATCAACATTAATCTGTAGCACCTCTGCATTTGCTACAACCCATTCTAAGGTTGCATAGCAATCATCGAATGGGATCGGAAAGGCGTGCTCAGGAGCTTTTTGATAATTAACTGCGATAACAACCGCTCTACTCTCATACGCTATTTGTTGATGTTGCACACCATTGCTCTCAACATTTCCAGCAACCCACCCACCACCGTGAAAAAAGACTACGGCAGGAAAAGGACCCACTCCGTGTGGTGTGTAAATTTTTAGAGGCAACTCAGCAGTTGGTCCAGAGAAAAAACGATACTCAATCTTTGCGACGTTATCTGCTGTACCTAAATACTGAGGCTGCCATTTAGAGCTTGCGGCTGCGCGTACTTCGACAGGAGTTGATTCCCATTGTGGTTTAGCCGGAGTTTTTGCCAATATATCTTGAAACTCTTTTATCTTCGGATGCAGCGCCATCTGAATTATTCCTCTCGCAAAAATTTATTTAGCTTTATCCAAGTTTGATCGCCATCTTTTCCAGTAACCAATAACTTTGCGCAATCGAGAATTTCGTTATATTCCGGGCCAATCATGGAGAGCCACTTTCGTTCTCGCCAGGAAACTTCAGTGGGAGAAAATAGGTCGATGCCAGGAGCCTGATTAACAGTTAATTCATAAGTTCCTGCAGAGGTTTCAAGGAGAATATGTGCGCTACCCAGCGGAATATCTCCACCCACTGCGGTAACCAACCCCTCTATCTCTGGAGCGGGCGTTAAGTTCATTGGATCTTTCGATGCCCATGCCGCGGCGCAATTGAGGGCAAGGTTCCACCATCGCTCTTTACGAGGATCGTTGAGAATTGGAAAGACGCCCCCATTCACGGTAACCGTTAGCCTCTTGAGCGCACCGCTATCGCTATGGCGTTCTGCTAACTGACTGACTCCTAGTAGCGCGCTCTGAATAAATCCGGTTGCTGGAAAGGTGCGCACTCGAACGGTCGAGATGCCATCTTTTATTAAAGCTCCATCAGTTATGGTTCCGGCAAGATCGAATACCTCTAGTAAACCTCGATCGCCTTCCCAGAGATTCTCGATTGCTGGAATTGATTCATATGCACCAAATGCCGATGCAACTCCTAGAGCTGCTGCGGCGGCTCGATTAAATCGTGGAGTGCCTTGAAGTTCTCGCGAAACCTGCCCTAATCCACCCATATTTGTGCCAGCAAGATGAAGTGCGCGTTGCGCGCTCGCGTTATCTAATCCAATTGCTGCTGATGCTGCGCAGACTGCGCCAAATGTGCCAGCCGTTGCAGTGATGTGCCAACGTTTCCGATGAGCTGGCCCAAAGAAATGCGCAGCAGAGGCGCTGGCACGCATTCCTGTGAGCGCGGAGGTAAGAAAATTTCCTCGATACTTTGGGTGCTCTAAAGCAATTGCAAAACTCGCTGCAAAAACAACGGAGCCGGGATGATTAACAGCAGACCAATCCAAATCATCTTTATCCTCAAAAGCTGATTGGCTTGCTAAACGAGTGGCAACTCCTATTGCGCCATCATGTTTAAGTAAAGAATCTCCAGATTGAAGTTTATTCCCACTCGCGACGCAGATTATGAAATCTGCGAGCAAGACTTCAAGCCGCTGCATAAGCTCCTCAGAGCGATTGAGCGTCGAATAATCAACCAACTCTCTAACTAAGCGTTCTGCATTTGCTACCTGTTCTGACATTTAGCGCCCACCCTGACTACTTGCTCGAGCGGTGAACTTGGTGTCGATAACTGATTCGCGCGGTTCATTTCCGTTAAGAACTTCTAGAATTAAATGGGCCGCTTCACTTCCAATTGCTTCGGGGTCTCGATAAACAGAGGAGACATCGGTAGCAAAAACATCAAACAGCGGCCATTCATCGAGCGCGACCAAGGCGATGTCATTGCCAACTTTCAAATTCATTTCGTTGAAAGCACGAACAACTCCAGCAGTCGAACCAATTCCGCCTGCGATGAATGCTGTAGGGCGAGGGCTCTTTAGCAGGAAGTGGCGCGCATGAATAAGAGCGTATTCGGCATCAAATCCACCGAGCGCTATTAACTTTTCAGGAAGTGGCAAGCCTGCTTCTGCAAAAGCCTCGCTAAATCCCTTAATGCGATTGCGTGTTGTGTAGACATTTGCAGCGCCAGAGATGAAGGCAATATCTCGATGGCCAGCATCAATAAGATGTTTAGTTGCTGATTTGACGCCTATCGCATGGTCAGTAATGACAGCGCTCGCATTAAGACCTTTGACGTCGCGATCAAGAAGGACCAGTGGTGCGCGGAGTGAAAGAATGGTCTTTTTCACGTAGGGCGAATCTTCGGCAACAAGTGAGGCAATGACGCCATCAACTCGTCTCCTTCTTAATAGCGCAAAATTCTTTGACTCTGTTTCGACGCTGCCATCAGAATTCATTAAAATTAGTGAGTAACCATTTCTGCGTAACTCTTGCTCGCACGCTCTAGCCACAACTGCAAAAAGTGGATTGGCAATATCGCGGATGATGAACCCAATTGTTCGCGTAGCGCCGCTGCGTAACGATTGCGCGAGGAGATCTGGCTCATAACCGAGAGCTTGTGCTGCCTCTTCTACCTTTGCGCGCATACTTGCAGAGACATCAGGGTGGCCAGAGAGAACGCGACTGACACTTGATAGCGCAACGCCCGCTCGTGCGGCTACATCTCTAATGGTTACTGGAGCTTCCATAGCGTTTCACCCCTTGACACTTTTGCCCAGATTCCACTATCTTCCCGAATGGAATCGTTACCAGAATCTAACCGATATTTCTGGAAATTACGAGAGGGAATTTTTAAACGCCATGGACCTAACAATCACCGCTATCGAAACCGAACAAGTTCGAGTCCCCCTTGCGCGCACCTATAAAGGTAGCCATTACAAGATGACGCATCGCTCAACAATCATTACGCGCGTGCACACTGCCAGCGGATTGATTGGTGAGGCTTATGCAGGAGATGAGGATGCTGGTCTTGCAGAGATCGATGGCATCATCCACGACGAGATTGCACCAGCGCTGCTGGGCCAAGATGGTTCAGCGATTGAAAAGTGCTGGGAGCTAGCGCGCCCTGCGACCTGGGACATCCTTCGCGATCGCAGATTGGGTCTTGTGGCCTGCGCCTCTCTAGATGTGACGCTTTGGGATCTCTTTGGTCGTTCGCTTAACGTGCCACTCTGGAAACTTTGGGGCGGATATCGCTCCTCCGTTCCTGTTATCACCATTGGCGGCTACTACGGAAGTAACCTCACAATCAAAGAAGAGGTGGAGTACCTTCTCAAAGAAGAGTTTGCAGGTATGAAATTTAAAATCGGCGGCCTCACTCCAGAAGAAGATGCCAAGCGCTTCAAAGAGGCTCGAAAAGTTGGTGGCGAGAAGTTCCGCATTGCAGTCGATGCGAACCAGGGCTACTCAACCGCTGATGCAATTAAATTCTCACACCTAGTTGCCGACGACAACCTCCTCTGGTTTGAGGAGCCATGTCAGTGGCAGAACGATCGCCGGGCGATGCGCGATGTTCGCTTCGCTGGTGGCGTACCTGTCTGCGCCGGACAGAGTGAATTCTCAGCAGCTGGTTGTCGCGATTTGATGGAGACAGGTTCCATTGATTTCTGCAATTTCGATTCATCTTGGTCGGGCGGACCTACTGAATGGCGGAAGGTTGCCGGCATGGCAACTGTGTACGACGTTCGGATGGCACACCACGAGGAGCCGCAAGTGGCATCGCACTTGCTCGCATCCATTCCACATGGCACATACCTTGAGTACTTCCATCCAGATCGCGATCCAATCTGGCATAACATCATTGCTAATCGTCCACGCCTAAATGATGGATACTTCCAACTTAACGACCGACCAGGCCTTGGTTGGGAGTTAGACCGCGATTACATCAATAAGTACCGCATTAACACCCGAATCACTGAAAAGAAGTAATTCGAACTCGTTACTTTGCGCGCGGTAAATGTAAGTCAAATTTAATCGACACTGCGCGCACAATTATCACGAAAGCCCCAGCTGTGAGAGCAGAAATAGCTGTGGCGACATTAAGCCAATCTAAAAATACATAAGCGCCAGCGCCCAACACCGAAGAGGTGCCAATGGTCTCTCTATGGAGAAGGATTGGCTCTACCTGACAGAGCACATCTCGAAGAAGGCCGCCGGTAACTCCAGTGATAACCCCGAGAAGAATTGCTGAGTAAAAAGAGGCCTCCTTCTCGAGGGCAAATTGCGTTCCAGACACAACAGCTACACCAAGTCCGAAGGTATCTAGCGAGAGAATAAATAGACCTATTGGCTTTTTTGCTGGTGCAACAAGCGCAAAAATTACGGCAACAATAACTGCCAGCAAATACTCAGGTTGAGTTAACCAAGAGGGAGTTTCACCTAAAAACAAGTTGCGAAGGGTGCCACCAGATATTGATGCAATAAGCGCAATCAAAACAATTCCACCATAATCCATGCCACGATTGATTGCTACGCGTGCGCCAACAACTGCAAAGGCAAAAGTTGCAATCAAATCGAGAGAAAGCACCAACGATCCCATACGTGAGATACTACATTCATGCCCCAAACTTTGGCTGCAGGAGCTACAGAAGTAGTAGACAATCTTGTCCTTATTGAAATTGGCGGCGTTCTACTCTTGCTCGGAACCATTGCCTTTATAGCATCGCGAATTGCCTTATCTGCAGTCCCTCTCTTCCTTGCTCTTGGCCTTGCATTCGGCCAAGGTGGAATTGCTCCATTAGAGCTCTCTTCGCAATTTTTAAATACTGGCGCACAAATTGGCGCGATTCTGCTCTTGCTCCTAATGGGTCTTGAATACTCTGCACGTGAGATAAGTGAAACATTCCGCTCATCCAAGAGCGTAATACTTCTCGATGTACTCATAAATGGAATTCCTGGCGCGATGATTGCGCTCTTGCTCGGGTGGGGCGTACAAGGCGCGCTTCTGCTCGGCGGCATTACTTATGTTTCATCCTCAGGAATCGCATCAGAGCTCATTCGCGAAGCTGGATGGGCAAGGTCGCAAGTTGCGAAAAGAACAATTGCCGTACTTGTCAGTGAAGATTTAATACTGGCGCCCTACCTGCCGCTGCTTACCTCAACAATTCTTGGCGTCGGCCTGATTAGCGGTCTCATTTCAGTCTCAGTCGCGCTCGTTGTTACTGGTTTTATCTTGCTCATTAGCGTAAAGCGAGAAAATTTCTTCTCTAGTCTCTTTCGACGATATAGCGCCAGCGCGCTATTACTTACTGTTTTTGGCTCCGCCCTGATTGCTGCTGGTGCAGCCGGGTTAGCTGGATTCTCTGGCGCGATTGCCGCCTTCTTAGTTGGACTTTTACTCACCGGTGAAGTTGCAACAGCAGTTCGCACACGCCTCGCGCCGCTGCGAGATTTCTTTGCAGCAATCTTCTTTATCTTCTTCGGACTTTCAGTAGATCCCTCTGAAATCGTCAAGGTTCTTCCTTTGGCACTTCTGCTTACTGTGTTGGGTGGCGCTGGAAAATTCTTTATCGGCTGGTGGTCTGCCAGAGATCTCCAAGATCCGATGAGTTGGCGGCGGGTTGGCTCCTTTCTCATCCCTCGCGGGGAATTTTCAGTAATTATTGCCGGCTTTTCGACAACCCTTGCCTTTTCGAGTGAACTTAAAGCCTTAACGATTGCGTACGTCATTGCTACCACGTTAACCGCATCTCTCTTGTTGAGATTTTTTAGAAGCGGGTTTGAAAAAAAGAGTTAATTGCTCACTATCCCCAATGGGCTTTTACTTTCGCCTTTAAGAATTCCGCACTTTCGTGCATCTGTTCCATCCCATCAACGCCATCTTCAATGCTAATCCAACCATCAAATCCAACACCTTTCAGGATTGTGAAAATAGCATCGTAATCATTGAGGCCTTTCCCAATCACGCCATGTTTGAAGAATGAAACATAACCAGCGGTTCCACCCTCTTGAGCGCGCAATTCTTCTATCGTCCCATTTGCTAGATATCGATCACTGGCATGCATCGTGACCACACGATGTTTCACTTTCTCTAAAAGTTCGAGCGGTTCTTCACCCGCTGCAATCGCGTTACTTGGATCAAAATTGACGCCAAACCATGGCGAGTCAATTCGACTGACAAGTTCGACAAAAACATCCATCATCTGCGCAAACTCTGGTTCAGTCCAAAAATCATCTTTGTAGTGATTCTCGATGATTAAAGTAATGCCAAGTTTCTCGGCCTCAGGCAGACAGGCTTCGATTGATTCAACGACATAACCAAGGCCCTCTTCGCGGGTAATCGTTTTACGTCTCTGACCAGAGAGTACGCGGCAATATTTCGCGCCAAGTTCGGCGCTCATTCGTATCGAAGCAATCTCTTTGGCCACTTCGCGCGCACGACCCTCGGCTTCTGGAATTGTGAAGTCTGGCGAGGCGCACATCATGGGAATAACCATTCCCGTCGCTTCAACAGCTTTTCGAATCTTCGGCCAATTGGCAGGGTCTTTCACATCAGCAAAATCGTTGTAAAACTCAAGGCCATCAATTTTTAATTCTGCTGCTAGATCAATCCATTGATAGATACTCATCTCACCTGAGACGAGTTGCTTAATAAATCCCTTGGGAAAGGCGGCAATCTTCGGCATTTAGAGCTTCTCTGGATTTCTGCCGATAATCGAGAACTGTTCCAGTTCAACTACCGAACCAGTAAATGGATAGGACTCATCGCTGAGCCAATAAATTGCAGCATGTGCAAGATTCTCTGGCGTTGACATTGCACCGAGCGGTATTGCGCTCCGATCCAACTTCTGGTGCCAACCGACCTCAAGGCCGCGAGTCACCTGATCTCGATCTTCGCGCTCGGTGAGAATCCAACCTGGATTGATCAAGTTTATTCGGACGCCAGTAACACCCAAAGCATTTGCCAAGTTTCGAGTCATCGTTTGGAGCGCGCCCTTACTCATGCTGTAGGCAAGTAACGTCGATTCACCAGCATAGGCATTGATGGAGCCGATATTTAGAACCGATCCCTTCGTTTTTACCAAATGCGGGTGCGCTGCCTGAATGAGAAAGAGCGGAGCCTTGGTATTGACGGCGAGCGTCTGAT
>JBIJBY010000142.1:0-2658 GCA_044344975.1 Candidatus Nanopelagicaceae bacterium | reverse complement strand
TCAGAATTGAGAGGAATGTATGAAGGAATATCCGCATCAGATCAATGAAGAGGATTTGAAGAAGCGAGTCGATAATCTATCTTTCAACGTTCTGCGACGCGCCGCTACCGAAGCGCCATTTACTGGTGAGTACACCGACGAAGAGAGTATTGGTGTTTACCGTTGCAAGGCGTGTGCCGCAGAACTCTTTCGAAGCGAGCATAAGTTTCACTCCGGGTGTGGGTGGCCCTCTTTCTATCAACCAGGCGATGAAGGCGCTGTCGACTTAATTCCTGATTATTCGCTAGGTAGAGTTCGCACCGAAGTTCGTTGCGCCACCTGTGGTTCACACTTAGGGCATGTTTTCGACGGGGAGGGCTACGAAACTCCCACAGATCAGCGATGGTGTATTAACTCAGTTTCTTTGGTTTTAGAGAAGAAATAAGCTTCATCAGCGCTAACCTGGCCATACCCTAGGCTTACGGCTAATCGCACCGCAATGACGAGGAGAATTCACAATGACCCCAAGCTCTGTTTGGCTCATTACCATCGGGGCTCTCGTAGGCGTCGTACTTTTTGATCTACTTCTCGCTATCAAACGAAGGAATCAGAAGACCACCACAAAAGAAGCTGCGCTCTGGACGATCTTCTATGTTGCCGCTGCAATCGTATTCGGTTGGAGCCTAGGTTCTTGGGAGGGGCCTCGCCAGCAATCAGAGTTCTTTGCCGGTTGGCTAACTGAGTACTCGCTCTCTATCGATAATGTCTTTATTTTTATCATCATTCTTGCTCGACTAAAAATCAGCAAGGAGCGCGCGCAACTTGTTTTATTGATTGGAATCATCCTTGCTTTAGTTCTGCGAGGAGCATTTATCGCCGCTGGTGCAGCGCTAATCCATCGCTTTGTTGCAATCTTCTTCCTTTTTGGCGCCTTCCTGATTTATACCGCTTGGCACCTAGCGAAAGATAACGATGAGAGCGATGACTGGCAGGAATCTCGTCTAATCAAAAGCCTTGCCGCACGAGGTGCTACTCCGTTCACAATTGCTCTCGTTGCTGTTGGCACCACAGATATCCTCTTTGCCCTCGATTCAATCCCAGCGATTTTCGGATTAACGAAAGATCCATACATAGTCTTCACTGCAAATGCATTTGCGCTAATGGGGCTACGTCAGCTCTACTTCTTACTCGGAGATTTCCTTAACCGACTTGTATACCTTTCTAAGGGACTCTCAATTGTCTTAGGTTTTATCGGCGTAAAGTTGATTATCGAAGCGCTCCACGGAATTGGAATTCATGAAATCGGTTCATTCAAAATTCCTACCGTCTCGCTAACTGTGAGCCTAGGTGTGATTATCGCTTCGCTGGCCGTGACCACCTTAATCAGTCTTACTAGAACGGAAAAAGAGGTTAAAGAGTGATTATGCAACCAATAGCTGTAGTGACAGGTGCAAGTAGCGGTATTGGTGCGGCAACAGCACTCTTGCTCGCGCAGAATGGTTTTCATGTTGTTGCAGTAGCTCGACGCGTAGATCGATTAGCAGCGTTGGCGGCGAAGAACGCTTCAATTGAAACCATGCCAATTGATGTAACTTCAGAACGAGATATCGAGGTCCTCACAAAACATTTACAGGATCGCTCAGTAGAGGTGCTTGTCTGTAATGCAGGAGGCGCCTTTGATTTCGATACTGTGGTCGACTCTGATCCTGAGTTATGGAAGAAGAGCTACGATGTAAATGTTGTTGGTTCTGTCCGTTGCATCAAGGGATTAGTCCCCATTATGTCCAAGCACGGCAAAGGCCATGTAGTCATCATCACCTCAACGGCAGGTCAGATTGCCTATGAGAATGGCGGCTCTTACGTAGCTGCTAAACATGGAGAGGTGGCCCTTGCACGGACTCTTCGCCTGGAATTAAGTGGTCAGCCGATTCGAGTTACGGAAATTGCGCCGGGAATGGTCAAAACCGATGAGTTCGCACTCACTCGCTTCTCTGGTGACAGTGAAAAGGCCGCGAAGATTTATGCCGGTGTTGCAAAACCTTTGACTGATAACGATGTAGCTGAAGCAATTCGCTGGAGCGTAATGCTTCCTGATCACTTCAATATTGATTCAATGACAATTAGGCCGGTTGCTCAAGCAGCGCAACACAAGGTGCATCGGGTTCTCTAGCTATGAGCAGCAAGTTGCCTATCGAGCCTTTGATTAAGTTGCGTCAACGAAAGAGTACGAAATGGCGTGAATACGATGAGGATGTCTTACCACTTCCAGTTGCAGAGATGGATTACCCGATCGCAGAGCCCATCATCGAAGCCGTTAGTGAAATGATGCGCCGCTCTGATACTGGCTATCTTGGTAAGTTCCCGGAGCTGGGTGAGGCTTTTGCAGGCTTTGCAATGCGTCGATGGAACTGGCAAATAGAACCAGAGTCAATTCGGATTGCAACAGATGTTGGCGTAGCAACAATTGAAATTCTGCGCACTTTGGGTTCTGCTGGAGATCGAGTTGTCGTAATGCCACCGGTCTATCCGGCTTTTTATAATTGGGTAAAAGAGATCCACTTTCCAATGGTGGAAGCGGTTTTGGAAAAAGATGGAGTGAGTTATTCCATAGATTTTGCCGCACTTGAGCGGGAATTCTCAGCCGGTGCTAAATTTTTTATTATCTCGAACCCACATAAT
>JBIJBY010000147.1:0-9825 GCA_044344975.1 Candidatus Nanopelagicaceae bacterium | reverse complement strand
TGCGATTTGCACAATCGGCTCCTCCGCGGTGGCAACTGGCGATCAAATTGGCACGGCGAGCATTCAAATTCGAGCGATCAAAAAAGACCCATTTTTCAGCGGTGGTGACTACTACGAGCAGGAGCGTGGCCCCGTGGAGGGGATGGGAATTGCCCGACGAATCGCGCACCTGACCTATCGCTCTGAAGTCGAAATGGATATGCGTTTTGGTCGAGATATGCAAGGTGATGACACGGGACGTTATGCAGTGGAGTCTTACCTTGATCATCAAGCAAACAAACTTGCAAACCGCTTTGATGCAAACACTTACATTATTTTGACTGAAGCGATGAACTCGCATGATGTTGGTCGCGATCGTGGAGGGGTAGAGAAGGCGCTTGCTGGAATTACTGTTCCGGTGATTGTGGTTGCAATCGATACCGACCGCCTCTTTCCACCACGGTTACAGAAAGAGATCGCTGAACTCACCCCAACGGCCGAAGAGCCCGATGTCCTCTCCTCACCCTTTGGTCACGATGGCTTCCTGGTGGAGGTCGAGTCGGTGGGGGAGATAATCCGGCGCGCGATTTCGCGGGCTCAGGGGCGATAATTTCCGAGCCAAAACGGCTTTTTTAGCGCGTAGTAGCCAGCCCTGAGTACAATATGGGTATCCGGTTCGGTCCGGAACCGAAGAAAAAGAAAAAACCAATCAGTGAGGAACAAAGTGCCTTCTAATAGCCATGCCGCAAAAGGTAAAAGCAGCAAGAAATCCGCTGCAAAGCCAGTCGCGAAAAAAGCAGTGAAGAAGGTTGCTGCACCGGCAAAGAAGGCGCCGGCGAAAAAAGTTGTCGCTAAAGCTCCTGCTAAAAAAGTTCCTGCCAAGAAAGTTCCGGCTAAAAAAGTTGTCGCTAAAGCTCCTGCTAAAAAAGTTGAGAAGAAAGCTCCTGCGGAACGACCAAAGTTTTTAACAAAGGCAGAGATTGAAGCGCGCAAAGCTGCGCTCGCCGCCGAACTCAGTAAAGAGATTGCACCTGCAAAGAGCGAGAAAGCTGCGCCTGCAAAAACTGGTGGCAAAGTTGCTAAGGCTCAGGTTGATGGTGAAGAGGTCGAGCTTGAAGAGGTAGATCTTGAGGATCTAGAAAGTCTCGAGAAAGAGCTTGTTAGCGATAACCTCGAAGGCGTCGAAAATATCGTTGACGCCGAGCGGAAAGAGAAGCCTGCCGAGCCTGAGGATGATCGCGCTGGCTTTACCCTCACCGCCTCTGAAGAGGATGACCTTCCTGCCCAGACTGTTGTCACTGCTGGCGCGACCGCCGACCCAGTTAAGGATTATTTAAAGCAGATCGGCCGCGTTCCTCTTCTTAACGCTGAACAAGAGGTTGAGCTTGCCAAGCGAGTAGAGGCTGGCCTCTTTGCCGAAGAAACCCTCAACAGCGGCGAGAAGTTTGAGAAGAAGTTAAAGCGTGAGCTCGACTGGATCGCAGAAGATGGACGGCGGGCAAAGAACCACCTTTTGGAGGCAAACCTTCGCCTTGTGGTCTCTCTTGCCAAGCGTTACACCGGCCGCGGAATGCTCTTTCTTGATCTCATTCAAGAGGGAAATTTGGGTCTTATTCGCGCCGTCGAGAAATTCGATTACACCAAGGGTTATAAGTTCTCGACCTATGCGACCTGGTGGATTCGCCAGGCGATTACCCGCGCGATGGCCGACCAAGCCCGTACCATCCGGATCCCGGTCCATATGGTGGAAGTCATCAATAAATTGGCTCGCGTTCAGCGTCAGATGCTTCAAGATTTAGGGCGCGAACCGACGCCTGAGGAGCTCGCAAAAGAGCTCGATATGACCCCAGAAAAAGTTGTCGAAGTTCAGAAATATGGCCGCGAACCAATCTCACTGCACACACCTTTGGGTGAAGAAGGTGACTCTGAATTCGGAGATTTGATTGAAGATTCCGAAGCAGTTGTTCCTGCTGATGCAGTCTCATTTACATTGTTGCAAGAACAACTTCACTCAGTTCTCGATACATTAAGTGAACGTGAAGCAGGAGTTGTTGCGATGCGTTTTGGTTTAACAGATGGTCAACCAAAAACACTTGATGAAATTGGCAAGGTTTATGGTGTAACACGTGAACGTATTCGACAGATCGAATCAAAAACGATGTCGAAACTTCGCCACCCATCGCGTTCGCAAGTTCTACGCGACTACCTCGACTAAGAGCTTCTGGCATCCATCACACCCGGCAACCTTGGGAAGTTTCCACCTGCGGCTCATTTCCGTCGGGTAACCCCTACAAAAGCGCAAAACTCACAGGTTGGATACAGATGTCTAGGCTGTTTTTGGCTTAGACAGCGGTCTCTGAGCAAATAGACTGGGGGTCTGCTGTGGAGGCCCGCCGTAATGACCCTGTCGACAAAGAAATGGCATCGTCGTGGCTCTCTCGCGCCCAAAAAATTTATTGCATCACTTGCGAGTTGGTTAATAGTTGCGCCGCTACTTTCGCTGATCGCTGTCACTACAACTGTTGAAAGTGCAAATGCAGCGACAGTTGGTTCAGGTAATTGCGTTCAAGATGTTGGTAACGCATCAGTTGTCTCAGTCACTCAAGTTGGTGCGGATTGTGTAATAACTTTTACTTCAGATACAACATGGGTCATTCCGCTGGGGGTGAAAACTGTTCGACTTTTGATTGTTGGCGGAGGTGCCGGTGGGCAAGGCGATGGTGGCGGCGGCGGTGGTGGTGGAAGCGGTGTCACCAAGTCGGTGGTTGAAGTGGTATCCACCCAAAGTGCAAATATTCGAATAGGTGCCGGTGGGTCATCCGGCGGCAATGGTGGCACGACCCAACTGGATTTAAATGGCGACGGCAATTTCGAGTGGAATGCCCTCGGCGGCTCAGCGGGGACAGGCTGGCAAACCCGAACTGGTGGGCCCGCGTCGGTATCAAATGTTCAAAATAGTGCAACCTTGCTCACCGGTGGTCGCGGCGGTGACGGGCCAACTAGTACCAGTGCCGGAACCAATGCTTCAAATGCCTCAATAGGAAACGGTTTTCAGAGTGACATCTCAGGTCAAAATTTGTATTACGGCGGTGGCGGTGGCGGTGGCATGGGTGCACATTCGTTCGGGAATCCATCGGGATCTCTTGATGGAGGAAGTGGCGCTCTAGGTGGAGGCGGAAGAGGCGCTGTTCAGCGCACGCGAGGAACTTCAGTCACATGGACTTATACCGGCGTTGCCGGCTCTCCAGCTGTCTCTTTGAATGCGAATTGCGGTAGCACCTCATATCCCGGCTCCACAAAAGGTTTTCCAGGCCTCAATGGAACTGGTGGTGGCGGAGGTGGTGGCATCGCATACGGTGACGGCTGCGGTGGTTCGCCAGGGGATGACGATGGTGAGCGGACGCCCGGTGGCGCTGGCGGAAGTGGAGTTGCGATTATTCGCTACTCCATTCCCACAAATCTAGATTTGAACGCGAGAGTAGGAACGCCAGCCAATGGCACTTGGCAGGACGTGTCAACGGGCAACAACATTTCGACATCACCGAGCGCCAACTTCCCGAGTTGGAATTCATCCAACAAGTTCTTCTCATTTGGTGATGGAATGCAAGTGTATAAAAATGTCGCCTACCCAAACCCGCAAATTTTTTCTCTTGAATTATGGTTCAGAACGACCCACACGAATTCCAAACTTATTGGATTTCAAAATAATGCCGGAACGGGTCAAAGTAGCTTTTCGTATGATCGCCACATTTACTTGGATGCGAATGGATTCATAAAGTTTGGAAAGTGGGATGGAGCCGCCGCAGATGTCGTCAGCGGCAACCAGGCAATCAATGATGGGAAATGGCATCACGTGGTCGGCACCTATGAATCTGGTGTTTTAAGACTTTATGTTGATGGCACACTGCAGGCCACTTCAGCTGTCGACGCAAATATTCAAAATTATTCAGGTTATTGGGTGGTTGGTGGGGGCAATTTAGCGGGCTGGGTAACCTCGCCAAATAACAATGGGTTTTTGGGAGATATTGCAGTCGCTCGTGTCTATTCAACCCAACTTAACACTAGCGATGTGAGCTCGCTTTATAGCCAAGCAAGCGCTAATACGTTCACTGCTACCTTCCAATATAACAATTCCGATGGTGGAGATTCTCGATTATGGAGTCAGTTTTTTACCGGAGGAACACCAATCACCTTGCCAACTCCGACGCGAACAAATTATGTTTTTTCGGGTTGGTTTAGCGATGTAACCCTAAATAGTTTTGTTGGTAACGCGGGAGCGAATTATTCTCCAACGCAAAATTCAACTCTTTACGCAAAATGGTCACTACCGGCCCTTACGCCAACTTTCGGCAACGTTACCTACGGTATAGGAACCGTTGTCATCCCCGTTACAAATTACGATTCCAATTACACATTTACTCCAACAGTTACCTATTCATCCGGTACTGGAAATATCACGGTAAGTGATTCGGGTTCTACGCGCACCTACACCGTTACTCCGGGAACTTCTGGTGCAACCGTTTCCCTAACTGTTAATACTTCGAGAACGGGTTATGCCAACGGCACGGCAACTACTTCCTCAAGTTACACCGCTGGTTGCTCCGCTACTTCGACGACAAGCGGCATCTACACAGTGTTAACTTTTAATTCAACCGGTTCGTGCAAACTGACCGCTCCGCCTGGAGTCACAAAGGCAGAAGTACTTGTTGTTGGCGGCGGCGGTGGTGGTGGTGCTGGCGGCTACAACCGAAATGTTGGCACAACTACGGGCGGTGGCGGTGGCGGCGGCGGTGGCGGTGGCGGTCAGGTAGTCACACAAACCCTCACTGATATAACAAATTCTGTAATAAATATTTCGGTTGGAGGCGGTGGTGTCGGCGGAACAACTGGTGGGCGCAATGGAGCAAGTTGGGCCGGTTCTCATGGTCGCGATGGAACGAGCAGCAGCGTCTCAGTCAATTCCACGACTACTTCAGCCGCAGGTGGTGGGGCAGGAATTGGTGGAGGTTTTTGGGCACTTTCCTCGCCAACGTCAGCAGCATGCACAAACAATCGACCCTTCTTGCATGACGGATTAAACGTTTATTACATAGATGGGATCGGCGGTCGCGGCGGTAACAGCGGAAATGGGAATATGGGTGGGCGACCACTCTGTGGAACTGGCGCTGATATCACTACTGGTGTTGGTGGCGCGGGAGCGGGCGGCGCAGGAAGTGGTGCTGCAACTTCAAATCTCACATCTCTAAGTGCTTCTCTTCAACCCGGTGGATTCGGAACCAATTCGAATATCACTGGTACATCTGTTGAATATGGAACCGGCGGATCCGGTGGTGGTGGTGAAGGCGGTGGTGGTGCTGGAGCTACTGCACTTGTGGGCGCAAACGGATCTCGCGCGGGCATGGGTGGCAATGGCGGTGCGGGAGCGAAATCTGGTGCTCCGGATTACAACATCCATGCGATAGGTGCAGTTGGTGGAGCCGGTGCAAATGGAATTGTCATCTTGCGTTACATCAGCGCTGCAAATACGCCAACTTTCTCTACACCAGTTGCGACGGCAACTGGTTTTACCGTCAACATCACTAACTTTGATTCTAATTTCACCTATACCTACAGCGTTACTTCAGGTTCGGTCACAGCTGGAACTGCATCGGGATCCACGATGCCTCTTACTGTTACTGGAGTAACTGCCGGACAGAGCGCAACCATCACGGTTCAAACATCAGCGAATGGATTAACCGGCAACGCAACGGTTTCTAGTTCGGCCTTTCAGGGTGCTCTTACGCCAACCTTTGGCACTGTTGCTTATGGCGCTGGAACGGTCATCATTCCTGTCACAAATTACGATGCCAATTACACCTTTACGCCAACAGTTACGTACTCTTCCGGAACCGGAACAATCACTTCGAGTGATTCAGGAGCTACGCGCACCTACACCATCACTCCAGGAACTTCTGGCGCGACAGTTTCATTAAAAGTAGACACTACGAGAAGTGGTTATGCCAGCGGCACTGCAACTACCTCAACAACATACTTTGCGGGATGTAATCCAACGACAACAACCAGTGGCAACTACTCAGTTCTCTCCTTCACATCTACAGGTGCTTGTAATTGGAGTACACCAGCGGGAGTCACAAGGGCAGATGTTCTCGTTGTTGGTGGTGGTGGCGGCGCTGGTTTTAATTCAGGCGGTGGTGGTTCTGGTGGTGGAATTTCCTATCAAACTGGGACATCAGTAAATGGAAACATCGCTATAACTGTAGGCGCTGGTGGCGCTGGAGCAACTGCAAATGGAACTGCCAGCGCAGGATCTCCTTCGTCATTTGGTGCGATCTCTGTTAACGGCGGCAATGGTGGAGTTGGTCCAACTGGCTCGGGTGGATTATCTGTTTCTGGATCAGGCGCAGGTGGTGCAGGCAGCACTAACTCCTCCACGGCCGGTAGTAATGGAGGAGCAGGACTACTGATTTCAATCACTGGTTCAACTCTCAGATACGGCGGCGGTGGCGGCGGTGGCGGATGGATTACAAGCACCACTGGCGGCAATGGCGGAGCTGGCGGCGGCGGAGCTGGCGGCGGCGGTGGCGCGAGTTCAAAAACTGGAGGAAATAACGGCGCTAATGGAAGTGCGAATACTGGCGGTGGCGGTGGCGCCGGGTCGGTCAGCACGTCAACAAGCGGTTCAGGTGGCTCTGGAATTGTCATCGTTCGTTATATAAGTGCTGCAAATACTCCAACTTTTTCAGCGTCAACTGCGGCGGCAACTGGTTTTACTCTCAACATCACCAATTACGATGCAAATTATTCGTACACATACAGCGTTTCATCAGGTTCAATCACCAACGGAACGGCATCTGGTTCCACGATGCCTCTAACAGTCACGGGATTAACTGCTGGACAGAGCGCAACAATAACCGTTCAAACATCAGCAATTGGCTTCACAGGTAGCGCAACAGTTTCGGGCGCTGCTCTGCAAGCCGCTCTAGTATCAACTTTTGGCACAGTAACTTATGGCGCTGGCACAGTAGATATTCCGGTAACTAATTTCGATGCGAATTTTACTTATGCTCACACAGTCACCTACTCGTCAGGAACGGGAACTGTTGCTATTAACAATTCAGGAGCAACACGTACTTACACCATCACTCCCAGCGTCTTTGGCGCAACAGTTTCTTTGAGAGTTACTACAACGCGAACCGGTTACGTTAGCGGGATCGCGACAACGCCAACCACCTACTTTGCTGGATGTAACGTGATACCAGCGACCAGTGGCATCTACAGAGTGCTTACTTTTACATCAACAGGATCGTGCAATTGGAATATTCCTTCCGGAGTTACTGTCGCTGATGTTCTTGTTGTGGGTGGTGGCGGTGGTGCTGGATCTAACGGCGGCGGTGGTGGATCCGGTGGTGGAGTTTCTTATCAAACGGGAGTCTCCGTTAACGGGACTGTTCTTGTCACGGTCGGTGCCGGAGGAGCTGGCATATCGGAGAGCGGCACAGCGGGTTCAGGTTCAGCCACGTCAGTTGGCGCAACTTCGGTAAATGGAGGCAATGGCGGAAATGGGTCAGGTGGCGCAGGCGGTGCATCGGTATCTGGATCCGGCGCCGGCGGTTCGGGCGCTGCGACTTCAGGCCAAGGTGGAGGTGCCGGTGGTAACGGAGTATCGAACTCCATAAGCGGTTCATCCATGAGGTATGGCGGTGGCGGTGGTGGCGGTGGCTGGCTCAGCGATATGCGAGGTGGTCAGGGCGGAACTGGCGGCGGAGGCGCCGGCGGCGGCGGCGGTGCCATTTCGTGGACTGGTGAATTCAATCGGAGCGGCGCCGCTGGCACAGCGAATACCGGTGGCGGTGGCGGTGGCGCGGCAGGCTCTTCAATTGGTGCCTCTGGTGGATCTGGAATTGCCATTGTTCGTTATATCGGCTCACCAAATACGCCAACATTCTCGACACCTGTTGTAACTGCCACTGGCTTTACCGTCAATATCACCAATTACAACGCTAATTATTCTTATACATACAGCGTTACTGCAGGTTCGGTGAGTGCGGGAACAGCATCTGGTTCCACGATGCCTCTCACTGTCACTGGGTTGACCACCGCGCAGAGCGCAACAATCACTGTACAAACATCAGTCAACTCAATAAACGGAAGCGCCACGGTAACTGGCGCAGCTGCTTCCTCATCGGCAGTTGCTACGACTTCGACCATTACTAATGGACAGAGCGCGCCAAGCGTTGTTATCACTGGGAGTAATTTTAATTCCAGTATTGCACTCGCTGATCTCACTTTCTCGGTTGGCACTACTGGCTTAACGGCAGCTAGCGTCACACGAAATAGCGCTTCACAGATAACAGTGGCATTTACGGGAAGTGCAAACGCCGGTACCTTGAGCATTACCGCGAAAACTTCAGCCTTCAGCCCTGCTAGCACCTCAGCTTCAGATACGCTCTCTATAACTGTTCCAAATTCGACAGTCGCAACGCTTTCGACCTTAACTATTTCCTCTGGAACGTTGAGTCCAGCGTTTGCTTCTGCTACAACTTCGTATAGCGCAACGGTTGCAAACACCATTACTTCAATAACAGTCACTCCAACTCGAACGCAGAGCGGAGCGACAATCCAAGTACGAGTAAATGGAGGTTCCTATTCCGCTGCGACATCAGGCAGCGCTTCGACATCTCTAGCGTTAGATGTTGGTGCAAACACCATTGACATACAGGTAACTGCCCAAAATGGAACGACGACTTCGACTTATTCCATCACCGTAACGCGCGCCGCCGCCGCCCTGAATCCAACCTTTGGCTCTGTTACTTATGGCGCTGGCACAGTAATCATTCCCGTTACTAATTACGATGCTAATTACACCTTTACGCCAACAGTTACCTATTCATCTGGAACGGGAACAATTTCTGCTAGTGATTCGGGATCAACGCGCACCTACACCATCACGCCAGGAACTTATGGAGTTACGGTTTCGTTAAAAGTTGATACCACTCGAACCGGGTATTCCAGCGGCACAGCGACAACCTCTTCATCGTATTTCGCAGGATGTAGCCCAACCACAAGTACCAGCGGTAACTACACGATTATCTCCTTTAGCGCTGTCGGAAACTGTAATTGGACGAATAACACCGGTGCGACAGAGTTTGATGCAGTAATTGTTGGTGGTGGCGGTGGTGGAGGTTTTGGAAGTCTTGGCGGTGGCGGCGGCGCAGGTGAAGTTCTTGAATCAAACTCACCAATAAACATTGCAAGCTCCGCGAGCACTGTGGTGGCAATTGGCGCGGGTGGTGTTTCAGGTGCGGGCTCATCAAATACTGCAACAAATGCAAATGTGAATGAGGGGCAGTGGAATTTTGGTGGCGATGGCAGCGCGACAACATTTGGAGCAATCACTGCACTTGGCGGTGGCGGTGGCGGAGGTAACAATCGATCTACAGGAAATTCTGGTGGCTCAGGAGGTGGCGGAGCTGGCAACGGATCGAGCACACCTGGTACTCGAAATTCGCAAACTATTTCTGGATGGACTAGTTATGGAAATAACGGTGGCGCTGGAACTGCTTCTACTAGAGGCGGTGGTGGCGGAGGTGCCGGAGGTGCTGGCGGAGTAGGTAGTACCAACACCGGAAAAGGCGGCGCTGGAATCACCCGTTTCGGTATTGCGTTAGCCGGCGGAGGTGGCGGATGGGCTGGTGGTTTAGGTGCAAACAACAGCTCTACCGACTCGATATTGGGTGGTAATGCTCGTACGAGCGGAAGCGGTTATCCATATCAAGGCACCTCACCAAACTTCACTTCCGCTGGCGTTGCTGGCACCGGAACTGGCGGCGGCGCAGGTGCGCCAGG
>JBIJBY010000005.1:0-30824 GCA_044344975.1 Candidatus Nanopelagicaceae bacterium | reverse complement strand
AGCAACTCGCGCTGCGGTCGAAGAGGGAATCGTCGTTGGTGGCGGAGCTGCTCTCGTTCACGCTGCCGATGTACTCGCCGATGATCTCGGCAAAGAAGGCGATGAAGCAGTTGGCGTTCGTTTAGTTCGCAAAGCTTGCGATGAGCCACTTCGTTGGATTGCAGAGAATGCCGGACAAGAAGGCTATGTAGTCGTAGCAAAGGTTCGCGCGCTCTCAAAGAACGAGGGATATAACGCAGCATCTGATGTCTATGGCGACTTAGTTAAAGATGGCGTCATCGATCCAGTGAAGGTCACGCGATCTGCTCTAGCTAACGCTGCATCAATCGCTGCAATGTTCATCACCACTGAGGCGCTTGTCTTCGAACGGAAGGAAGAAGAAGTAGCCGCAGCTGGTGGACATGGTCACTCCCATGGACCTGGCGGACATTCACATTAAACCCAATTAAAAAGAGGGCCTGTTACTCAGAGAATGAGTACCAGGCCCTCTTTCCGTTGAGGGGTAATAAAAACTTCTTCTTAAATCGCCATTCGGCTTGAGCGTGAAATCAATTCGGCGCGCTCATCCTCAGAGAGGCCACCCCAGATTCCATAGGGCTCTTGAACTGCGAGCGCGTGATCGCGACATTGGACGAGTACCGGGCAGGAAGCACAGATCGCCTTTGCTTCGATGATTCGCTTCCGTCGGCTTGGGCCGCGCTCACCCTCTGGGTGAAAGAACATCTCTGCGGGGTAGTTCCGGCATGAGCCTTCGAACTGCCACTCCCAGTTATCTGCCGTTGGCATTGGTAGCCGAGAAATTTCAGCCATTTCCACTCACCTTTTCCTTTACTTTCGAGTAGGCTACCAATCGCGCCATAAGTTGTTCAAGTACCGAAGGCGCTTTGAGAGTTAATTCTTGCTGAGAGGGGGTGTGAGATGGCTCATCAGGGAATCACCGTCTCTGAGGTCGCCCATCGCCTAGGAGTGGCGCCTGCCACCTTGCGCACCTGGGACCGTCGCTACGGCCTTGGCCCCTCCACCCACGAAGCAGGAGAGCATCGCCGCTACTCCGATGAAGACCTCGCCCGTCTGGCCGTAATGCGCCGATTGGTGGTCTCTGGGGTGCCAGCCGCTCACGCAGCGATTGTGGCGAAGAGCTCCCCAATCTCGATTGATGAACCGCTCCCGCTCCCAAAGTTCCAAGATCGGGAAGATGTAGTCGCCGCAGTGGTTCGAGCTCTTGATGGTATCGATAGCGCCTTCGTAGAAGCTCTCATTCGCCGCGAGATTCTCTCTTCAGGTGTCATCGCAACATGGAACGAAATTCTTGTCCCTGTCCTTGTCATCGTTGGCAAGCGTTGGGAGTCCACGGGCGCTGGTATCGAGGTCGAACATCTTCTGACAGAAATCGTCAAACGAGTCATGCGTGATTGTGTGAACGAGTTGGAGTCGCCGCGAAATTCCAAACCAATTCTCCTGGCAAGTATCGGCGAGGAACACCATTGCTTGGCAATACATGCACTCGCTGCAGCGCTCGCCGAAGAGAATGTCGCAACCCACTTCCTCGGAGCGCGAACCCCAGTTGAAGCGCTCGCCGATATGGTGCGTAAGACCCATCCGCCAGTGGTCTTTCTCTGGGCACAACTTTCGAAGAACGCTGATTACTCAGCGATGACCGCACTTCCTGCGCTCCGCCCTGCGCCGCGGTTAATCCTCGGTGGGCCAGGGTGGCAAGCTGATCGAGTCACCGGCGCGACGATAGTCACCAATCTCCATGAGGCATGCGAATTGGTGGGCTCAACCATCGGAAAGTAACGGTGGATAGCAAGCGGTAATTCCCTCACTAGGATTGGGCGAGTTACCAATTGATCACCAAGTGGAGGTGAGCATGCGCGAGTTTGAGAAAGTTGCGATGCTCGGCCTGACCTTCGATGATGTCCTTCTCTTACCTGATGCCTCACAAGTGGTGCCAAGCGAAGTTGATATCGCTACACGATTAACAGAAAAGTTTTCTCTTAAAGTCCCCGTAATTTCCTCCGCAATGGATACCGTCACCGAGAGCGCGATGGCGCTGGCTATGGCTGGCGTTGGCGGAGCGGGAATCATCCACCGAAACCTTGCAATTGAAGATCAAGTTGCCCATGTTAAGAAGGTGAAGGCTGTTGCAGGTGCGCTCGCCGGAGCTGCTGTTGGTGTCGGCGAAGATGGCTTTGCACGTGCAGTTGCTTTGATGGAAGTTGGCGTTGATCTCCTTGTTGTTGACACTGCCCACGGCCATCATCAAGGAGTTCTCGATGCTATTGCGCGAATTAAGCAGGTCAATTGCGCACAGCAAGTTATCGGGGGAAATGTTGCCACCCGCGCGGGAGCGCAAGCCTTAATCAATGCTGGTGCCGATGCAGTAAAAGTTGGCGTTGGCCCAGGTTCAATATGCACTACTCGCGTTGTTGCTGGCGTTGGCGTTCCACAAATAACCGCGATCATGGAAGCTCATAAAGCAACAAGCTCTGCAGGAGTTCCTCTTATTGCTGATGGTGGAATTCAATACTCCGGAGATATTGTGAAAGCTATTGTCGCTGGTGCAGATGTGGTGATGTTGGGTTCGCTCTTTGCTGGATGTGAAGAGTCACCTGGTGAGTGGCATGAGGAAAATGGCGCGAAGTTTAAGTCGTATCGCGGCATGGGTTCACTTGGCGCGATGCAGTCGCGAGGTTCGACTCCTTCTTATTCGAAGGATCGCTACATGCAAGATGACATTCTCTCTGAAGATAAATTGGTGCCAGAAGGAATCGAGGGTCGAGTTTCCTATCGCGGCACTGTTGCGCAAGTTGTCCATCAATTAGCTGGAGGCCTGCGCTCGGGTATGGGATATGCAGGTGCGCGCAATATTGCCGAGCTACAACGTAATGGCCGCTTTGTTCAGATCACTGCTGCTGGACTTCGCGAGAGCCACCCACACAGCATTGATCAGACAGTTGCCGCTCCGAATTATCGGGGAAGGTGAGGTAGCTCGATGAGTGAGATTGAGATTGCACCAGGCAAGCGGGCCCGACAGACATATTCTTTTGATGACATTGCGATTGTGCCAAGTCGTAGAACTCGTAACCCAGAAGAGGTTTCGACCGCGTGGCAGATCGATGCATATAAGTTTGATGTTCCAATGTTGGCAGCGCCAATGGACTCTGTCGTCTCTCCCGAAACGGCAATAGAGATAGGTAAGCAGGGCGGTATCGGAGTTCTAAACTTGGAAGGGCTATGGACTCGCTATGAGAACCCGCGGATTCCATTGGGTGAAATTGCCTCTATTCCTGATCATCAAGTGACGCGACGGATGCAAGAGCTCTATGCCGCACCGATTAGACCTGAGCTCATTAAAGAGCGGATTGCTGAAGTGCGCGCTGGGGGAGTCACTGTTGCTGCTGCGCTCTCACCAAAGCGCGCTGCTGAATTTCATAAAGTGGTGCTCGATTCTGGCGTGGATATTTTTGTGATTCGCGGTACCACGGTAAGCGCAGAGCATGTTTCACCGAAAGATAGCGCGCTAAATTTGAAGAAGTTTATCTATGAATTAGATGTGCCAGTGATTGTTGGTGGCGTTGCAACGGCTACTGCTGCGCTTCATTTGATGCGCGCTGGCGCTGCGGGAATTCTCGTTGGTTTTGGTGGCGGCGCTGCACACACAACGCGACAGGTGCTTGGCGTTGCGGTGCCGATGGCAACAGCAGTTGCTGAAGTTGCTGCGGCACGGCGCGAGTATCTTGATGAATCAGGTGGAAGGTATGTTCACGTGATTGCTGACGGTTCTGTTGGTCGCAGCGGCGATATCGCCAAAGCGATTGCCTGTGGCGCTGATGCTGTGATGATGGGTTCACCACTGGCACGTGCGGTGGAGTCACCAGGCAAGGGTTGGCACTGGGGCGTTGAAGCAGTACATCCAGAGTTGCCACGCGGGCAACGCGTTCATGTTGGCACTGTTGGCACAATTGCTGAGATTTTGCATGGCCCATCACATAACGCTGATGGAACGATGAATCTCTTTGGTGCGCTTCGTCGCGCTATGGCGACTACTGGCTATTCAGATGTGAAGGAATTCCAGCGAGTAGAGGTGGTTATCCATCGCCCGTGATTTAGTGCTCGTCGTTGATTTCGGCGCGCAATACGCGCAACTCATCGCACGTCGAGTGCGCGAGGCGAAGATTTATAGCGAGATCGTTCCGCACACGATGAGTGCGCGCGAGCTGCTTGCGAAAAATCCCAAAGCAATCATTCTCTCTGGTGGGCCATCGAGCGTTTATGAATCAGGCGCACCTCAATTAGATGAAGAACTTCTCCGCTCTGGGGTTCCAGTCTTTGGTATTTGCTATGGATTTCAGGTGATGGCGGCAACCCTTGGCGGCGAAGTTGGTAAAACGGGTGCGCGTGAATATGGCCGCACAGAATTTACTGTTCATAGCAATTCCCCCTTATTTGAAGGGCTACCTCAAGCGCAACAGGTATGGATGTCTCATGGCGATAGCGTCGTGCGTGCACCTCAAGGATTCACCGTTACTGGTTCCACCGACCAGACCCCTGTCGCTGCATTTGAATCTGCCGATCGAAAGTTGGCCGGCGTGCAGTATCACCCAGAAGTAGTGCACTCCACCTACGGACAAGAGGTGTTAACACGTTGGCTAATTGGCGTCGTTGGTTGCGATCCATCGTGGACCTCTTCGAATATTGCCGAGGAACAAATCGCTCGAATTAGAGAACAAGTTGGTTTAGATCAAGTTATTTGTGGGCTCTCTGGTGGAGTTGATTCTGCTGTCGCTGCTGCGATTGTGCAACGCGCTGTTGGCGCCCAGTTAACCTGCGTCTTTGTTGATCATGGACTACTTCGCCAAGGAGAAGCAGAGCAAGTCGAGCGAGATTTCGTTGCCGCTACAGGGGTAAAGCTAAAAGTTGTCGATGCGAAAGAGAAATTTCTCTCTGCTCTCAAAGGATTTACTGATCCCGAAGAGAAGCGCAAGATTATTGGTCGAGAATTTATTCGCTCTTTTGAAGGAGCGTCGCGGGAGATTGCAAGTAGTGATGTGAAATTCCTCGTGCAAGGAACGCTCTATCCCGATGTCGTGGAATCAGGTGGCGGAACAGGAACAGCAAATATCAAGAGCCATCACAATGTTGGTGGATTGCCTGATGATCTGAAATTTGATTT
Source organism: Candidatus Nanopelagicaceae bacterium (assembly GCA_044344975.1). Classification (GTDB taxonomy): domain Bacteria; phylum Actinomycetota; class Actinomycetes; order Nanopelagicales; family Nanopelagicaceae; genus IMCC26077. The sequence goes on along the minus strand of JBIJBY010000005.1, from coordinate 25,648 downwards.
AGTAGAACCACTTCGTACTCTCTTCAAAGATGAGGTTCGTGCCCTTGGCTTGGAGTTAGGACTTCCAGAGGAGATTGTGTGGCGCCAACCATTTCCTGGCCCTGGACTTGGAATTCGCATCATTGGTGAGGTAACAAAAGAGAGATTGGAATTACTTCGCACTGCCGATGCGATTGCCCGCGAAGAGTTACATAACGCGGGTCTGGATCGCGAGATTTGGCAATGCCCTGTCGTGTTATTAGCTGACGTGCATAGCGTGGGCGTGCAGGGTGATGGCAGAACCTATGGACATCCCATTGTGCTCCGCCCTGTTTCAAGTGAAGATGCGATGACAGCAGATTGGTCGCGCTTACCGAACGATGTGTTAGCGAAGATTTCTAATCGCATTACCAATGAAGTTCCAGGAGTAAATCGGGTCGTATTGGACATCACGAGCAAGCCACCCGGAACAATCGAGTGGGAATAGTTAATTAATTTGTATTAACAACTCGGAATGCTTCCGCTATCCGACCGGCAGGCAATCCGCCAGCCTCAGCATTTCGCTCGCCCCATTCGCGAACCATTTTTTCTAACTCAGCGTTATGAGCAGTTTGGCTCACGTGTGCATGGAGCGCCGCCATTTTATTTGGGAAAGTGTCAGTAATATCCACGTAATGATTTGGCGTGATCATCGAAGTGACCCACACTTCTTTAACGCGCCATGGCTCAAGTCCTTCATCGAGTAAATCCATAAAGGCAAAACGATTACGCGCATCGGGATAAACCGCTTGAATCGCAGCTTCACCTGCTGCCATGTGATCGGGATGGCTTGCGCCAAGTCGATCCCAATTGCGCTCGGGACTTTGGATAATCATTCGATCAGGCTTTACGCGACGAATTGCTTTCACTATTTTCTTCCGCAATTCAATTGTGGGCTCAAGCCAACCATCGCGATAATTTAAGAATTCAATATCAGTAACGCCAAGAATTTTTCCCGCATCGCGCTGTTCTTTCTGACGAATGACCGGCATTTGATCGCGGGGGAGATCAGGATCTTCGCCACCCTGGTCGCCATTTGTTGCGATGCAATAGGCAACCTTGATTCCTTTTGCCGTCCATTGCGCGATGGTGCCACCGGCGCCGAAGTCGACATCGTCAGGGTGAGCAGTCACCACGAGGACTTGTGAAATCTCCGAGTCATCAATCGGCTCCATGGCGCTCCCTTTCAGTCGGTGTATCAGTCGGTTTATCGGTGGTTCAGGTTAGGCTCGTACATTATGAGTGAAACCGGGGCCAATCACCCACTCCTTGATGGGTTGAACCCAGCACAACGTGAAGCGGTCGTCCATACCGGCTCCCCACTTCTTATTGTCGCCGGCGCCGGCTCAGGAAAAACGCGAGTACTCACCAATCGAATCGCATACCTTCTGGCCGCTCGGGCGGTGGCTCCGTACGAAATTCTTGCCATCACCTTCACCAACAAAGCAGCGGGAGAGATGCGTGAGCGAGTTCAAGCAATCGTCGGTCCGCGCGCGAAATCTATTTGGGTCTCTACCTTTCACTCGGCATGCGTGCGCATCTTGCGCCAAGAGGCAGTTGCCGCCGGATACAAACCAAATTTCACTATCTACGACCAGAGCGATGCCCAACGTTTAGTTGCCTTAATCGGCAAAGACCTCAACCTGGATCCCAAGCGCTACGCGCCACGACAAATACACGCGATGATAAGTAACGCTAAAAATGAATTAATGGGCCCAGCTGATTATGCAAATCAAACAACCAATCACTTTGAAGAAGTCGTAGCCGAAACTTATGCCATTTATCAAAAGAAATTACAAGAGGGAAATGTTTTTGATTTCGACGATCTCATCATGAAAGCTGTCGAACTTTTCCAACGCCACCCTGAAGTGAAGGCTCGTTATCGCTCCCGTTTTCGCCATGTCCTTGTCGATGAGTATCAAGATACTAATCATGCGCAGTACGTCTTAGTGCGGGAACTTGTTGGAACAGAGCGCGATGGCTTCCCTCCAGCAGAACTATGTGTCGTGGGCGATGCCGATCAATCAATCTATGCCTTCCGCGGCGCGACTATCCGCAACATCCTCCAATTTGAAGAGGACTATCCATCCGCGCGAACAATTTTGTTGGAACAAAATTACCGTTCGACCCAAAACATTCTCTCTGCTGCGAATGCCGTTATTACAAATAATGCAAGTCGGAAAGCAAAGAACCTCTGGACTGATTCGGGTGCTGGTTCTGCAATCATCACCTATGAAGCAGAGGACGAACGCGACGAAGCAGAGTTTGTGATGAGTGAAATTCGTTCACTCCAAAACGATGGAATTTCCCAACCAGGTGATACCGCAATTTTCTATCGCACCAATAACCAATCTCGCCCTTTTGAAGAAGTCTTTATGCGCAATGCCATCCCCTACAAAGTTGTTGGGGGAGTCCGCTTCTATGAACGTAAAGAGGTCCGCGATCTGCTCGCGTACTTGCGTGTATTAGCTAATCCTTACGATGAAATCTCACTCCGCCGGATCATTAATACCCCCAAACGCGGTATCGGCGACAAAGCTATTGCCGCCCTCGACGAGATGGATATTCCGTTATGGGATGCGCTCTTTCGAGCTGATCAAGCGCGCGATCTCGCTGCGCGAGCAATTTCAGCTATCGATCAATTCGCAAACCTCATGGCAACGCTGCGCACAATGGTTGAATCTGGGTTTAAACCCTCCGTGATTGCAGAGGCTGTTATCGAGCAGAGCGGCCTAGGGGCAGAACTCTCCGACAGTACCGATCCACAAGATGAGGGGCGTTTAGAAAATATTGAAGAGTTGGTAGCGGTTGCGCAAGAGTATGAAGAAGATGAATCACTCGTGGGTGGGGAAGATCAACCAGATGAGATTTCACTCGTGGGTTTCCTCGAACGAGTTTCACTTGTTGCTGATTCTGATCAGATACCCGACGGTGAGGATCACGGTGGCGTCGTCACGCTAATGACGCTCCACACCGCCAAGGGACTTGAGTTCCCCACCGTATTTCTCACTGGCCTTGAAGAGGGAGTCTTTCCACACTCTCGCTCACTTGGCGATCCGAATGAGATTGAAGAGGAGCGCCGCCTTGCTTACGTTGGCCTCACTCGCGCGCGCGAACGGTTATATCTCTCACGCGCATCTACTCGATTTATGTTTGGCACTCCAACGTATAACGCTCCATCACGATTCTTTAGCGAGATTCCTGAAGAGTTAATGGAAACGCGAAGAGCAACGATTAAACCGATGGTTCGCAGCGCTCCACCGGTTCGCTCTACCGGCAAACGGGTAATCGCGCTTGATCTTGAAGTTGGCGATCGAGTCCTGCATCAAACTTTCGGAATCGGTCAGGTCCGCACCCTCACTGGCGAGGGTGATCGAACTGAGGCGACCGTCGACTTTGGCAGCTATGGCGAGCGCCGTCTCTTGTTGAGGTACGCCCCCGTTGAGAAGGTCTAGCCGGATTTAGAAGTTAATTTGGCTCAAGGGCCTAGTTGGTGGCACGGTATCGCTATGAGTTCGCAGAAGGTGCGCCCAATCCGGGTCGTTGTTGCCAAGGCGGGTCTTGATGGCCACGATCGTGGCGCAAAGGTCGTCGCCAGAACTCTTCGCGACGCTGGGTGCGAAGTCATCTATACCGGCCTCCATCAAACTCCTGAAGAGATTGTCACCACAGCGATTCAAGAAGATGCCGATGCAATCGGCCTCTCCATTCTCTCAGGAGCACATCTGACGCTCTTTAAGAAAATCATGGAGCTAATCGGGGATCGGAAAATTCTGGTTTTCGGCGGTGGGGTCATTCCCGATGATGATGTCAAAGCGTTGGAAGCGTTAGGCGTGGCCAAAATTTTTACCTCCGGCGCGTCGACAAATGAGATTGCCGAATGGGTCAAAGCATCGGTACACCATCGCTAGGATGGTTCCATTAGTTATATTTGAAAATTGCGAGAATCATCGAAAGGTATTGATTAGTGGATCTATTTGAGTATCAAGCGCGCGATTTATTCGAAGCACATGGAATTCCGGTTCTTGCTGGAAAAGTAGCAACAACTCCAGATGAGGCGAAAGCTGCAGCGGCCGGCATGGGCGGTAAAGTTGTCGTTAAGGCCCAGGTAAAGATTGGCGGCCGTGGCAAAGCAGGTGGCGTTAAGTTAGCAACCGATCCAGCCGACACTTTCGAGAAAGCCAAAGCGATTCTTGGAATGGATATCAAAGGCCACACTGTTCACAAAGTGATGATTGCTCAAGCAGCTCCCATTAAAGAAGAGTATTACCTAGCAATCCTTCTCGATCGCGCAGCACGATCATTCCTCGTCATGGCATCTGTCGCTGGCGGAATGGATATCGAGCAGGTCGCGCACGAGACTCCAGAAAAACTTGCAAAGGTGCATGTCGATCCGGCAAAAGGAATTGATATAGCGCTCGCCGAATCAATCGCAAAGCAAGCACAATTCCCTGTAGATGTGCAGAGTCAAGTGGCATCGGTACTCGTCAAACTTTGGGCGTGTTTTGTAGCAGAAGATGCAACGCTCGTTGAAGTAAATCCTCTCGTGCGCACTGAAGACAATCAGATCATCGCACTCGATGGAAAAGTGACGCTCGATGATAATGCCGCCTTCCGTCATCCTGATCATGAAGCGCTTGTCGACCACGCGGCCACCAATCCGCTCGAGGCATTAGCAAAAGAGAAAGATCTCAATTACGTTAAACTCGAAGGACAAGTTGGAATCATCGGCAATGGTGCAGGTCTTGTGATGAGCACCCTTGATGTTGTTGCCTATGCAGGCGAAAAGTTCGGTGGCATGAAGCCGGCAAACTTCCTGGATATCGGCGGAGGCGCATCGGCACAGGTAATGGCAGATGGTCTATCAATCATCCTCAACGATAAGGATGTTAAGAGCGTATTTGTGAATGTGTTCGGTGGCATCACCGCATGCGATGCAGTTGCTAACGGAATCATCCAAGCTCTCGACATACTAGGCACAAAGGCAACTAAGCCAATCGTCGTTCGGTTAGATGGAAACAACGTTCTTGAAGGCCGTCGTATCCTCAAAGAGGCAAATCATCCGCTAGTAGAACAAGCAGAGACCATGGATGGCGCAGCTGCTCGTGCAGCAGAATTGGCGGCAAAATAATGAGCATTTTTCTAAATAAAGATAGTCGCGTCATTGTTCACGGCATGACCGGCTCTGAAGGAACCAAGCACACCAAGCGAATGCTCAAGTCGGGAACCAATGTTGTTGGCGGTGTCACGCCCGGCAAAGGCGGTCAAAGCGTTGACATGGATGGCCTTGCACTTCCAGTATTTAACTCCGCGAGCGATGCAGTGGCTGCAACCGGCGCAAATGTTTCGGTCATCTTCGTACCTGCAAAGTTCACCAAAGCAGCAGTGATTGATGCAATTGATGCAAAGGTGCCACTAGCTGTCGTAATCACCGAGGGAATCCCAGTTCATGACTCCACCCAATTTGTTGCGTATGCGCAGAGCAAAGGTACAACTCGGATTATCGGACCGAACTGCCCTGGGCTAATTACCCCTGGCGAATCAAATGTTGGAATCATTCCTGCAGATATCACTGGCGCAGGTCCAATCGGATTGGTTTCTAAGTCGGGAACGCTCACTTACCAAATGATGTATGAACTCCGAGATATTGGATTCTCCACTGCAGTAGGAATTGGTGGCGATCCGGTCATCGGAACGACACATATCGATTGCCTCCGCGCATTCCAAGATGATCCAAAAACTGAAGCAATCGTGATGATTGGTGAGATTGGTGGCGATGCCGAAGAGCGCGCTGCAGCTTTTATTAAGGAATATGTCACAAAGCCAGTTGTTGGATATGTTGCAGGATTTACCGCTCCTGAAGGAAAGACGATGGGCCATGCTGGTGCGATCGTCTCAGGCTCCTTAGGTACAGCATCAGCAAAACGCGATGCGCTTGAGGCAGTCGGAGTGCGAGTGGGCGTCACGCCTTCAGAAGCAGCGCAACTTCTCCGTTCTATTCTCGGTCGATAAGAATGGCGCGCCCGCTCATCGCTGGCGCTTCGGAAGGAGTGCGCGCAGCGCTCTCAACATTTATTCCACTTGCGTTAATAGTCTTGATCGCCTGGGCAACTGCAGGTTCGCTCAGCGGTCAGATGAGTGATGCATTGCGAGGGTCATTCTGGGTATGGCTTGGCGCGCACCACCTCACGTTCTCCTTAGCGTTGCCACCCTCAGGTCTTCCAGGTGCACTGAGCTTTCTTCCACTAGGCGCACTGTTGTTTCCATTCATTGCCTTTCGCGGCGCGCTCAATCGCATTAGTCGCCAATTCGGGCACCGTGATGACCACTCAAAAATTGTTAGAAAGCAACGCCAAGCTGTTGTTGGTTTTTTTCTAAGTTATACGGCGCTCTTGATATTTGCCAGCCTCGGTTCACGTTCGCCCGATGTGCACCCGCGCTGGTGGTGGGCACCTCTGATTACGCTCTCTCTGATTGGCGCTGCACAATTTTCTCTGACTGTGACCTCGGGAGCGCCATCTCTTCGTCGCGACTTAACACGAATTTCTCTGCTGGTCATTGGCGCACTTTTAGGAATCGGCGCGCTCGCATATTCACTCTCGCTACTTTTTCATTTTGCAGTGGTTCGAGATCTCTATGCAGTGCTCGATGCCGGAATCATCGGCGGCGTGCTGCTAACAATTTTAGGAATTCTCACCCTTCCCAATATGGCAATCTCTGCACTCTCGTACTTATTAGGTTCGGGATTCTCGATAGGAAGTGGCACCCTCGTCTCACCCGGCATTCATCGCTTAAATGAGATACCCGCCTTCCCGCTCTTGGGCGCGATACCGACAGATACTCATCCCTACCTCTATCTTGGCGCTTTCATCGGAGTTGGCACTGGAATCTTTGTTATGACAATTCTCAAGCGCACATCTCTTCGCGAAATTCGCTTTGGATATTTTCTTTATCCCGTTATTTTGACTGCCGCTATATTCTTACTGACTCTTTTGAGTAACGGCTCAGTTCTCGGTGGCGCACTCTCAACTATTGGCCCATCGCTCTGGCAGTTCCCACTGCTTTTTCTGGCACAACTCTCTGTTGGAATGGGAGCAAAAATTGCATATGACAAATGGGGACCAAAGTGAGAGAGATGGGCGCCGAGCAAGCCAAGCAGGCCAAACAGGCCAAACAGGCCAAACAGATAGTCATTCTCGCTTCAGGCGAAGGCAGCGTTGCACAAGCGCTCTTTGATGCTGTTACCGACATTGGTGGCCAGCTCCACAACAAGATTGTGATTTCACGGGTCATCACGGAGAATCCAAACGCAGGAATTTTAGGGAGAGCAGAGAAATCTGGCTTGGCAACTTCAGTAATTCCTTTTCGTGCAGGAGCAGAGCGGTTGGCATGGGAAAACGAACTAAGCGATGAGTTAGTGGCTATTGATCCCTGGTTGGTCGTGAGCGCAGGCTTTATGAAGATTCTCTCACCAGATTTCGTCGCCAAATTTAAGATTGTTAATACCCACCCATCGCTACTACCACTTTTCCCAGGCGCGCACGCAGTTCGTGATGCGCTTGCCGCTGGCGTCTCAGAGAGTGGCTGCACGCTCCACTACGTGGATGCAGGAGTAGATACTGGTGCAGTCATCGCACAACGGAAACTGGCAGTTGCAGTTAACGAGAGTGCAGAGTCGCTCCATGAGCGGATCAAGGTTTTGGAGAGAGAGCTCATCATCTTTGGCATACTTGCACTCCTCGAGAGAGGTGAGTGATCAGGAATGCTCCGTAAACCCATAAAGCGTGCCTTGGTGAGCGTTTACGACAAGAGCGGTCTTATTGAATTTGCAGCTGAGCTTCATAAAGCAGGCGTTGAAATTGTCTCGACAGGAAGCACGGCAGCGACAATTGAAAAAAGTGGCGTTCCAGTTATTCCGGTTGAGGCATTGACGGGTTTTCCTGAATCACTCGATGGGCGCGTAAAAACGCTACATCCGATGATTCACGCCGGAATACTTGCCGACCTGCGCTTGCAAACACATATCAAACAACTTGAAGAACTCAGAATTACTCCATTTGATCTTGTTGTCGTCAGCCTTTATCCCTTCGTTGAAACAGTTCGAAGTGGTGCATCTGTCGATCAATGTATTGAGCAAATAGATATCGGTGGACCGAGCATGATTAGAGGAGCGGCAAAGAATCACCACAGCGTGGCCGTGGTCTCGGACATCTCCCAATATCCTTCAATTATCTCCGCCATAAAAAGTGGCGGTACAACACTCGACGAGCGAAAGAGATTTGCACTGGACGCTTTTCGCGCGACCGCTCGCTACGACATAGCTGTTGCATCATGGCTTGGTTCCAATGACGAGGAACTTCTCCCTGAGTGGGTGGGAAAGAGTTTTGAACGCTCACGTACGCTTCGTTATGGCGAGAATCCACATCAAAGTAGCGCGCTTTACATAGAGAGCGGTGTAACCAATGGCCTTGCTAACGCAACAGTTCTTCATGGCAAGGAGATGTCTTACAACAACTATGTTGACATCGAGGCTGCCTGGCGCGCCGCGCACGATCATTCCGACCCAGCGGTAGCGATTATTAAACATACGAATCCATGTGGTGTTGCAATAAGCGCCACTATTGCAGATGCGTATCAAGGTGCACATGCCTGCGATCCAGTCTCTGCATTTGGTGGAGTCATTGCTGCAAATCGAAAAGTTTCAGTGGCCATGGCTCAAGGAGTTAGTGAAGTTTTTACCGAAGTGATTGCTGCTCCTGATTATGATGAGAAGGCATTAGAGATTCTCAAAGAGAAACCATCAATTCGAATATTGAAAGTCAATCCAGTAGCTGCCCCGCTGGAATATCGTCATATCGATGGTGGGCTACTTGTACAAGAATTCGATCGAGTAGATGCACCGGGGGATATGAGCGCCAGTTGGAGATTAGTTGCAGGCAATCCGCTCACTTCTGAAGAACTTAAGGAGCTCGAGTTTGCTTGGCGCGCAGTTCGGTCAGTGAAGAGCAATGGCATTTTGCTTGCGAAAGATTTTGCTTCAGTAGGCATTGGAATGGGACAAGTAAATCGAGTGGATTCTGCGCGCCTTGCTGTTGGCCGTGCCGGAGAGCGTGCGCGTGGCAGCTTTGCCGCAAGTGATGCATTCTTTCCATTTGCCGATGGCGCAGAAATCCTCCTGGCCGCCGGCATAAAGGCGATTGCGCAACCTGGCGGAAGTGTTCGTGATGAAGAGGTGATTGCTGCCGTCGAAAAGGCGGGCGGAACGATGTATTTCACCGGCGTGCGTCATTTTGCGCACGCCTAATTGGCTACTATTAACACATGAGCGCAGTGATACTTGATGGCAAGAAAGTTGCCGGTGAAATCAAGAGTGAACTTGCTTCTCGGGTTATAAAACTTAAGCAGCGTCCAGGACTAGGAACTGTATTAGTGGGTGATGATCCAGGTTCGCATGCGTATGTAGGTGGCAAACATAAGGATTGTGCGGAAGTAGGAATTCAATCCATTCGCGTAGATCTGCCAGCAACTGCTACTTTTGCAGATATTCGAAGCGCAATTCGCGACCTAAATAATTCATCTGAATGTACGGGTTACATTGTGCAGCTTCCACTACCCAAGGGCATCGATGCAAATGCCATTTTGGAGGAGATTGATCCTGCTAAGGATGCAGATGGTTTGCACCCACTTAACTTGGGAAAGCTTGTGCTCGATCAACCCGCACCATTGCCCTGCACTCCTCGGGGAATTGTCGAATTGCTTGAACGATATAAAGTAAGAATTAATGGCGCCGAGGTGGTAATTGTTGGTCGAGGGCTAACTGTGGGAAGACCACTCGGTTTACTTCTTTCAAGAAAGCGCGAAAGTGCAACTGTCACCATCACTCATTCGGCGACTATTGATTTGAAATCTCATTTGTCACGCGCAGATATTGTTGTTGCCGCATTAGGAAAAGCACATTTCATTTCAGCAGCAGATATCAAAGCTGGCGCAGCAGTGCTCGATGTAGGGATCACACGTACCAGCGATGGATTACTTGGAGATGTGCATCCTGATGTACATACGAAAGCTGGTTTTCTTGCTCCAATGCCTGGCGGGGTTGGGCCAATGACTCGAGCCATGCTTCTTGCCAATGTCGTTGAAGCGGCAGAGCGGTCGGGCGCGTGAGCAGGCTGCTCCCACTGGTTGTCATCGCGCTCTCCACCATCACAAGCCTTGCCCTCTCTGTGCGAATCGGCGCGCTCCTTCTGGCAGCCGGGCTAGCTCTATTGGCGGCGCAGGTTTACCTGCAGCGCGCCACCAGGAGCCCGTGGCGGAGCCAAAGTAGCGACCTCACCGCCCTTTTGGCCTTGGCGGCAGGGGTGGCGCTCCTGGCCTTCTTGCTTCCCTAGCGCCTCTGCCGAGGTAGTGCCACGGCGGTAGAGTTATCTTGATATCAAGAGAGATTGGGGCCCGAACATGGCAGGTCGCGTCACCGTAGTTGGAGCGGGATTTTATGGATCGACAACCGCATTACGCCTGGCTGAATACAACATTTTTGATGAAGTAATCCTCACCGACATCGTTGAAGGCAAGCCAGAAGGTCTTGCGCTCGATATGAATCAGTCGCGTTCCATTGAGGGTTTTGAAACTCTGCTCATCGGAGCAACAACTACACCCGAAGGTGCAGGTTATGAGAAGACTGCAAATTCGGATGTCGTTGTCATAACTGCTGGCTTGCCTCGCAAACCAGGTATGAGTCGGATGGATTTGATTGGCGTTAACGCGGGAATTGTTCGTGGCGTTGCAGAGAATGTTGCAAAGCACAGCCCCAATGCTGTGATTATTGTGGTTTCTAATCCGCTCGATGAGATGACTGCTTTAGCGCAAATTGCTTCTGCATTCCCTTACAACCGAGTTATGGGTCAAGCTGGAATGTTGGACACTGCACGGTTTACAAATTTTGTCGCTACAAAACTGGGAGTAAAGGTCAGCGATGTCGAAACCTTAACTCTTGGCTCACATGGCGACACCATGGTTCCCGTTCCAAGTCGTTGTCGAGTAAATGGAAAACCATTGAGCGATTTGCTCTCTGCCCCCGAAATCGAAGAGCTCGTTGTGAAAACTCGAAATGGTGGCGCTGAGATTGTTGCGCTTCTTAAGACTGGCTCTGCTTACTACGCACCCTCTGCAGCTGCTGCACGAATGGCAAAGGCGGTCATAGAAGATTCTGGCGCAGTAATGCCGGTATGCGCATGGGTAAATGGCGAGTATGGAATTTCCGGTGTTTATTTAGGCGTTGAAGCTGAAATAGGCAAGAGCGGAATTCGCAAAGTTGTAGAGACGAAACTTACCGATAGTGAATTGGCAGAACTTAAGGTTGCTGCCGAGGCGGTTCGCGCAAAACAAGCTGATGTAAAAAATCTTTAATTGGAATGTGACAGAAACAAGAGAGAAGGCGAGAAGAGAATGTCAAAGATCAAGGTAACTGGAACCGTCGTCGAACTTGATGGCGATGAGATGACTCGAATCATCTGGCAATTCATCAAAGATCAATTAATCCTTCCTTATCTCGATGTAAACCTGGAGTATTACGATTTGGGTATCGAGTATCGCGATGCGACCGATGATCAAGTCACTATCGATAGTGCGAATGCCATTAAAAAGCATGGCGTTGGCGTGAAATGCGCGACAATCACACCTGATGAGGCTCGCGTCAAAGAGTTCAACCTCAAAAGTATGTGGAAGTCGCCTAACGGCACAATTCGAAACATTCTTGGAGGAGTGATCTTCCGAGAGCCAATCATCATCAGTAACGTGCCTCGATTGATTCCCCATTGGACTAAGCCAATTGTGATTGGCCGCCACGCTTTCGGAGATCAATACCGAGCAACAGATTTCAAAGTGCCTGGTCCAGGAAAGTTAACTGTCACTTTTACGCCAGCCGATGGCTCAAAGCCGATGGAGTTCAATGTCTTTGATTTTCCAAGTTCTGGCGTTGCAATGACGATGTATAACCTTGATGATTCGATCCGCGATTTTGCACGCGCTTCAATGAACTATGGGCTAGCGCGCAAGTACCCGGTCTTTCTCTCAACCAAGAACACAATCCTGAAGGCTTATGACGGACGCTTCAAAGATATCTTTGCTGAAATCTATGAGAGCGAATTTAAGAGCCAATTCGAAGCAGCAGGAATTGAATATGACCACCGCTTGATTGATGACATGGTCGCAACCTCACTCCGATGGGAGGGTGGCTATGTTTGGGCCTGCAAGAACTACGACGGAGATGTGCAGTCAGATACTGTCGCACAGGGTTATGGATCGCTCGGTCTGATGACTTCAGTTCTCATGACGCCAGATGGAAAGACAGTCGAGTCTGAGGCTGCACACGGAACCGTAACTCGTCACTTTCGTGACCACCAAGCAGGTAAGGCGACTTCGACAAATCCGATTGCTTCAATTTTTGCCTGGACTCGTGGCCTAGCGCACCGCGCAAAGCTCGATAACAATCCTGCATTGGCCAAGTTCGCTGACACGCTCGAGAAGGTTTGCATTAAGACTGTCGAGGAAGGGAAGATGACGAAGGATCTTGCGCTATTAATCAGCAAAGATGCACCTTGGTTAAATACCCAAGAGTTCCTCGCTGCAATCGATGAGAATTTAAAGAAAGCAATGGCTTAATCTCGTCACAAAAAAAGAACCCGCCCTTCGGATATCACTATCCAGAGGGCGGGTTCTTTTGTAATTACTTTAGAGACGTACACCTGACTGTGCATCGAAGAGGTGAACAGCAGACGGATCTGCAGTTACAGAGATCGTGTCGCCAGCCTTCGGTGGGTTCTTTGGATCCCATCGGACGATAACTTGCGCGCCTTCATCGGTATTCGCATTAGCCAGTTGGATTCCGGTTGATGCAGGCTTGCCGTAGACGAATGCATCAGAGCCAAGCTCTTCAACAACCTCAACCTTGATATCAAAGCCTTGTCCCGCTCCGGTTGGCTTAAAGCCTTCTGGGCGAACACCAACGATTGCCGAAGCGCCTGCGGAAGCAGGTACGGCAATCTTGAGGTTGCCAAGTGAAGCCTGACCACCAGAAACAGGTGCAGTGATGAGGTTCATCGCAGGTGAGCCGATAAATCCAGCAACGAATGCATTTGCTGGCTTGTCGTAAAGATTGCGCGGGGAATCAACTTGCTGGAGCAAGCCATCTTTTAGAACTGCAACGCGATCACCCATAGTCATTGCTTCGACCTGATCGTGCGTTACGTAGACAGTGGTGATACCAAGACGGCGTTGTAGCGCTGCGATTTGTGTGCGAGTGGCAACGCGAAGCTTTGCATCTAGGTTAGAGAGCGGTTCGTCCATGAGGAAGACCTGTGGTTCACGAACGATTGCGCGACCCATAGCAACGCGTTGACGTTGTCCGCCGGAGAGCGCCTTTGGCTTGCGGTCGAGGTAAGGCTCGAGATCGAGCAACTTCGCTGCCTCTTGAACACGGCGAGCGCGCTCATCTTTATTTACGCCAGCGATTTTTAGCGCAAAGCCCATGTTCTCCGCCACAGTCATGTGTGGGTAGAGCGCATAAGATTGGAAGACCATCGCGATATCGCGATCTTTTGGAGCAACGTGTGTGACGTCGCGATCGCCGATGCGAATAGAACCGGTATCAACATCTTCAAGGCCTGCAAGCATGCGAAGTGATGTTGACTTTCCGCAACCTGATGGGCCAACAAGTACTAGGAATTCGCCGTCGTGGACGGTGAGATCGAGTTGGTCTACAGCAGGACGGGTGGTACCTGGATAGGTACGACTTGCTTTATCGAATACAACAATTGCCATGAGCGTTAGCTCCCTCTCCCGGCAGGTACGTGCCGGACGATCCGTTGGAGATAGGTCATCCTCGGGTGAGGACGGGGAGAAAATACCTCAAACTGCCCGAATGAGGAAGGGGCGCGCTCGGGGCGCTACCCTTGAAGGGTGTCAGGTTCTCTAGGGGAGATTGTCGGCGACATCGCCATCGTTCTTGCCCTCATCGGCCTCTCCTCCCTGCTGGTTGCAGCGGAGATCGCCCTCATCTCGCTCCGGGAGAGTCAGATCAAGCAGTTGGCGGGAACAGGCAAGCGGGGCGCACGAGTGGCGGCATTGACCTCAAATCCCAACCGTTTTCTTGCCGCGATCCAAGTAGGTATTACGGTCTTTGGATTTCTCTCTGCCGCGATTGGAGCAGAGCGCCTTGGTCGCTACGTCTCTCCGGCGCTTGAAGATTTAGGGTTGAAGCGAAATGTTGCGGAGTTGCTCTCGCTCATTGCATTAACGCTAGTAATTGCTTATGTCTCGCTGATCATTGGAGAGTTAACTCCGAAACGAATTGCAATCGTGCGCGCAGTTCCGATCGCTTTGGCGAGCGCCGGCGCAGTCGATGTTATTGCTCGACTCTTCCGCCCAATTATCTGGCTACTTTCAAAATCAACAGATCTTTTGGTGCGAGCTTTTGGTATCGATCCTAAGGCTGCCAAAGAACAGATGTCAGAAGAAGAACTTCTTGACTTGCTTAGTGGACATCATGCCTTTACACGTGCGGAAAAAGAGATTGTCGAAGAAGTCTTTGAGGCAAGCGATCGCCAGATTCACTCGGTCATGGTTCCGCGCACCGAGGTCGATTTCCTCGACAACGAGCTATCGATTGCTCAAGCAGTCAAGATAATTATTGAGACGGGTCATTCGCGCTATCCCGTTGTGAAAGGGTCATTCGATGACATCATCGGATTCGTTAGCGTGCGAGATCTCTTGGATCCACAGCTCCATGAGCGTCAAACTCGCATAGGTGACTTAGTTCGACCAATCCAATTTATCCCTGGTACAAAAGAGTTATTGCCTGTGCTTTCACAGATGCGAGCGGCGGGATCTCATATCGCGATTGTGGTCGATGAGTACGGTGGCACCGATGGCATTGTCACTCTTGAAGATTTAGTAGAGCAGTTCGTTGGCGAGATTCGCGACGAATATGATCACCATGAGCTCGATGAAGTTCGAACCTCAAAAGTTGGAGAATTCCACATTGATGGGCTGACTAATCTCACTGAGGTGAGCGATGAGATTGGCTACGAATTTCCAGAAGGACCTTACGAAAGCATTGGTGGATTGCTCACTCATAAGCTCGGTCGGATTGCTGAAGTTGGCGATCGAGTCGAGTTACCCGGCTGTGAATTGATAGTAGAGGCGATAGAGGGCAAACGTCCCGCGCTCCTTCGGGTACTTTTATCGGATCAAGGAGATGGGGTTTCGAAATGAGTGGGGAGAAGGTCAACATGGCTCGAAGAGTTCTCTCGGGCATTCAGCCAACCCATGACTCCTTCCATCTGGGTAATTACCTTGGCGCGCTCACTCAATGGGTCGAACTCCAAGAGTCCCATGATGCGTACTACTGCATCGTAGATCTACATGCATTAACTGTAGAAGTTGATCCGGCAATTTTGCGAAAACGAATTCTCTCCTCAGCTGCACAATTGTTGGCGATTGGAATTGACCCAAAGAAATCAACGCTCTTTATTCAATCTCACGTACCTGCACATAATCAATTGGGATGGGTCTTTGAGTGCATCACTGGATTTGGTGAGGCAAATCGAATGACACAATTTAAAGATAAATCCCAGAAGAGCGGGACGGATCGAACCGTTGTCGGCCTTTTTACCTATCCAATGCTGCAGGCGGCAGATATTTTGCTCTATCAACCAGAGCTTGTCCCGGTTGGCGAGGACCAACGGCAACACATTGAATTGACGCGCGATCTTGCGCAACGTTTTAACTCGCGTTTTGGTGATGTCTTTACCGTTCCCGGCGCACACATTTTAAAGAGCACAGCGAAAATCATGGATCTCCAAGAACCAACAGCAAAAATGAGTAAATCTGCTGCAAGTATGGCTGGTGTCATTGAACTCCTTGACTCTCCGGAAGCGAACATCAAAAAATTTAAGAGCGCTGTTACTGATACAGGGCGTGAAGTCACTTTTAATGAGGGCGAAAAACCAGGAATTAGCAATCTACTATCGATCTATAGCGCAATTACTGGTCGAAGCGTGCAGAGCATTGAGAATGATTACGTCGGCAAAGGTTATGGCGACTTCAAGAAGGATGTTGCCGAAGTTGTGACCGAAACGCTTCGGCCCATCCGAGATACAGCTCTTGCCTATCTTCAAGATGAAGGTGCACTTTTGACGATCTTGCGCGAAGGTGCGGACCGCGCCGAATCAGTAGCAGGGCAAACGCTATCTGCCGTTTATAACTCGCTTGGTCTTTTGCCTCGAAAGAAGTAGAGCTTCGCTTAACTAACAAGCTCTCCTACAGGCTCAACTTTGCCAACCGCATCAAATCCCCAGTTGAAAAGTTTTTTGGCGAGTTCGTCGCGACCATAGCGAAGATGCATAAAAGTGATGATGATTGTGCGCCCATCTCGCTTCGCAATTCCTATGTAGGTATTGCGCCCCTTGGTCGTATATCCAGTTTTCACTCCGATAACTCCAGGGTAGGTAAACATTAACTTGTTCAAATTTCTAATTTTGCGATCTACATTTCGGGGCCCTGAATTTGGAAAAACATAAGTTTTAGTTGCAACAATTTTTCGGAACGTTTTATCCTTCATTGCTGCACGTGCAATGAGTGCTAGATCGTATGCGCTCGATACTTGCCCAGGAGTGTCTAGCCCGTGAGGACTTTTTGGTATTGTGTCGAAAGCCTGGACCGACTTGGCTTTGGCGAGCATTAAAGCGTTTGTCTTTTTAATTCCGCCGGCCATATTGGCTAAGGCCACTCCGGCATCATTGCCTGAACCAAGCATCAACCCGTACCAAATATCTTTAACGACGTATTTGCGGTTCTTCCAGAGGCCTACTTTATTTCCGATTGTGCTTGCTTCACGCCAGCTGGCGGTATAGCGCTTTTCGATATTTATTCTGGAAAGGAGCGTGAGCGCAGTGAGCGTTTTCAAAGTGCTCGCCGGAGGTAATTTCTTATGTGGGCTTTTTGCCGCGAGTACTTCACCGGTTTCAAAGTCTGCGACGAGATAAGAGAGCGCTGATGTATCAGGTGGAGCGGAGACGCCATCACCCTCTACAGAGTTGTAGATCACGCCAGTCTCGCCGAGTCGGCCGCCGCCAATAGAAGTTTTAGCCTCAGCTATGGCGGGCAACACGCTCATCGACATCGTTGCGGCGAGCGTGAACACCAGTATTTGGCGCACACCTCTCATGCTCGGCAAGCTTCTCATGGAGCACGAGAGTATTGAGTAATTATAGATTTTTTCCGCATGCCACTCCGGGAGAGATAAGATTCACATGTGAGTGCGACTTCCGAATCTGGTTTTCCAATCCAACCCGATTACATAAATGCAGGTGATAGCTCAGGAGATCGACCTGGCCAATACCCCTTCACACGCGGCATCTATGAAGAGATGTATCTGCGAAAACCTTGGACAATGCGACAGTACGCTGGATTTGGCTCTGCCAAAGAATCAAATGAGCGATATCACCAATTGGTAAATGCTGGCACGGGCGGACTCTCTGTCGCATTCGATCTACCCACCCAAATGGGTTTTGATTCTGACGCCGAACAATCATTAGGAGAAGTTGGCCGAGTTGGGGTAGCAATTGATTCTTTGGAAGATATGCGAGAACTTTTTAAGGGAATTCCACTCGACAAAGTCTCGACTTCAATGACAATCAATGCACCTGCCGCAATCCTATTGTTGATGTACGAGATTGTTGCGGCCGAACAAGGCGTTGCAAGTGATCAGATTAGCGGCACTATTCAGAATGACATATTAAAGGAGTACATCTCGCGGGGTACCTACATCTACCCACCAAAACCATCGATGCGGTTAATTTGCGATATTTTCGAATATTGTTCGAAGCACTTGCCTAAATGGAATTCTATTTCTGTCTCTGGATATCACATGGCTGAAGCCGGTGCCAATCCGGTGCAAGAGATCGCATTTACGTTGAGCAATGCCATTGCTTATCTAGATGGCGCAAAGTCGCGTGGACAAAACATAGAGCAAGTTGCGTCGCGAATGAGCTTTTTCTTCGTTTCTCGCACTACTGTTTTAGAAGAAGTAGCAAAATTTCGGGCGGCACGGCAGGTGTGGGCAAAAATAGTGAAAGAGCGATTCGGGATTTCAAATGAACGCGCGATGCATCTGCGTTTCCACACTCAAACTGCAGGAGTGCAGCTCACTGCAGCTCAACCTGAGCTCAATCTCGTCCGAGTAACGCTGCAAGCGGTTGCGGCAGTTCTTGGTGGAACTCAATCGCTGCACACAAATTCTTTTGACGAAGCACTTGGACTACCGACCGAAAAGGCTGCGCTCTTAGCGCTTCGAACCCAGCAGGTCATCGCTCACGAGAGCGACCTCGCGCGCACTGTCGATGCTTTAGCAGGTTCGGCCGCAGTTGAAACCATGACTAATGAATTGGTTTTTGAGATTGAAAAACTGATTGCAAAAGTTGATGATCTCGGCGGAGCCGTAGCTGGAGTAGAGGCAGGTTTCCAAAAGAGCGAGATCGAAAAGAATGCATATCGCATTTCGCAAGAGATTGAGCGTAAGGACCGAGTGATCGTTGGCGTCAATGAGTTTGTCTCGCCACCCGAACCGTATCAGCCGCTTCGAGTAGACGAGTCAGTGGCAACTGACCAGAGCGGAAAGCTCAATAAGTTGCGGGGCGCGCGGGATGAGAGCGCATTATCCAAAGCGCTAGAGAAGTTGAAAGTAGCAGCGCAAGGCGATGAGAATTTGTTGCCGCTAATTAAATCCGTGCTCTTAGCGAATGGGACGGTAGGTGAAATTTCGAACGCACTGCGCGGCGTTTGGGGTACGTATCGCGCCCCTGAGAGTTGGTAGTTAAATAATCTGACAGATTTGTGTACCGCTTGAAATACTTGCGCCGACTGAGAGATTGAGACCAGAAATCTCACCATCTTTATGAGCGAGTAATGGTTGTTCCATTTTCATTGCCTCCAGTACAGCGATGAGGTCTCCCTCTTTGACTTGGTCACCATTTGTTACTGCCAACTTAACAACAGTTCCTTGCATGGGACTAGCCAGGCTGTTGCCTTGATTCTTGAACGTGCGCGTGGCGCTGGAGCGACGACGCTTCGGAGTATTGCTTAGTACTCCAACTTCTAAGCGATGACCATCAACTTCGACAATTAAACGTTCCATGACGGATTCTTGAAGAGATTCGCTTGGTTGGTTAAACGCAGGGATATCGTTCTGGAATTCGCTCTCAATCCAGCCCGTGAATACTGTAAAAGGTTCTGATATGAATGCAGAATCCTTAACTACCGCACGATGGAACGGCAGAGCTGTGGCGATGCCTTCTACTGCGAATTCATCGAGCGCACGACGGGCTCGCTCCAGAGCTTCTGTACGAGTAGCGCCGGTCACGATTAACTTTGCGAGTAAAGAGTCGAAATTTCCGCTAACAACATCGCCTGAGGTAAATCCTGCATCTACGCGTACTCCCGGGCCAGATGGAGCGCGCCAAGCGGTAATGACTCCAGGGGTTGGAAGGAAGCTCTTGCCTGGATCCTCACCGTTAATTCGAAATTCGATGGAGTGGCCACGGATTTCTGGATCACCAAAAGTTAGTTGCTCGCCAGCAGCGATCCGAAATTGCTCACGCACCAGGTCTAGGCCAGTTACCTCTTCGCTGACTGGGTGCTCAACTTGCAGTCGGGTGTTTACTTCGAGGAACGAGATGGTGCCATCAACGCCAACTAAGAATTCGCAGGTTCCCGCGCCCACGTAGCCAGCTTCTTTGATGATTGCCTTACTTGATGAATAGAGCTCTTGGATCTGCTTCTCATTGAGAAATGGCGCCGGCGCCTCTTCGACAAGTTTCTGATGACGCCTTTGGAGTGAACAATCGCGAGTCGATACAACAACGACGTTTCCGTGGGCATCAGCTAAGACTTGAGTCTCTACATGTCGTGGGCGATCAAGAAATCTCTCCACGAAACATTCCCCGCGACCGAAAGCTGCAACAGCTTCACGCACTGCCGAATCAAAGAGCTCTGGAATCTCTTCAAGAGTGCGTGCAACCTTTAGGCCACGACCTCCTCCGCCATGTGCCGCTTTGATTGCAACGGGAAGTCCATACTCTTTCGCAAAAGCAATGACCTCAGCAGAGTTTTCGACGGGGTCGGCCGTACCTGCCACGAGTGGTGCGCCAACTTTTGCAGCGATTTTTCGCGCCGAAACCTTATCTCCGAGAGCGGAAATCGCATGCGGTGGTGGACCAATCCAGATTAACCCAGCGGCAATAACTGCCTCAGCGAATTGCGCATTTTCAGAGAGAAATCCATAACCAGGGTGAACTGCGTCTGCGCGGGATGCTTTGGCTGCAGCAATAATCTTCTCAATGTTGAGATAGCTTTCGGCTGCTGTGGTCCCATCAAGTGCATATGCCTCATCGCAAGAAATTACGTGCTGCGCATTTCTATCCCCGTGCGAATAAACCGCAATCGGAGTCAGGCCATGATCTTTTGCGGCCCGGGCTACTCGTATAGCAATTTCTCCACGATTTGCTATCAGAATTCGTTTCATCGCCATAATCTAACTCGCTCTCAATGATCGCCAGGGATGGCCAAGTTCTTCGCAAAGCCTTCGAAGGTCATTCATACTCAAACCAAGTACTCCAGTGGCATCTCCGGAGATATGTGAAATGTAAGGCGAACCGATACCATCAAGTGATGCTCCGCCAGCGAGTTGGAGCGGTTCATTCGTAGCAATGTACGAGCGAATCTCTTCCTCACTCAATTGAGCAAAAGTTATCTCCGTCGTAGAGAGTGCGCTCTTTGATATATCTCTGGCCACATCTATAACTGTCTGTCCTGTATGGAGCAGGCCGCTTTTCCCGACGTAATTACGCCACCACGAGAGTGCAATCTCCTCCGTTACTGGCTTACCCATACTCACTCCTTCAAATTCAAGAGTGGAATCTGCGCCGATCACCAAAAGATTTTCGCCAG
Source organism: Candidatus Nanopelagicaceae bacterium (assembly GCA_044344975.1). Lineage (GTDB taxonomy): Bacteria > Actinomycetota > Actinomycetes > Nanopelagicales > Nanopelagicaceae > IMCC26077. The sequence goes on along the minus strand of JBIJBY010000005.1, from coordinate 4,627 downwards.
TATGCTTAGTTGCAATAGCTTGTGCCTTCGCGGCCGAGAGCGCGACAACCATCCGTGCAGGCGTCATCTGCGCGAACTCTTCACTCTCCTCATTCACACCGCTTACCTCAACCTGGTGCGGGATTTTCGCTTCAGAGAGCAATCTAGTTCGAGAGGTCGATGCCGAGGCAAGAATTATTCTCATTTAGGCGCTTACTACTTCTGATTTATCTCAAGTGGAGCTCTGAGAATGGGCTTTCCATACTGAGCATGAGCTTCCCGCTCTTTCTCCTGATTTATAAGAAGTAACGCTTCTTCAATCGCCTTTTTTTCAATTTCGCTAGCCGCACCGCTAAGTATTTTGATCACAGCGGGATATTTCCATGCTTGCGTGGTGGTAGCTCCACACGCTTGTTCCGCAATGCTCGGAGCGCTTTTGTGATACTCATCCGCGTTTGCGCTGGCTCGATGACTGCATCGATAAATCCGCGCTCTGCCGCAAGATAAGGATTAGCTAACGTGTCGTCGTATTCGGCCATCAATTGTTTGCGAAGCGCATCTGCATCCTCTGCCCCAGCGAGCTCTCGTCGGTAAAGCAGATTTACCGCACCCTGTGCTCCCATTACAGCAATTTGGGCGGTAGGCCACGCTAAATTCACATCAGCGCCAAGGTGTTTAGAACCCATGACATCGTATGCGCCACCATAGGCTTTCCGGGTAATGAGAGTGACCATCGGCACTGTTGCTTCTCCGTATGCATAAAGCAGCTTTGCGCCACGTCGAATAATTCCGTTCCACTCTTGGTCGGTTCCAGGTAGAAAACCAGGGACATCCACCAAGGTGAGTATTGGAATATTAAAAGCATCGCACGTGCGCACGAAGCGAGCCGCCTTCTCACTTGCATCGATATCCAGAGTGCCAGCAAGTTGTAGAGGTTGGTTTGCTACAACTCCAATGGCATGCCCTTCGATACGCCCAAAACCAACAATCATGTTCGGTGCGAAAGTCTCCTGAATTTCTAAGAATTCACCTTCATCAAAGATGGCTTTGATGACAGTTTTCATATCGTAGGGCTGATTAGGACTATCAGGGATGATCGTGTTGAGCGCAAGATCGGAGGCGCGCATCTCGTTGATTCCTGTGGTTGCGAAAATGGGTGCGCGTTCGCGATTGTTACTTGGCATGAATGATAAGAGATTCTTAACAAAATCAATAGCATCGAGTTCATTGGCAGCGTGATAATGCGAGTTGCCAGTTTTGGTGTTGTGAGTTCGTGCGCCACCGAGCTCTTCCATCTCTACATCTTCGCCAGTTACCGCCTTGATGACCTCGGGTCCGGTGATAAACATGTGCGATGTTCCTTCGACCATAATCGTGAAATCTGTCATCGCAGGGGAGTACACCGCTCCACCTGCGCATGGGCCGAGAATTAATGAGATCTGTGGGATCACGCCAGAGGATCGGGCATTGCGACGGAAGATTTCGCCGTATAGACCGAGCGAAGTGACGCCTTCTTGAATTCTTGCACCGCCCGAATCATTTATTCCAATAAGTGGGATTCCCGCTTTGAGGGCAAAGTCCATGACTTTGACTATTTTCTCTCCAAAAACTTCGCCAAGACTTCCACCCATTACGGTGAAATCTTGAGAGAAGAGTGCGACTTGTCTGCCATCGATAGTTCCGTAACCGGTGACGACGCCATCACCGTATGGGCGATCCTTCTCCATTCCGAACGAAACGGAGCGATGACGGGCTAACTCATCGAACTCGGTAAACGATCCCTCGTCCACGAGGGCATGAATCCGCTCCCTTGCGGTCATCTTCCCTTTGCTATGTTGCTTCTCCACTGCTCGCTGCGAACCGGCATGTACTGCTGCCTCGAGTCGGGCGCGCAAATCTTCAATCTTGCCCGCAGTGGTATGAATATCACCGCTCATAGCCGTACCGTACCTCTCGTGGAAAACCTCGATCTAGCGGAAATCATCTCAGCACTAGACCCCAGTTACTGGCGAGTACAACATTTTAATTTAATAGATTCCACCCAAAGCGCTCTTGGCTCCGCCCTCGTTCAAGGCCACGCAGCCCGTGGTGATGTATATCTCGCTGAGTTTCAAAGCGCAGGACGAGGCCGACTTAATAGATCATTTGAATCTGATCCTGGTCAAAGCATGCTCCTCTCTGCGGTAGTTGCGCCACAAATTCAAAATGAAAAACGGTGGGGCTGGGTTCCGTTGATTACAGGCGTTGCGGCTTCTGCTGCAATTTTTGAGACAACTGGAGTTACCACATCACTGAAGTGGCCCAATGATTTAATGATTGACCAATTTAAAGTAGGCGGAATCATCGCTGAAAAGATTGGCGCAAACATCGTTCTTGGTATTGGTATCAATTGTTTGCAAAGCAAAGATTCACTACCAGCTCCAGAGGCAACATCACTTCGCCTTCATACCGAGGAGCAGGTAAATCGCTCTGCGCTAGTTGTTGCCTTCCTCCGTTCACTCTCTGACTTACTCGAAAAGTGGGATACGCTTGCACTGCCCATCGAGAATAAATATCGACACCTTTGTGCCACTTTAGAAGAAGATGTGAAAATCACTCTTCCCGATGGGAGCGAGCGAACGGGGCGCGCAGCGGCAATCTCTGCTGACGGCGCTCTTGTGCTTGCCGACGGAAGCACATTTGTTTCGGCAGATGTGACGCATCTTAGAGTGAGAAAGTAGGCTCACACCATGGGCGCTCCTACTCTCGGAATAATCGGAGCGGGGCAGCTTGCCCAAATGTCACTTGCTCCAGCAGCTGCGCTCGGCGTCACCCTCAAGATTTTGGCAGGTGATTCTCGCGAGAGCGCCGCAGCTTTTTTCCCGTCAACGGTTGGTGATTACAAAGATTTAGATCAGTTAATTGCTTTTGCAAGTAAATGTGATGTCCTCACCTTCGAGCATGAGTTGGTACCAAATGGCCACATTCGTCGTCTAGAAGAGTTGGGTCACACTGTTCGACCATCATCAAGCGCCCTGTTGCACTCACAAGATAAATCGCATATGCGAGCTAGTTTTGCATCTATAGGACTTCCGCAGCCCCAATGGAAAGTCATAGCTAGCGCGGCGGAAATTGAAACTTACCCAGTTATTCTCAAAGCAATATCGGGTGGATACGACGGTCGAGGAGTCCGAGTAGTTACAAATCAAATGGAAGCGCAGGAAGCGCTCGAAAAGTGGGGCAGTGCGCTCGCCGAAGAGTTAATCGCATTTGACCGTGAACTTTCTATCATGATTGCGCGCTCGCCACATGATCAGGTTTCGACATGGGTCGTGACAGAGACTGTTCAGCGCGATGGAATATGCACAGAGACAATTTCACCAGCGCCAAACCTAGCTGATACAACAGCTTTTTCAGCACAGCAGATTGCAATGTCAATCGCGCAACATATTGGTCTTGTCGGGGTAATGGCAGTGGAACTTTTTGATGTTGGAGGCACTCTCTTAATAAATGAAATTGCGCTCCGACCACATAATTCTGGACATTGGACTATTGAAGGTTCAACCACATCACAATTCGAACAACATATAAGAGCGGTTTTAGATCTTCCATTGGGGAGCACCTCCTTAATCGCTACATGGGCAGTCATGGGCAATGTCTTAGGTGGAGAAAAGAGCGATCTTTTCCGGCCGTACCTGCATCTCTTTGCCCGGGACCCTGAGTTGAAAGTCCATAACTATGGAAAGGAAGTTCGACCAGGGCGAAAGGTTGGACATGTGACCGTGACGGGTACGAAACTTGATGAGCTTCGCGAGCGCGTCCAACATGCAGTTGATTACATGAGTGGTGTCATTTCCGAGTAGCGTTAGAGCGTTGGATACGCAGAGCTGAGCAGTGGGGGAGCGCATGGCTGATGTTGCGATAGTGATGGGTTCAGATTCCGATTGGCCAACTATGGAGAGCGCTGCAACCACCCTCGCCGAGTTAGGCATCACATATGAAGTTGCGTTGCTCTCTGCACATCGGATGCCTGAAGAGATGATGGAGTTTGGCAAGGCTGCTGCTGCACGCGGATTCAAGGTAATTATTGCGGGCGCTGGTGGGGCTGCACATTTACCAGGAATGCTTGCATCGATTTCACCGCTGAAAGCTCTTGAAGGAATGGATTCTCTATTGTCGATTGTTCAGATGCCTGCAGGCATTCCCGTTGCAACGGTTGGTATTGGAAATGCAAAGAATGCAGGTTTACTCGCAGCTCGAATTCTTGGTGCGCATGACGAGCGAGCGCTTGCGGCCATCAAAAGCCAAATGGAGAGGATGCATACTGAAGTTTTAGGTCGAGCTGAAAATTTAAAGCGGGCGTCCCAAGGCGAGTAACTTCCATCCTGCGCTCTGCCAGTTACCAGTATCGAGCACATTTCTGCCATCAAAAATAGTTGGAACGTTGACAAGTTTGCGGATGATCGCCGGATCAAGTTCACGGTAGTTGACCCATTCAGTGAGATGCATCGTGAGGTCGGCGCCCGTAAGGGTCTCCTCAATCGAATTTGAGTAAGTTAAATCTGGAATTTTTTTAGCTGCGCTTTCGAGTGCGCGGGGATCATGCACGACTACATGCGCACCTAGGGTATGTAGCGTCTCTGCAATTTCAAGCGCGGGGGAATCGCGA
>JBIJBY010000141.1:0-2705 GCA_044344975.1 Candidatus Nanopelagicaceae bacterium | reverse complement strand
GCTGGTGAAGCGGCAGGTGTCGGAGTCTGTGCGTAACCTGGAGCGGATACCGTAAGTGAGCCGAGGAGCATGATCGCTATCCCCAGGATTTTCAATTCTTTCTTCATTCATTGCCCTCTCGAGTTAAATAGACGTAATGTCGATAGCTAAGAATAAGGTTCCTTGCGAGTTACTCGCATATTGGGTATCCGGACAAATCGGGCATTTATTTTTAATCTTTCCTTATAGCTCGCCGCCAGGCAGGAGATCATCATGGTGCCTGGCGCTGTCGAATTAGATACTCTCTCCGCGTGCGATCAAAGCTCCTGACTCTTTTTGCTTTCCTACTCTCGATTTCTATGACAGCGACTCCGTTGGCTGCCCATGGTTCCAATCAGACCTTCACCTCCACATGGCAGGGATCAGGCGATGGCGTTCGGTCAACCTGGTCGATGAAATTAGGGAAAGTCGCTTGGTCGGCTAACTACCGGGCGCCTTTGCTGACGCTCAATCTCACTGAGACGCAAGGCAAATTGAAATTCGATAAAAAGAAGAGGAACGGTTTCACTTTTTGGTTCACCAATACCGGCGAATATTCAGGTAATCCCGATTCACTCCAGTTCCCAGCGGTTGTGCTCAATGGAGATCCAACAAGCACGGGCTCCACTCCCAACCTCATCTACCAAGATCGAGTAGTTATTGGTCGAGCGAGTTCGCTTGAGGCTGGTTCTGCATGTTCCATCGGATCAAAAACAGGTTTTACATGCGTCATCAACGCAATATTTTCTCAAGATGGCGGAACGATTACTAATTACTTGGGTGAGGGTGTAACGGTCTTTGTCAGTTATTTCGAAGAGGCTGGAGCAGAGAAAGATAGCGACGTTCTAGTTTTCGATATTCCTCATAAGAGTTTCCCTGCAACTGAATTAGCGAAGAAGTTCGCCAATTCATTTCGATCGAGTGGATCAACTGTTGAGAAGAAATATACAAACAAAGAGGGGCAAGCCTGCCGCACTCTCAATCAAGTCTCAGCATCAGACACTTCCAATTTGGTATGTAAGCGCGTTTCAGGACGAAATATCTGGGTGGTCGACGAGGGAAATGCAGCTAGCAATGCCCAAAGCAAGAAACAAATCAAAGCAAAGCGCAACTGCACAAGTTCGCAAGTTTCCAATCTTGGAAATTTCTATTCAAGAATTGAACAAGCAAATCTAAAGATTAAGAAATTAAATGATTCGCAACAGAGTTTGCGCGATCAAATCAATGAATTCAGAAGACGGGGTGTAGCTTTTAATGAACCGTCATATCGAAGCAAGATTGCCGCGAATCAAGCAGATTTGGTCAATCAACAGAATGTGATCTCCAAAAATGCGAAAGCTTTCGAATCCATAGATTCGATTTGCAAACAGAATAAATATCAACTCGATACCGTGGTAGCTGATGAAGCTTCGATAGATGAATTCGCTGAGGATGAAGTCTTGGAAGAGGACGCCGAGTAAAGAGGCAAAGAGCCACCACTGCCAGCACCCCCAGATTTATTCACATAGAACTCTCAACACACCCTTGAGGGTTTCAGGGAAATACCGCATAACCTGAGGTCAGGGACGTAAACTCCTCCTTATATATAGGCGCCAATTTCCCCGCTGGGCGCTTATTCGGTAGGTTCCACCTATCCCCGCACGCCTCTGACCAGGCGTTATTGCGCTAAACAGGCCATAATTAAGGCCGCAACGAGATTCTCCACCAGATTGAAGGGTCCAGAGATACCAAGAAAGATCCAGGGAACCCGCCAAATCCGCAGGATAGAAGTGAGAAATGTCCGATTTGTCCCTCCAACGCGACAAATCTAACTCGAATACGTAGTAGCCAATGTAGGGCCGAGACGTCGACCTGAGCAGCACCTCCAGCAATGGAGCAGAGCAAGAACCTAGGGGCAGTACATATATATGGCGCGTAACAAGAAACAAACGGCATCCGCCGCTCCGACTACATGGAGCGTTGCGGATTTTGGTGCTTTCTACACCGAGCACGCTGCCGAACTACGCGCACATGCAGCTCGCATTCTCAAGGACACTCAACGCGCCGAAGAAGTTGTCCAAGATGCGCTGATCAAGTTCATGCTCGCCGCCCCTGAATTGGAATCATCCGATCACGCCCTCGGATATCTCCACCGCACTATCGAGAACCTCTGCGTCGACATCTTCCGTCTTGAAGGTCGCCGCCCGAATCTCGTTCTTCTCGATGAAGCAACAAGTGAAGTTGAAGCAACATGGGTTGATGAAGGCGATCACAGCGAAGTCATCGCGCAAGCTGATGATGCAGCAATCATCCGCCAAGCACTTGCCATGCTCTCACCAGCCGAGCGCACTGCGCTTGTGATGTGGGAGATGGATGGCCGCACAACAGAAGAGATCGCAGCAGAGCTCAACATCAAGGAGAGCGCTGTTCGCCACACCATCTCTCGTGCACGCGCTTCGATGCGTCGCGTTCTTACCGAAATCATCATCGACGAAGATCGTGGCCTCACCGCGCTCGACATGCTTTCAACAACATACAAGCGCGCTGGCGAATTCGCGAAGAAATCTTCACGCGTTGCGCTCTCCCTCGTTCTTGTTCTCGCAGCATTCCTTGGCTTTAACTCCCTCACCGGAAATGAAGGAATGGGCGGCTCTTCACGCGTTGTTGCTGAAGCGCCACTTAACCCAGCAACCCCTGCGCTCGGAAAT
>JBIJBY010000139.1:0-2733 GCA_044344975.1 Candidatus Nanopelagicaceae bacterium | reverse complement strand
TGGCACGCCGGATGTCACGCTCTCGGATACGCCATTAATTAAGTACGAAGCGATACTGCCGCAGATTGCCCCTTCTTTAGATCGCGGTGGTGAACTATGGTCGGCGCTGGTCACTGGTCTTCGTGACTATGTGGCAAAGGGTGGATTTAACTCTGTTGCCCTTGGTTTATCGGGAGGAATTGATTCTGCTCTCGTTGCGGCAATTGCCGTTGATGCGCTCGGTAAAGAGCGGGTCTATGGCGTGGGTATGCCAAGTAAATATTCCTCTGCTGGTTCGTTAGATGATGCTGCAGATTTAGCAGCGCGCACTGGTTTGAATTATCGCGTCGTGCCAATTGAGCCGATGGTGGCTTCTTATTTATCGCAGCTCCAATTCACCGGGTTAGCAGAAGAGAATTTGCAGGCGCGGGTGCGCGGCACAACGTTGATGGGAATTTCTAATCAAGAGGGGCATCTTGTTCTTGCTACTGGAAATAAGAGTGAACTTGCCGTGGGTTACTCCACTATTTATGGCGATGCTGTGGGTGGCTATGCGCCGATTAAAGATTTATGGAAGTCAGCGGTCTGGGAGTTAGCGCGTTGGCGCAATGCGCTGGCGCTTTCGCGCGGTGAGGTGCCGCCAATTCCAGAGAGTTCGATTAATAAAGAACCAAGTGCGGAGCTTCGCCCGGGACAACGCGATAGCGATTCGCTTCCTGAGTATGAATTGCTCGATCGCATCTTGCATCGTTACGTCACGCTCGACCAAGGTTTCGCCGAGATTGTCGCCGCCGGTTTTGATGGCGCGCTCGTGGAGAAAGTGATGGGCCTTGTTGATCGCGCGGAATATAAGAGGCGTCAGTATCCACCAGGAACCAAGGTCTCGACCCGCAACTTCGGCAAAGACCGCCGCCTGCCGATCATCTCGAAATGGCGCTCGCGTTAATTTGAATTAGTTGTATTTGGTGTCCGTTTTGCCAGTTATAGATTGGTTTTATAACGAGATAGGCCCAGATTTTCACCGGTAATTGTCGGTCACCGACTTAGACTTCCAGAGTGAAAAATTGGAAGTCGCTGTTACTCGTCACGGTACTTTGTGCAGCGCTTGCTCATCCAACTCAGGCAGCGCAGACCATCCCTTCTAGCCAACTTCTTCAGGGCCTTTACATCAAAGAAGGCGACTCACTTCAAACTCAAATGACTTCTGTCATCGGAGCGCTTCCCTACAGCATGGGGATAAGTTGTGAAACTTTCGAAGATCCTCGATGTCTGGTCTCGGAAGTGCCCCGACAACAACTTCGTGCATTCATGTTGCCATGCAGCGATTCAGTCACGCTTGGCTGCATTGAAGAGATTTATGCCCTCGACGAGAGCGGGAAGAAGTACAACGCTCAGTTCACCCGCGTGATTGCTCCTCAACTCAATTTTGGTTTAAGTACGTTCTCCGAAGATTTAGCAACTCGCCGAATTGCCGGGTCAGGGCTGGGGAATTTATGGTCGCTTTCAGGCTTACCTGGAGTGAGCGCACCGTTGAACCTAGTCGTGCAAGCATCGCTTGGTGGGTGGCGAGACCTGGGACCTAAATCAACTTGGACTTATACATTTCTAGAAACTGGAATAGCGGCAACAAGTATTCGATATGGCAATTACCGAGCCAACGGGTTGGAGTTTGATCCAATCACACGTCGAATTACTGGCGGTGATTCCATTGGCTCGAATGGCCGCGAAGATGACACCTGTGTTGCGACCGAAAGTGCAATTTGTTTCGATCGACAAGCCTTTCCCAAGAATTTCAAATTTGGATTTAATTTACGATTACCGAATTCTCTAGATGGCTTCTTTCATGGTCGCATCAATTCACCTATCGCTACCCAAACAGATACAAAGAATGGTGGCGTGAATTTAACTATTGAGGCTAACCCGGTTCGCGTACCTTTCATTCGGGAGAGAATTGGCTATCAGTCTTGGACCAAGGAAATGATTGAATTCGCAGACCGAACGTATGTCTGCTCAGATAATTTAAAATGTGGCGGCACGGGTGGCGGGTTGATGTATCCGGGGGTCTCCGGTGATTTTGCCTTTACCAACGCAACTCTCTTTCTGCCAATAGTTAAAGATAAAGCGACAGGTAGCGCGGATTTTTGGAGCGTGCGAACCCTTGAGGGATCTAGGGACTCTGGCGCGAGCCAAAAATTGAATTCGTGCATCTCGCGAGAAGCAAGTGTGGCAGGAATCGTAACTACCAATGCGATGGTTTATAGCGCAGGTCCTCCGGCCTTTAACGAGAGCGCCGGGAGTCTTGATTACAAAGTTTTATCGCCGCATTTTGATTCTCAAGGCGCCGAGAACTTGGGAACTTATGATCTTCTGCTCCGATCAGATTTTGCTCGATGTATTTATGGATTTTCTAGCGCTCCCATTCGAGCGGAAATCTCTATCGTAGGTTCCGGGGGTGAGGATAAAGTCGCTACTACGGTTATCAATGAAAAAGACGGTTGGATGTATCTTTCGGCTAAAGGTTTTACTTATTCGTCACCCACTCTTAAAGTGAAGATGAGTCAAGACAAAGTAGTAGAGGTTCCAGCGACTCAACAGAACTTGCCTAGTAATGAGGCGCCAAAGCAAATTGAAGCCGCTCCAGTAGTGAAACCTGCGCCAACAGTTGCCAAGAAATCAATTACATGCACCAAAGGCAAAATCACCAAGAAAGTAACCGGCACGAAATCAAAGTGTCCGGTGGGGTGGAAGAAGAAA
>JBIJBY010000004.1:0-31540 GCA_044344975.1 Candidatus Nanopelagicaceae bacterium | reverse complement strand
CATCCGAGTCGCTTAGTAAAGTTTTAAGAATGATCTCTTCTGAATCGCCACTCACGACTTTTGCAATCTCGCCACCCACTCGAAAGGTGGTCAAATCGGCGAATCTCATAACATTAGATTACCTGCGCGGTGCAAGAATCCCTAGATTGCCTCGAAAGCGCTTAAGTAGCCGCTGATAATTCTCTTTGGAATTCTTTTCACGATAGGCGCTATCTACATCGTGATACCCGTGATGACGCTCTTGAATCAGCGGCAATTCAATCTGCATTAACCTGCCGCCCGCTTCGCGTAGGGCAAGTGAGAGTTCTAAATCAGCGTTACGGTAATACTTGGCGCTTGGATTAGCTCCGACAGCTCGAGCAAATTCGCGGTCCAAAACCATGAAGTACCCAAAGAGCACATCAACTTCGCCAGCTCCTTTATCAACAACTGATCGCCATTCGTCATCAAGATCGATCAGTCCCCCGCGCCAACCAACGCCAATGTAACCCGCCCCTAATTTCTCAATCACTTCACTAAAAGGATTTGCAGTAAATCGAGTTGAAGAATCCATCAAAACGACGTATCGAGTCTTAACTTCGCTCAAGATTAAATTAACTGCGTTCGACCACCCAAGTTTCTGTTTCACTTGATACGTTTGAACTCGAGGAGATAGATTTTCAAAGAGTGTTACATCATGTTTTCCATTTACTAACACAAAGATAGCAACCTCAGAATTCTCAAGTATTGTTTTAATTGAGAGAATGTCATCATCTAAAAAACCATCCGCGATTATTGTCGCGGTAATCTCACGTTCAGATATCACAGGCGAACTCGAGCCTTCGTCTGATTGAGGACTTTAACGCCACCACAGATAGCCACTACATCAATTGTTATCTGTTCACTATCCACTTCGATTACTTTGCCCGTAAACGAGATAGTCACATCCTCGCCTTTGGGAACAATGACAGGTTTAGCAAAACGAGCCGCAAATTCCAATAGTGATCGTTCACTACCAACCCAGGTGCGAACCGCCTCGCCGGCGAGCGCCATCGTGTACATCCCATGGGCAATGACGTCGGGAAGCCCAACTGATTTTGCAAATGCTTCGTCCTGATGAATTGGATTTTGATCACCGCTTGCATCTGCATATCGCTTAAGTTTCGCTCGATTAATTGTGAAAATCTGCTCAGTAAATTCATGCCCTAAGTTCCAGCTCATGATTGTTCTCCTCGAAAGACCAGAGTTGACCATGTTGCTGATACAAGTTCTGAATTCTCCACAGAAAAAAAATCGGTTCGTATAGAAACAAATTCATTTCCCGCTAGATTTTTATAACTCTCAATCTCGCTCGAATATGAGAGTTCTTCCCCTGGTTGAATATCCCGGTGGTGCAGGAAGCGTTGATCGCCATGGACAACTCGCGCCCAATCAAATCCGAGTGCAGGTAGAAATTCCTCTGCGGCAGCTACCGAGAACGAGATAAGAAATGTGGGAGGGGTAAAACGAGAATCTGCGCCAATTGCTTCCGCAAAGGTTCTTATGGATTGAGCGCTGGCTACGCACCTTCGTTGCGAAGAAAACCGGCGCCCGACTAATTCGGGGCCGTGCACTGCCATGGATTAACGGGTCTCCCGATGGAGCGTGCTTGCTTTGCAACGTGGGCAGAACTTCTTCATTTCAAGACGGTCAGGATCGTTACGACGGTTCTTCTTGGTGATGTAATTGCGTTCTTTGCAATCCACGCAGGCCATAGTGATTTTTGGGCGGATATCCGCGCTCTTGCTGGCCATTGAGGTACTCCTTTATATATAAAGTCTGCGGGAGGAAGGCTACCTGCCTACCTGCCCCTTTCGGAAATTGTGCTGCTAGAACCTGGTGAAACTGGTAGCGGAGGCCGGATTTGAACCGGCGACACAGCGATTATGAGCCGCTTGCTCTACCAAGCTGAGCTACCCCGCCGAGCCCCCCAACGGAATCGAACCGTTGACCTTTTCCTTACCATGGAAACGCTCTACCTACTGAGCTAGGGGGGCAGTACTTAAGGGGAAAAGGGTACCTCAGTTTGCGGGGGGTCGCTCCAACATCTCTGTCACCAGGGCCGCGATGGCCGAGCGTTCGCTACGTACCAGGGTCACGTGGGCAAAGAGCGGATCGCCCTTTAGCGCTTCGATTACCGCGACGATTCCGTCGTATCGACCCACGCGTAAATTGTCGCGTTGCGCGACATCGTGCGTTAGGACAACGCGTGAGCCTTGACCGATTCGAGAGAGCACCGTCAGAAGTACGCCGCGCTCAAGAGATTGTGCTTCGTCGACAATCACAAATGAATCGTGGAGCGAGCGACCGCGAATATGCGTTAATGGGAGCACCTCGATCAAACCGCGCGCCATGATCTCTTCAATTACATGCGAACTCACCAATGCGCCCAGCGTGTCAAAGACTGCTTGCGCCCATGGAGACATTTTTTCACCCTCTGAGCCAGGCAGGTATCCAAGCTCTTGTCCTCCGACAGGATAGAGCGGGCGGAAGATAACAATCTTCTTGTGTAAGCGCCGCTCCATCACCGCTTCAAGACCAGCACATATTGCCAGTGCGCTCTTGCCGGTTCCGGCGCGACCGCCAAGCGAGACTATTCCAATTTCATTATCTAAAAGTAGATCTAGGGCGATTCGCTGCTCTGCACTTCTGCCATGCAAACCAAAAGCGTCTCGATCGCCTCGAACTAATTTCAATTTTCTATCTTGCGTTACGCGAGCTAATGCACTCCCCTTGTTTGAATGGATAACTACACCGGTATGCACTGGAAGTTTTGTGACATCGTCTGATTCAACGCGTTCGTTTTGATAGAGCTGATCTACTTGTTCTGAGGCAAGAGTAATTTCAACAATTCCAGTCCAGCCACTACTTACTGCAAGTTCGGCGCGATACTCCTCAGCAACGATTCCAACTGCAGATGCCTTTACTCGCAGCGGTAAATCTTTGGTCACTAGGACAACATCTTTACCTTCGCGTTTGAGATTTCTTGCTACCGCAAGTACGCGGGAATCATTTGTACCATCACGAAAGAAACTTGCCGGCAAACCCGTACTATCGCTGTGGTTGAGCTCAACGGTGAGTACACCACCACTTTCATTAAGCACCATAGGCGAATCTAAACGACCGTGCTCCACTCTTAAATCATCAAGTATTCGTAGCGCCGTGCGCGCAAAGTATCCAAGCTCAGGATGATCCCTTTTGCTCTCTAATTCCGAGATGACAACAATTGGTAGGACTACTTCATGCTCTTCAAATTTTTGCAGCGCTGCCGGGTCTGCCAGCAATACGCTGGTATCCAACACATAGGTCTTGCGAGTTTCTCTCACCTCGACCGGCACTCAAAGCTCCAATCATGTTGACACCCGTAATCTAGAACTGCCCTGCGGGCAATGAGCTGCGACACGCTAAAGGGGTCTACTTACCGAAACGGCGATTCCGCTGCGAATAATCGCGTAGCGCCCGCAGGAAATCTAAGCGCCGGAAATCTGGCCAAAAGGCTTCGCAGAAATAGAACTCTGAGTGCGCGCTCTGCCAGAGCAGGAATCCAGAGAGGCGTTGCTCTCCAGAGGTTCGAATCACCAGATCAGGGTCGGGTTGGCCGGCTGTGTACAAATGGCGTGAAATCTCATCCATCGACATCTTGTCGATTGCCGATTCTAAATTTTCACCTTTGGCGAGATTCTCTTTGAGTAACTGTCGGACTGCATCAGTGATTTCATGTCGACCGCCATAACCAATCGCCAAGTTAACAATCAATTCCTCGCGCGCCGGGCTCTTAGCAACCGCTTCATCTAAACGCGATGTCAGCCAATCAGGTAAGAGCTCCGTTGCACCAACCACATGTAATTTCCATCGGCCGAATCTAGAGAGCGCATCGACCGCCTCCGCAATAATCTCCAGGAGCGGTTGAAGCTCACCACGTTCTCGATTGAGATTATCAGTGGATAACATCCACAACGTAACAATTTTGACATTTGCTTCTTCACACCAAGAGAGGAAATCGATAATTTTTCGTGCGCCAGCGCTATGACCACTTTTTGATGAAGCTAAATTTGCTTTTGCCCATCTTCTATTCCCGTCAAGAATAACTCCAACATGCTCAGGTGTATCGCGAAGATCAAGCCGCCTAAAGAGTCTTGCCTCATATAGCGGATAGAGAATGCTCTTGAGAAGTCGCTTTGCCAATCTCATCTGTAGTTACAAATTCTTAACTAGATTCTGAGCTCGACGCTCGGTGATAAATGAGGCAATTGGAAGAGTGCCAGCTAATACGAAGAAAACTATTCGCTTAGGTTGCCATTTTGCCTTCACTGCGAGATGGACTGTTGCAAGGACGTAGAGTGCGTAAACGTAACCATGCGCAATCGGGATCCATAGAACTCTCGCCTCTAGTACTGGAACATCGAGAAGATATTTCACTGGGAGTTCAACAAACCAAAGAAGTAGCGACATAACTCCCGCCGCTAAGCTCATTACCCGATAGCGTTTAAGAACTCCTGACATATCTCAACCCTATCTTTAAACGGCTAATTTTCCGAGCTCCTCGAACGTAAAAATGGCAGCGCTAGCGTTAGTAAACCCATTAGCCACCATACGATGACATAAGAAATGTGTTGCCAGTAGAAACCAGCAATTTTGATCACTGGTTGCGGTGACGGCACTTTCTTCAATCCACTCTCAGGGTTCTCTGAGCGGGCAATGACATATCCATCAAAGAAATCCGAACCGAAATCAGAGAGTAATAATGCAGAATCAATTCGCGGCAAGAAACCATTTCGTACTTCACCAAATTTGTTATTTATCTGACTTGGCATCAAGCGCCCGATAATTTCTATCTCTGATGAATTATTTTGTGGCGAACTCGACTGAATGCCACGAACTACAACGACTTTTCCGGAACCTTCTATTTGAAAGACGCCCACGTTCCACGTTGATTTCTTTCCATTAACATCTTCTTGGTTTGGAGCCTGCAAATTAGCTACGTAAGTACCCCGAAACTTAACGATGCGATTAAGCGCACTAGTTGAGAGTGCGACATTCGGTTCGGCGACAGATAGCAATTCGACAACTGGGCGCTCTTTTTGAGGTTTTGCTAATTCTTGGAGCAACTGGGCGCGATCAAGCTGCCACACCCCGAGCCTAAAGAAGATAGCGGCAAGAAATAGCGCTAGAACTATCAGACCTAGCTTTTGCCGATTGAACACAACTGATTTCAGTTGTCGTCTTGGCGTTTACGGTCAAGGTTCCGGAGCCGTTTATATCCGCTTCGGATGACCAGCGCCACCGCGATAAAAAGGCAGAGCACAACAACCGCGCCGACCGTACCTGGATTGACGACTGAAGGATCGGGAATCTCTGTCATAGGCAATAATCTACCCATGGGTGAGGCTCGAGGTCGAATCAGAACTCTTCTTCTTACCCTGATTTTTCTAACCTTCACTGCCATTGTCTCAGTGGCTGGCTTTCGCTTTGCAAACCCTGAGCTTCGAACAGACCTTGTAGCGTTCACCATAGATTCCAAGAACCAAACCACGATTCGATTCTTGGTAGTTCGCAAAGATCCACAAATTGCGTTGACGTGCCGAATCATTGCGCGCGATTTCAGTACTGCAATCGTTGGAGACCGATATGTTGATGTTGCTCCCTCTAACCAGAAATCGGTTGAGGTCACAGAGCGCATCCCTACTCGCTCGAAGGCAGTTAATGCTGATCTTGTGCGCTGTCTTCCTAAAGATAGGTAAACTTCACCTTCATGAGTACCTCAAAGACTTGGCTTACCCAAGAGGCATATGACCGCCTCAAAGATGAGCTTGCCCATATTTCCACAAAAGGACGTGAAGAGATTGTTGCTCGGATTGCGGCAGCTCGTGAAGAAGGAGACTTGAAAGAGAACGGTGGATATCACGCCGCTAGAGAAGAGCAAGGAAAACTTGAAGCGCGTATTCGACAACTAACGGCAATGCTCGAAAACGCTGAGGTAGGAAGCGCTCCTCAAGGTGTGAGCGAAGAGGTAACTCTTGGCTCCATGGTCACGGTAGAGATGGGAGGCGACAGAATCGAATTCCTGCTTGGCTCTCGAGAAATCGCTGCTGAGAGTGTGAAAGTCTTTAGTGAAAAATCTCCGCTAGGTGCTGCGGTGCTTGGGAGAAAAATCGGAGAGAGCACCGAATATCTACTTCCAAATGGAAAGAGTAATTCTGTAAAGATTGTCGCGGTTAATCCTTATCTAGGTTGAGATCTTCAGTTTTATTTTGGTGAGACGTTTTTATACTTTCGGACGCTGAGCGGAATAAAAACAACCATTAAGAGCGCTATATAAATCAGCGACATCAATAGAGGATTCTGTGATGGAAAAGAGTCTGCCGTTACGCCAAACATTGGCTGTAACCCAAAGAGATCTCGTACACCTGCGACCATGGTGGAAACTGGATTCCATTCTGCAACATACTGTAGAGGTCGTGGCATTCCAGTTGTTGGTGCAAAGGCGTTGCTGAGGAAGGTCATGGGAAAGACGAAGAGAAACACGACGCTATTTGCAACGCGGCTATCGCGAACGGAAAGTCCCACGAGAACTCCCATCCAAGACATTGCATAACCAAAAACTAAAAGAAAGAGGAAGCCAGCAAGAATCTCAGGAATGCTAGAACTGGGGCGCCATCCAACCAATAATCCGGTGAGCGCCATAACCACAAGCACGACCACATTTAGCGTGGCATCGCCAAGAGTGCGCCCGACGACGACTGCAGACCGAGCAATAGGGAGCGAACGGAACCTATCGATTAGCCCTTTTTGCATATCTTCAGCTAGACCCAATGCTGTACCCGCAACGGTGAATGCGACCGTTTGCACAAAAATTCCTGGCATGAGCAACTGCACGTAGTCGACTCCAGGAGTATTTATGGCACCACCAAAGACATATCTAAAGAGCAGAACGAACATCACCGGTTGAATGGTAGAAAAAATCAAAACTTCAGGCACGCGAAATAATTGAAGTAGTTGCCGCTTTGTAATGACCAGTGCATCTCTCATCGCTTGCCTCGCTTCGCTTTAATGGCAGAACTTTTCTCAATATCCTCTTCTGCAGTATGTCCAGTTAACGCAAGGAAGACATCATCAAGCGAAGGTCGCTTGAGGGAAATATCCAATGGATGTATGCCGGCCACATCTAATTCGCGAAGTGTTTCGATAAGCGTTGCAGTGCCTCCAGGTGCAGCAACCGAGATTTTGTGTACACCAGAATCCTCCGATGCAGCGCTCTGCGTGATGCGTTCTACTATTCGGCGAACTTCTCCAAGTTGCTCAGCGGGTACAGATATCTCGAGTCGTTCTCCGCCAACATCTTTTTTCAATGAATCAGAGGTTCCCTTTGCAATGACGTGACCTTGGTCGATTACCACAATTTCATCCGCGAGTTGATCGGCCTCTTCAAGATATTGCGTAGTAAGCAGGAGCGTGACGCCGCCTTTAACTAATTCGTTAATGACTTCCCACATCTCTTGTCGACCGCGCGGATCAAGACCCGTTGTGGGTTCATCTAAGAATAGAACTTTTGGTTTCACGATTAATGATGCCGCAAGATCTAGTCGTCTACGCATGCCACCGGAATAAGTCTTGATAGGGCGCTTTGCTGCATCTGTTAGCGAGAATTTATCGAGCAACTCTTCAGCCCGGACTTTTGCCCCTCGGCTAGAGAGGTGATACAGGCGGCCGAACATGATCAAGTTATCCCATCCAGTTAACGTCTCGTCGACTGCTGCATATTGGCCTGACAGGCCAATAATCTCTCGGACTTGTTGTGGATTTTTCAGCACATCAATGCCTGCAACGGTTGCGCTACCTGAGTCAGGGCGAAGTAAGGTCGAGAGCACACGCACTGTGGTGGTTTTGCCAGAGCCATTTGGGCCGAGCAGGGAAAGTACAGTTCCTTCATTTACCGTGAGAGATAAACCATCGAGCGCACGAACCTCTTTATTCGAGCCATAAGTCTTCACTAAATTTTCCGCAATAATGGACGCGCTCATCTAACTCCTAGGATTCTTACTCGTTCGTACGATAGCCTCAAAGGCGATGAAAACGCCATTTCGCGACATGCCCCGTGAGGTCCCAATCCTTGCATCGGCAGCATTTCTTGTGGCAGCGGGCTTTGGATTTATCGCCCCAGCGACGCCAATTTTCGCGCGTTCGTTTGGCGTTTCACAAGCTGCCGCTGGCGCTGTAGTAAGTCTCTTCGCCTTTGCTCGATTCTGCACAGGTCTAACTGGTGGCCGCTTAGTTGACCGATTCGGTCCTCAGAAAATGATGGCTACTGGGCTATTCATTGTCTCTTTCTCGGCGCTTCTTGCAGCCTTCTCACAAAATTATTATCAACTTCTTTTCTTTCGAGGCGCTGGCGGATTCGGTTCTGCGGTCTACACAGTCGCTGCTACCACAATTTTGCTCCGCGTGGTTTCTGATGATCAACGCGGGCAAGCACAATCAACTTATCAATCAGGTTATCTATTCGGCTCCATCACCGGACCACTCTTTGGTGGCGCGCTAATCGAATTCTCGCTGCGTGCACCTTTCTTCGTCTATTCATTCACTGTTGCAGCAGCCGGAGTCGTAGCAATGATTTTCCTGTCACGTTCAGAGAGCGCGCAGAAAAACTCTCCTTCTCAAGAAGAAGTCACCATGAGGATTCGAGATGCGATGAAACTTCATGGATATCAAGTAGCAATTTTAGGATCTTTTGCAGTTGCTTGGTCAGTCCTAGGTGTTCGTATTTCATTAGTTCCGCTCTATGTGACTGAAGGTTTGGGCTTAAGGCCCGTAGCTCTTGGCGCTGGACTTGCTGCAGCAACCATCTTTCAAGGCCTGACGTTAATTCCAGCAGGAAAATTTGTAGATCGCCACGGTCGCCGAAAGGGAATTCTAATTGGCGCTTTCATTACGCTCGCGGGTCTAGCCATCTTTGCATTTATCGAGAACTATCCTGGATTCATCGTTGGGATGGGTTTAGCTGGACTGGGCGCATCATTTTTAAGTAGCGCTCCTGCAGCTCTGGTAGGTGATGTGATGACTGGAAAAAGTGGCAGAGTCGTTGCAATCTGGCAGATGAGCAGCGATTTTGGATTAATGATTGGTCCGATAGCGATGGGTTTTGTTGCAGATCAACAGAGTTTCAAAGCTGCATTCTTAGTCGCCATTATGTTTTTGTTACCAGTAATTATTCGTTCCTTGAATCTCCCAGAAACAAGGCGTTCGCATCTTCCGCCTCCTTAAACTCCGTGATAAAACAAAAAAGACCGCACAACTTGGTGCGGTCTTTTTTTACGACTCAGTCCCGATTACTCGCGACGGAGAATTGCAAGTAAGCGCAAGATCTCAAGATAGAGCCAGACTATTGTGACCATGAGTCCAAAAGCTGCTCGCCATGATTCCTGCTCGCCTACTCCTTGGCGTACACCCTCTTCGATCTGATTAAAGTCGAGCACGAGGAAGAGTGAAGCTAGGACAACTCCGCCAGCTGC
The DNA here is from genome assembly GCA_044344975.1 of Candidatus Nanopelagicaceae bacterium. GTDB lineage: Bacteria > Actinomycetota > Actinomycetes > Nanopelagicales > Nanopelagicaceae > IMCC26077. The sequence goes on along the minus strand of JBIJBY010000004.1, from coordinate 22,013 downwards.
GAGGAGCAATCCAATTCCACTCACGCCATAGAAGCCGAAGCCACCACCGACGCCAACAAATGACGCGATTAGGCTTGCGACTCCAAGTACGAGATACCCAATTAGTGCGCCCATCAAAACTCTGGTGAATTGTGGGGTAGCGCGAAGTTTTCCGCTTCGATAAAGAGCAAGGACACCTACAAATGCTGCAAGAGTTCCGATGACTGCCTGGCTAACAATTCCAGGATATACATCGTTATAGAAACGACTAATTGCTCCAATAGCCAAACCTTCAAGGGCTGCGTACGAAACAATCAGCGCTGGACGTACCGTCTTCGAAAATGAAATAACAAGTGACAAACCGAGTGCACCCAAGAGCGCAATCATCGCGATGCCAAAACCTACATTGAAGGTCCAAGCAGCAGCACCAACTGCCACCAAGATCGCAAATAGGAAGCCGGTGCGCGCGACAACATCATCCATCGTCATTCGTCCGGTTTGTAGCGGTGAGGCGCTTGGTGATGAATACATCTCTTCTAGCGCATCGGTGGGACGTGGTTCAAAAGCTGCATAGCCACGTTTGTTTCCAAATGCGCGACCAAGAACAGGGTTAGAACTACGCATCGTTTCTACTCTCCTTTTGGTTTCGGGCCTCATCGGCCTTCGCAACCTTACTCATGCAGTGGAAGATCCACGCATGCCGTTTAGTGTAGGCAATCATTATTAAATATTCCTGAGAAAATACATAGGCAGATATACACTTTTCGTTATATTTGGCCAGGTAAGCCGATTGGTGTTACCTAAAACCGGAAATATCGGGAGGTGGGCAGGTGAGAGTTAACCGCTGGCGCCGCTTTCTCTCCGGGCTGATTACAGCTGCTTTAGCCATCAATTTTCTCAACGCAACGATTGCCTCCGCTGCAGAAGAGGGTCACCGGCTCATGATTGTCGATGCTTTCTCGGAGGGCGTTAGCAGTGGTTCTGAGATTTACGCGGTTCCCGAAGAGCAAGTTCAAAAGATTTTTAAAAATGAACCAAATAACGTCCAATCAGTTCGCAAGTTCTGTGAGTCGCTGACGGCGCCCAATTGCAAAGAGCAAACGGGTCTAAGTCTTCGCGTCTATTTGCCTAAATGCACGGAAACGCTAACCAATTACTGTATCGATTCACTTGCGATCTCTGGAGCTAGTGATACTCCCCTACAACCAGGAACACTCTTGGGCTATACCGACGCTCGCACTTACCGTGCTGATCTCACTCGGGGTGTACCAGAATCATCCACCACTTCACGCTGGAAAGTTCCAGGTGTTAAGAATCAGGCGGGCACAGATACCTATGCGGTGAAAGTTCTTCTTGATGGCTTTCTATCAGCGACATCTAATGCTCTCTATGTATTTCAAGTAAGTGCGCTGATTGAACCTTATGCCGAGAAAACTACTAGTGCTAATACCTCGCAAGAATGTACCTCGTGGCAATCAGTAACTGCATGTGGTGTGCGAAAAGATTTTATTGAAGGTCAAAAGGCGCAATTGAGCGTTCGATTGCCAAACACCATAACTGGTTGGTTACACGGAAGATTAAAAGGCGCTGGAATTTCTGTGGAGAAATTTGATTCAACTCAGAATAAAATTACCGTTACTGCAGAAAATGTAAGAGTGCCCGAACTCAATACGCTCTTTACTGATGCTCAAGTGGATACTTTGGCAAATCCCTCATTCTTCAGACCAAATGGTCGCAAGTGGAATAGCGTTAATGCTGGCAATCCAGCTTCTTTGGAATGGGTGAAACAGCTCGCGAAACCTTTAAATGAGACGGCAACTGGCGAACACACGACCTGGTCATTCTCAACGATTCCCTCAATTCGAGGTAATAACAAATGTTTTGAGGATAAAACGCAACTTCTCGGAGTTGTGATGACTAACTCTCTGGTGTATTCGCCTAATGCCCCTGAATTCGATGGGTCACAATTAAATTATCAAGTTGGTGGTCTGCATTTTCAACCTGACGGGAAAACACCAAATCTCGGAACTTACGATTTATTGATCAAATCGGCCACGGCCCGCTGCTTATACAACTTCACTGATGCGCCACTTTCTGCCTCTGTTTCAGTCACCTATGCCGATGGCGGAGAACAAAAAGTAGCAACCACTACTCTCTCCGAAACAGATGGTTGGTTACATCTTGGCGCATATGGTTTTACCTTCTCTAGCCCAGTACTTCGAGTGAAACTCAATGGAGTTCCGAAGGCCTTGCCACAAAATCCTGCCACTTCTTCCGCAAAGAGCTCTTCGACAGTGAAGCAGCCCACCAAGAGCTACACGCTAACTTGTGTTAAAGGCAAAGTGGTGAAGAAAGTGATTGCACCAAAACCTAACTGTCCTTCAGGTTGGAAGAAGCGGTAAATAAATTTCCAGTGCCCCGGGTGGGGGTCGAACCCACACTTGGAGGATTTTAAGTCCTCTGCCTCTGCCATTGGGCTACCGGGGCGATAGCGCTTTTACCATTAGCGGAGCGTAAATCTACCTGCTCTGGTGAAAATCTCCTCCATCGCCCCTAGGACCAGCTTGCCGGTGAAGGTGTTCTGTTGACTTGGATGATATGAACCTAGGAGCAGCAGCCCGCCGAATTCCACATTTGCGCCATGAGCGAATGGCACCTTTTGCTCAGGAAGTGGCGCTCCGTTCTCCCGAAATGTGCGCCAAAGCGAATCCCATGCAAATGCTCCCAGCGCGATAAAGACTCGTGCACTTGTGAGTAGTTTTAATTCGTCAGAAAACCAAGGCGCGCAATTATCACGCTCCTCGACAGAGGGCTTGTTGCCCGGTGGTACACATCGCACCGCAGTGAGAATGCGAACTGAATTTAATTTCAGTCCATCGCTGAGTGATGAACTGGTTGCTTGATTTGCCAGACCACTTTTATAGAGCGCCGAATAGAGCCAATCCCCCGAAGAATCTCCCGTGAATACTCTCCCCGTTCGATTCGCTCCATGTGCACCAGGAGCCAGACCAACAATCACGATTTTTGCATCAATAGGCCCAAAGCCTGGAACGGGAGCTCCCCAGTACTCTTGGTCTTGATACGACTTACGCTTTACCTGCGCAACCTCTTCGCGCCACGAAACTAAGCGAGGGCATTTCCTACAACTAACCAAATTCTCATTAAAAAGTTGCAACGATGCCATCAAGAATATCCCGTTCACTTGCAATAAATTCTTTGACACCAGTCCTCTTTAAGATCTCCGCAAGGACTAGAGCTCCAGCTGCAATCACTTCCACTCGTCCAGGATGCATAAATCCCAAATCAGCTCGCTCTTTTTTATTCATACTCAACAACCAATTAGAGATTTCAAATGTTCGTTCTGCAGAGATTCGCGCACCGTGGATTGCCTCTCGGTCATACGTGGGTAATTTCAATGCTGCGGCGGCAACGGTGGTTGCAGTCCCCGCGACCGCTACGAGCGTTCGTGCGGAGCTAATCGGAACCTCAGTTTCTACCTGATCGATAGCGCGATCGATATCTAACCTCGTCGAGGCGATTTCTTGCTCTGTCGGTGAATCGTTGGTGAAGTGGCGCTCCGTCATTCGCACACAACCAATATCTACACTGATAGCCGATTGAACGCTACGCTCCCCCAAAACAAATTCGGTCGAACCCCCACCAATATCAACTACAAGAAATGGTGCATCACTTATTGGCAAATCAGAGGTAGCCCCGAGAAAGGAGAGTCGCGCCTCTTCTATGCCAACTATTACCTCAGGTGCTACACCCAAAATTGCCTCGACTGGAACCGTAAAAATCTCTCGATTCTGTGCATCCCGCGTTGCACTCGTCGCGCAAAATCTAACTCTTTCAACTTTATGGTGGTCGATAAGCGCCTTAAATCTGCGAAGTGCAATTAAAGTTCGCTCCACAGCAATTGGCGAGAAATTTTTCGTTCGATCTACCCCTTCGCCTAGCTTCACTATCTCCATTTCGCGAACAATCTCGCGACCATCCTCTGAAATCAGCAGTCGGATTGAATTAGTACCGCAGTCAATTGCCGCTACTTTGCTAATTTTTCTCACGCTCTTCTTCAATAAATTGCGAGCAAGGATTCTCACTCCACCAGATTGGCAACTTAGCTAACGCTTCATCGCCTAAAACGTTGACTCCCTCTCCAGCAGCCAGTGAATGCGCAATTAGCGAATGAAGGCATTTCACGCGTTCAGGCATTCCTCCTGCAGAAATGCCATCCACCTCCGGAACATCCATTCGCAAAGCTTCCCGCGCAGCCATGTAATCAATGTGTGCCGAGTAATACTCTCCCTGCAGTTTGGGGTCATCTGCCAATCGATCATTCATCTCTGCCATCAATCCCGAACTCTCTAAAGTCGAGATTGCGCCAGTTAACCTTGGGCAAGTCGCATAAAAAAATGTTGGAAAGGGGCTCCCATCGCTCAAGCGAGGCGGGGTTTCAACAACATCCACCTCTCCGCATGGGCAGCGATGTGCAACAGCATGTACATCGCGCGGCAATCGGCCAAGTTGATTCTTTATTATCTCCAGGTCGCGATGGTTAGCAAGCCGCGAGTTGTTTTCACTACTCATTCCTCTTTCACACCAGTTCCTGCTGCGACTTGCTGAATCGAAGAGATTAGTTTCGTGTACCAAGGAGCGCTACCAAATTGCTCAGTTGCTACGGGCGTTTTCTGTTTTTGTACTGAACTGGCCTCTGTCTCCACGCCAAGAACGATGTATTGACGCTCACCTGGAAGGACAAAATGAAGTCTCTCTCGTGCCTGCGATTTGACGTAGTTGGGGTCGCGCCACTTTTGTAGCTCTATTTCTGCCTCTGCTAGGCGGGTCTTGCGGTTGCTGATTTCGGCCTCGACTGCATTTATTTGAGCTCTTTGGGTGAAATAGCGCTGTGCTGGCGGCGCAATTGTCACGGCAATGATGAAGATGACAACGGAAATAGCGATGAAACGAGCTGTGACACCACGTTTAACAGCCACTTGCATTGGCTCCTTTTCGGTTCAATATCAACCTTTGAATCGAGGAAAAGCTCCCTTACCTGCGAAAGTAGCTCGACTTCCAAGTATTTCTTCGATTCGCAGAAGTTGATTGTACTTAGCAACTCGCTCTGAACGTGCAGGGGCGCCAGTCTTAATTTGGCCACAGTTAGCCGCAACCGCGAGATCAGCAATGGTGGTGTCTTCTGTTTCGCCGGAGCGGTGGCTCATCATTGACCGGTATCCAGATTTGTGCGCGAGTGCAACCGCATCAAGGGTCTCAGTGAGCGTTCCTATTTGATTGACTTTTACAAGTAGTGCATTTGCTGCACCTTGAGCGATTCCCTCAGCTAAGCGGACTGGATTTGTAACAAAGAGATCATCACCAACGAGTTGGACCTGCTCACCAAGTTTCTTAGTGATTGAAATCCATCCACTCCAATCATTTTCATCTAAGGGATCCTCGATTGAGACTAGTGGATAGGCGTTAACAAGTTCTTGATAATAATCAATCATCTCATCCGAACTAAGCGCTTTACCTTCAAAAGTGTATTTGCCATCTTCGTGAAATTCAGTTGCAGCAACATCGAGCGCTAATCCGACCTCTTTGCCAGCGGTAAATCCCGCTTTAGATATTGCATCAAGAATCAAGTCGAGCGCTGCTCGATTACTACTCAAATTTGGCGCAAAGCCACCTTCGTCACCAATACTCGTTGCTAAGCCACTCTTCTTGAGCACCGATTTGAGAGAATGGTAAATCTCTGCTCCCCAACGGAGCGATTCAGCAAAATTTGATGCACCAAAAGGGGCCACCATAAACTCTTGAATATCAACATTTGTATCAGCATGCGCGCCACCATTTAAAATATTCATCATCGGTACTGGAAGTAAAGTTGCAGAACTTCCACCTAAGAACGAGAACAATGGTTGTGATTCTGATTCTGCCGCCGCCTTAGCACAGGCAAGTGAGATGCCAAGTAACGCATTTGCGCCTAACCGTGATTTATTTGCAGTTCCATCAAGTGCAATCATCTTCTCGTCGATTGCTCGTTGCGCTGTTGGATTCATCGAGATAATCGCAGGAGCCAATTCTTCGACTATTCCTGCAATAGCCTTTTGAACTCCTTTGCCACCATATCGAGCGCCACCATCGCGGAGTTCAACCGCCTCATGGGCTCCAGTAGATGCACCAGATGGCACTGCAGCTACGCCGCGCACCCCGCTCTCGAGGAGCACTTCGACTTCGACCGTTGGATTACCGCGGGAATCAAGAATCTCACGTGCGAGGACTGACTTGATGGCTGACATAAGAGCGCTCTCCTCTTTTTCGTAGCCCGAATACTAGTGGGCGTTACTGGATTTCAGTGACCAAGTTCCGTGCGCGAGTTCGCAGCGCGAATTCAGGATCGACCCCATGCTTATTTGCCAACGCCACGACAGAGAGTAAAAGCTCGCCAATCGTTTCCTCAGATACCTCTTGTAAATCGGTGAAATTACTCGCGTGCGCCGGAATATGGCCATGTGCTTCGGCGCGATGGAGCAATTTAGATGCTAGTGCGAGTGCAGGTTGATTAAGCGGCACTCCTTCATCGGGAGACTTGCGCGATTTCTCAGCTGCTTTTATTCGCTCCCAATTCCCTTCGACTTCGGCGGAAGTAAGATTCTCAGACTCTTTAAACACATGTGGATGTCTTCGAATTAGCTTTTCGCAAATGGCACTAGCTACATCTTCGATAGAGAATGCCGCTTTACTTCGTTCCTGACCGATTCGAGCATGAAAATAAACTTGAAGCAGTACATCGCCTAACTCCTCGACCATGTCATCGCGGTCGCTACGCTCTACTGCATCGATAAATTCATACGTCTCTTCTAGCAAATAGGTCAATAACGACTCATGCGTTTGCTCTGCATCCCAAGGACAGCCACCTGGTGAACGGAGCCTATCCATCACCTCAGCGAGGCGAAGTAGGTTGCTCTTCTCGTTCACTAACTCTTGGATTTTGGTAGCGCCCCACCAGTTGGATCTGTGGGGTCAATCTTGTTGGTCATCGTGTTCCAAACTCCGTAGCGAGGGTTTACTTTTAATTCCTCTTTGGCAACAGTCTCTTCAAGCATTTTTTGGAGGGCCTGGATTATTTGTCCATCCTCCGTTGCATTCGGAGCTATTACAGTTCGCAATTTATCTTGTAAAACAATTAACGAAAGATATTTATCGAGATCAATAGATGCGATTCCTGCATTAACTAGAGCAAGTGAGAGTTGGTCTTCACTGCCCACGTTTTTCAAAACCTCAGCCCTGCTCTCAGCTACTTCTGCTGCAGTGGCAACAATGTTTCGCTCTTTTGCTGCTTGAGTGAGCAACGCTGTGAACACATGAAACTCGAGCTGATTTAAAGTCAACGCTTCGCCAGTCAATGCGCCTTCTGGAGATGCCTGGAATTTAGCGCGTTCATCCAAAATTGCTGAAACGCTCTCCTGGAGTCGCTCAATCGTTATCTTTCCGCTTTTGTAGTTCGCGGCATCTGATGGATTACTACACCCCGAAAGTACAAGCGCCGATATAACTAATCCGAGGACTGCAATTCTTCTCTTCACCACGAAAATCAAGACTCCTTCTTGGCTAGCTCAAATCACCCGATTGGTAGTCGCATCGAAAGCCTGCACTACCCAGTTCAATAGAGAAGTATTCCCTAATTTCTCTGGCTCGAATGCCACGCCTTTACTGCTAGGCAGGGGCAAGAGCAGAGTCGAAAGCGCTGATTTATATATGTGGCCCGGGTAGAGACGTACCATCCGCACGGAGAGCGAGTCGCTAAGTGTTACTGGTGCAAGGCGCAAATACTTACCCTGGACTATCACCTCGGTCAGGTTCAGTTCCTTTGCACGTACCCGAACCTTTGCAATTTCCAAAAGATTAGCGACAACTTCGGGGTATGAACCAAAACGATCGTTCAATTCCTCATCTACCTGCTCAAGGTCTTCATTTGACTTTGCCGCAGCTAGGCGGCGATATACATCCAAGCGCACCCGCTCACTGTCAACATAATCGTGCGGCAAGTACGCATCGATGGGAAGCTCCAGTTTGCACTCCTGCTCCTGATGTCGCTCCCCTTTGAAATCAGCAACAGCTTCGCCAATCATCCTCATATACAGATCAAAGCCAACATCGGCAATATGCCCAGATTGTTCACCACCTAATAAGTTCCCCGCACCTCGAATTTCTAAATCTTTAAGAGCTACTTGCATGCCAGAACCCAACTCTGTGTTAGCTGCAATAGTTTCGAGTCGATCATGAGCGGTATCAGTCAGCGGTTTTTCAACGTCATAGAGGAAATACGCATAACCTCGTTCGCGCCCTCGCCCTACTCGACCACGTAGTTGATGTAGTTGCGACAAACCCATCTTGTCAGCATTCTCAACAATTAAGGTATTTGAATTTGGAATATCTATCCCACTCTCGATAATGGTTGTGCAAACCAAAATATCAAATTCTTTCTCCCAGAAAGAGAGAATCACCTCTTCGAGTGCGCTCTCGCTCATCTGTCCATGCGCCACCCGTACTCGAGCTTCTGGTACCAAATTACTTATAGCACTTGCACATCGATCAATCGAATTCACCCTGTTATGAATGTAAAAAACTTGACCATCTCGCAGTAATTCACGACGGATAGCCGCAGCAATCTGACGCTCTTCATATGCGCCTACATATGTCAGCACTGGGTGTCTTTCTTCAGGCGGAGTAGCCATGATCGACATTTCTCGAATTCCAGTAATCGACATTTCCAGCGTTCGCGGGATTGGCGTAGCGGACATAGACAGCACATCCACATACGCGCGGAATCTCTTGAGTTTTTCCTTATGTTCAACGCCAAAACGTTGCTCTTCATCAATTATCACAAGACCTAAATCTTTAAAGTTTACGTCAGTCGAGAGTAGGCGATGCGTGCCAATCACCACATCAACCTCACCGACCTGAAGTTTCTCTAACGTCTTCTTTATCTCGCCGGGAGTAGAGAATCTTGATAAGCCTGCAAGGTTCACGGGAAAGCCAGCAAACCGCTCACCAAACGTAGTTAAATGCTGTTGGACAAGTAGCGTCGTTGGCACTAAGACGGCGACTTGTTTTCCATCTTGCACCGCTTTGAATGCAGCTCTAATGGCAATTTCAGTTTTTCCGAATCCGACATCGCCACATACGATTCGATCCATTGGGTATGTTGCTTCCATATCTTTTTTAACTTCGGTAATCGTCGCTAGCTGATCTAGAGTTTCGACATACGGAAAAGCATCTTCTAGCTCACGTTGCCATGGCGTATCAGGAGAAAATGCAAAACCCGGTGAGCTAGTACGTGCCGCATAGAGTTGAATTAATTCTGCTGCGATCTGCTTTACCGCCTTACGGGCTTTACCTTTTGCTTTTTGCCAATCTGCGCCACCCATATGATGTAAAGCTGGTGCTTCACCACCCACATATTTCGTTACCTGATCCAAGGAGTCGGTTGGTAGATAGAGACGATCTCCAGATTGACCACGCTTACTCGAGGCATATTCAATGACGAGGTATTCGCGCTTCGTCCCATTAACGACTCGTTCAGCCATCTCAATGAATCTGCCAATTCCATGAATCTGGTGAACTATGAAATCTCCTTCTTTTAGCGACATGGGGTCGATACGATTTTTTCGCCTTGAAGCCAGGGATAGTTTCTCGCCATCTTGTGCCTTGCTACCAGCGAAGTCGCGTTCGGTAATGAGTACAAACTTTTCGCGCTCCAGGGTAAATCCATGACGGATTCCAGAGTTAAGAATTAACACCGAACCTGGCACTAGCGAATTAGCTGTAGAAATCCCATAACTGCGCAGAAGCTCTTCATATCGTTGCGCAGTGCCGTGGCCCGGCGAGGTAAGCGCAATCCGCCAATGATGATCAAGTTTTTCTTGGAGAAATTGAATCAACCGCTCAGAACTGCCACGAAATGGCTCTATCGGACGCAAAGTTGATTCGACCGCTGCACTCCCACCGCCAAAGGGTGCGATTGAAGAGAGGGTGAAATCTCGAGCCTCTGCATGACTTAATACATCCTCCAACGTATGGAATGAGTGAAGTTCAAGATCTTTAATATCTATGGGAGTTACATTTCCAGCTGCAGCATTGAGCCATGATGCATTGAGAAATTCTTCACCAGTTCTTCTCAATTCTTCGGCACGACTTCTAATCAATTCTGGTCCAATAGAGATAAGAAGAGAGTGCTTTGGCAAAACTTCTACAAGTGATTCCATCTCGTGTACCAGCGCAGGCATCAAGGACTCCATGCCCTCAACGGGCACTCCCTCACTAATCCGAGTAAACATGTCAGCTAATGCAGGAATTTCTTGGGCCAGTTCTGCAGATCTCTCTCTGATTTCGTCGGTTATCAGAATCTCACGCGCCGGAAGTGCAAATAATCCATCGGCACAGATCTCTAATGAGCGCTGATCCGCAACTGAGAAGTAGCGGACTTCATCAATTGAGTCATCGAAGAATTCAACCCGAATTGGATGCTGCGCGTGAGGAGGAAAAACATCAACTATGCCTCCCCGCTGAGCAAACTCGCCGCGCTTCTCGACTAAGTCAGTTCGCTTATACCCAAGAGCAAGCAGCTCTTTGATTGCCTTCGCTATTTCGATTCGTTCACCGACTTTTAGTAAAGGAACTGATGCGCTGCCAAAACCTTTAATAAAAGGTTGCAACATGGAGCGAATTGGAATTACGACCACATCACATGACTTTGAACGAATTTCTTTTAACGTAACGAATCGCTCTGCAATTGTGTCACTTTGCGGACTTAACCGTTCGTGTGGCAACGTTTCCCAATGCGGCAAGCGCAATACGCGCTTTTCTGGAAGCAACTGCTTGAGTTCCTCAAAGAGTTCTTCGCCGTTATTTGCGGTTAAGGCCACAATGAGTGGGAAATCAAATTCATTATCTTCGTTACTTTTTTCTGCAGCCACTGCGATTGCGATTGAAGCTGCTGAAATCGGGGCATTGACCAGCGTCCCAGAGCGGAGCGCAGAGCGAAGTTCACTTAAATCTAGTTGGCCGGCTAATGCTGCGATATCCGTGAGCGAGCTGGGGCCAGAGTTGATTGCGCGCTCGCTCATTGAATCCACGCTCCTTAAATCTCTCAAGAAATAGCCCAATAGCCCCATTCCGCCGAGACGGGGGGCTGATCGGTTGCCTTGAAAAAGTTCATTCAGGGCTAACCTGCGTGAATCGTACCGCTGATGCTCTGCCAAGATATGACCATGCAATATCCAGGCCGAACCAGTGGCGAACTCTCGGGTGATAGCGGAAATGGCGCAGGTGCGCACCTTCGCGCTGATGTTCGGCGCCTTGGCGAGTTGCTCGGAGAAACTCTCGTCCGACAAGAGGGGCAAGCGCTCTTGAATCTTGTCGAATCTGTTCGATTAGCGGTTCGAGAAGATTCACCACTTGGTACTTCAATTCTAGAGAAAGTTGAAGTTGCAGATAGCATCAAACTTGTCCGAGCATTTAGCACTTACTTCCATCTTGCGAACATTGCCGAGCAAGTCCACCGTGCTCGCGCCTTACATGAAGTACGAGCCAATGGTGATTCCTGGCTACAGCAGACATTTCACAAAATTGCAGACGCAAAAATAAGTAAAGAAGAATTGGCCCGAGCTGTAGCAATGCTATCGGTACGTCCAGTTTTCACTGCTCACCCAACTGAAGCCGCACGCCGCTCGGTACTAAGCAAACTTGGGACAGTCGCTCAATTACTTAATGAAACAAATATGCGCGAGCGGGACAAAAAACTTGCAGAGGCAATCGAGCTGCTTTGGCAGACCGATGAATTGCGCTTGGAACAGCCCGAGCCTTTAGATGAAGCTACAAATGCCCTTTACTATCTTGATGATCTTCATCGCTACACAGTTCCTCAGGTCTTAGATGACTTTACCCACGAGCTTTCACAGTATGGGATCGAGCTCGACGTATTGGCACGTCCACTCTCTTTTGGTAGTTGGATTGGTGGAGACCGCGATGGAAATCCAAATGTAACGCCAGCAATTACATCAGAAACTCTTACGCTCCAGGTTGGTCATGGAGTACGAGCACTACTAGAGAAACTCGACTCGCTTCGACAATCTCTCTCAGTTTCAGCGCGACTTGCGGGAGCGAGCGAAGAGCTATTGAAATCTATCGAAATTGATCTGATAAATATTCCTGAGTTCGAAGATCGATTCAAACGGTTAAATGTTGAAGAGCCATACCGGTTGAAAGCCACTGCAATTAGACATAAGTTGGTCCTGACTCAACGCCGCCATGCTAATAAAGCCCCACATCAACCAGGTCGAGATTACGCAAATACTCAAGAACTACTCGACGATTTAATACTCATGCGGGAATCACTACTTGAACATAAGGGTGAGTTAATTGCTGCTGGAGAGTTAGAGCAGCTCATTCGCACTGCCAGCGCCTTTGGATTAACACATGCAACTCTCGATGTTCGCGAGCACTCGAACCAACACCACCATGTACTCAGCCAATATTTCGCCGCTCATGGCACCAATGATTACTTAACGCTCAACGAAGAAGAGCGATTAGCTCTGCTCATCAACGAGATGACTAATGGACGTCAACTTGATCGAGATGCGCTTGACGCGCGAGGAAAGCAAACATTTGACACCTTCGTCTCTATCGGTGAAGTTATTGAAAAATTCGGTGATGAGGCGATTGAAAGTTACATCGTGTCGATGACAAAATCTGCCAGCGATTTATTGGCTGCGGTGGTGCTTGGCATTAAGTCAGGTTTAGTCTCGCTACATGAAAGTAAAGCGCTCATAGGTTTTGTACCCTTGCTTGAAACGGTTGCCGAATTGCAAGAGGCTGATGCAATAGTTGGTCGCTTATTATCAATTCCCGAATATCGCGAGATTGTCGAACTTCGTGGCGAAATACAAGAAGTTATGTTGGGTTATTCAGACTCAAACAAAGATGCCGGAATTACCACAAGCCAATGGGAGATTCATCGAGCGCAACGCAAGCTTCGAGATTTAGCAAGCAAAGCAGGAATACACCTGCGAATCTTTCATGGTCGGGGTGGATCTGTGGGTCGTGGAGGTGGACCAACCTACGACGCAATTCTTGCCTTGCCGTGGGGATCTCTCGCTGGAGAGATAAAAATGACTGAACAAGGTGAGGTCATTTCCGATAAATACTCACTACCTTCACTTGCTCGCGAAAACGTGGAATTGATACTTGCTGCTGCTTTAGAGGCCACTGTTCTTAATCGCGCGCCACGACAGAGCGCTCGCGACCTTGCAAATTGGGATTCTTGCATGGACACCGTTAGCGCGGCTGCAATGAAGAGTTATCGCAACCTCGTCGATCATCCTGATCTCCCTAAATACTTCTACCAATCAACGCCTGTGGAACAACTTGGCAATCTCTATCTCGGTTCACGCCCATCCAGGCGGCCCGACTCTGATTCAGGGCTTTCTGGTCTCCGCGCAATCCCCTGGGTATTTGGCTGGACACAATCGCGTCAAATTGTTCCCGGCTGGTTCGGTGTTGGTAGCGGGTTAAAAGCAGCGCGCGAAGCTGGTGATGCCAAAATCCTGAAGCAGATGTTTGAGGAGTGGCATTTCTTCAAAACATTTATCAGCAATGTTGAAATGACTCTTGCCAAAACAGATTTACATACGGCAGAGCACTATGTGAATTCTTTGGTCGACGAAGAACTTAGACATTTCCTTGAAGAGATAAAGGCTGAATATCAATTAACAGTTGAGGAAATCTTGCTACTCACGCAAAAACAAGAATTGCTTGGTGACCAATCAATCTTGGCTCAAACCTTGGCAATCCGAGATGTCTACTTGCGGCCCATGCAACTGTTACAAGTCTCCCTACTTCAACGAGTTCGCAATGGCGAAGAGGTCGATGGAATTCTCAATAGGGCGCTTTTACTCACGATTAATGGAATTGCAGCAGGCCTGCGAAACACGGGGTGATGCAGGGTGATGCGTAATAACGCAATCATTGATTGAAGTTTTGTTGGGTGATTTCTAAACCTTTTTCAATAAGCGATTCAATTGCATCACAAGCCCGCATTGTTAGGTCTGAAATTTGCGAACGTTCACTTTTGCCAAAATTATCGAGAACATAATCAGCGGTATCTTGTGGCGTAAGTGGTCGACCGATTCCCACACGAACCCGAAAATATTCAGGCGAACTCAGCGATTGGGTAAGCGACTTAAGGCCGTTGTGGCCATTATCGCCACCTCCGATTTTTACCCGAATGGCGTTGAAAGGAATATCCAATTCATCATGGATCACAATGATCTGTTCAACTGGCGTGTTGAAATACTTAGCTAATGGCGAGACGGCGCTCCCCGAATCATTCATATATGTCTGTGGCTTCACAATAATTAGCTTGGGAGCAGCGCTGCCCATGCCAAGTCGGACTTCAGTAACCAGCGCTCGATTTTTATTTGTAGAAAATTTGCCACCACATCGTGCCGCCAATTCGTCGGCGACAATAAATCCTATGTTGTGTCGGGTAGCGCTGTACTTATCACCAGGATTGCCTAGGCCGACGACCAGCCATGTCATATTTGGTTGACTTTTCATCGGTTCGCTAACAGTCTCTCGAGTCTTACCTCTTGTGCTGGAAACGAGAGCGATTAGCTCTTAGCGGAATCGCCAGCATCAGCAGATGATGCTGCCTCGCCACCCTCAGCTGCAGCTGGAGTTGCAGCCGCTTCTTCGACAGCAACACGAACACTCAGGTGGACGACAATCATCTTTGGATCGCTCGCCAATGTGACGCCCTCTGGCAACTTAACATCCGAAGCGTAGAGAGACGCACCCGCAGCAAGACCTTCCATATCTAGATCAAGCTTCGCAGGAATCGAGGTAGCTTCAACTTCTACCTCGACAGCATTATTAACGTGTTCCAAAATTCCATCTTGATCATATTTACCAAAGGTATGAACAGGGACAGAGACGACCACACGTTCACCACGACGAACGAGAATGAGGTCGATATGCTCCAAAGTTCCCTTAATCGGATCGCGCACAACTGACTTTGGCAGAGTGAGCTCAACTTGTGAACCTAAATCAATATCAAGAAGTACGTTTGATGTCTTCAAAGCAACGCCAACTTCACGCGCAGGGAGCGCTATGTGAATTGGCTTTTCGCCATGGCCATAAATAACAGCTGGAACAAGTCCGTCGCGACGTGCTCGACGAGCTGCGCCCTTTCCAAATTCAGAGCGAACCTTCGCTGCAATCTTGATTTCGGCCATCTGATCCTCCGTTGCGCTGTGTGTACTTCTTACTACTTGTACCAGCGAGATACGCGGCAGGCCCTAGAGCTAGCCGTCGATGACGGGATGCCATCCCCTCGCCGGAAGGGTTGAAGCGTAACTCAGGAGGTGCGAGAAAGAAAAATTGGCGAAATGGCCGGCATTGGCTCCAGAAAAGTACTACGAGTGGCCGTCGAAGAGGCTAGTGACCGAACCATCTTCGAAGACCTCCCGGATAGCCCGGGCAAGTAGCGGTGCAATTGAGAGAATTGTTAATCGATCAAATTTTGATTCTTCAGGTATTGGAAGCGTATTTGTCACGACAACTTCACTGACGCGTGAGTTCTTTAATCGATCGATTGCAGGGCCAGAGAGCACAGCGTGCGTAGATGCAACGATGACTTCGCGGGCGCCCTCTTCGAATAACGCATCAACGGCCTTTGTAATTGTTCCTGCTGTATCGATCATGTCATCAATAACGACACAGGTCTGCCCGGTGACATCACCAACAACGCGCCCTGTTTTGGACTCATTAGGAATACGCGGATCACGGGTTTTATGAATGAATGCGATTGGGCATCCGCCAAGCAGGTCTGACCAACGCTCCGCTACTCGCACGCGTCCAGAGTCTGGTGAAACGATTGTTAATCTGGTTCGGTCAACCTTACTTCCGACATAGTTGGCAAGTAATGGCAGTGCAAATAAGTGATCGACTGGTCCATCAAAAAATCCTTGAATCTGAGAGGTGTGTAAATCAACAACCATCAAACGATCTGCCCCTGCAGTCTTAAACAAATCTGCCATCAAACGCGCTGAGATGGGCTCGCGACCGCGGTGTTTCTTATCCTGTCGTGCATAGCCATAGAACGGTGCAATTACGGTAATTCTTTTTGCTGATGCACGTTTGAGCGCATCA
Source organism: Candidatus Nanopelagicaceae bacterium (assembly GCA_044344975.1). Taxonomy (GTDB): domain Bacteria; phylum Actinomycetota; class Actinomycetes; order Nanopelagicales; family Nanopelagicaceae; genus IMCC26077. The sequence continues at coordinate 5,819 of JBIJBY010000004.1, read as the reverse complement.
ACCATTATTAGCTGCTCCATTATATGTTTGTTGACTGGCGTCGCATGGCTTTGCAGCACGAAAGCATCGCAACCGCGAACACTCTCTTCGAAGCGAACGAAAATTTCTCCGTTGGCAAAATCGTAAGCAGATGTTGGAGTGAGTGGGATTCCTAATTCGTCACCGACCTCTTGCGCTAACTCAGGGAATGCACGACCGGTAAAAAGTCGAAGGCGCTTCTCAGAGGAAAGTCGGATTTCACTCACTTCGCTCCTAACTTATTGCTAGTTGGTTACTGCAGCTATTACTTATCTTGCGCTCTTGCTCGATCTGCGGCCTTCGCAGAATCGCTCCCTGCCCTCTTGCGGTTTACCCAGCCGAGAATATTCCGTTGTTGCCCTCTTCCCACGCCCATTGCCCCGGGTGGCACATTTTCTGTTATTGCCGAACCCGCCGCCGTATAAGCGCCATCACCAATTTCAACAGGTGCGACCAGAATATTGTCGCTACCGATGCGGACATAATCGCCGATCAGGGTCTGGTGTTTGGCCGCGCCATCGTAATTGGCTGTGATAGTCCCAGCCCCAATATTGCTCTCCACGCCAATCGTGGCATCTCCAATATAAGAAAGGTGCGGAACCTTTGAGCCAGCCCCGATAGTGGAGTTCTTTACCTCAACAAAGGAGCCAACCTTTGCGCCATCGCCTAAGTGGGCGCCTGGACGGAGGAAGGAGTACGGCCCCACGTGGGCATGGCGCCCAATGGTCGCACCATCACACTCAGATTTCGTGACGACCGCTGCTGAACCGACTACGCAATTAAACAATCGCACATCGGGGCCAATTAGAGCGCCGCGGGCAATCGAAGTCTCGCCTTCAATCTGACAACCAGGCTTAATGGTTACATCGGCCTCGATTGCCACCGTCACATCAATAAATGTTGTCGGCGGATCAATAAGAGTTACTCCCTCAGACATTAAACGTAAGTTGGTGCGATCGCGCAAGATTGCAGTAGCTTCCGCCAATTGAATCCGATCATTCACACCAAGAATTTCAAAATATTCCTCAGCGACTACTGGCACTACTTTCTTGCCCTGGCCGCGAATTAATTCAATAGCGTCAGTCAAATACTCTTCGCCTTGCGCATTGTTTGGAGTTATTGCGGCGAGCGCTATCTTCAAAGGTGCAAGTCGGAATGCATAAACACTGGAGTTAACTTCATGCACTTCTCGTTCATCGTTATCTGCATCCTTCTCTTCGACAATCTTGAGGATGCCATTGTTGCTATCACGGATAACTCGACCATACCCATGTGGATCATCGACATCTGCCGTCAAAACTGCGGCACCAACTTCACTGCTTTCGCATGCATCAATTAATCTATTGAGCGTCTCTCCTGTTAACAAAGGTACGTCACCAGCAACTACCAGAACTATCGTGTTATCCGGATTGTCATAATTCTCCAGCGCCAAACGAACTGCATGCCCGGTTCCACCACGACGTTCTTGAAGCACTGTTTTAATACTTGCGTCGTATTGGGCTATCTCTTGAATAACTTCTTCGCTCTTTGCGCCCACAACAACGATTCGTTGGTCAGCGCTAACTGTTTCTGTTGCAACTAGGACGTGGCGAATGAGAGTTCTACCTAGAATGGTGTGCAGGACTTTAGGAATATCAGAACGCATTCGCGTTCCTTCGCCAGCTGCGAGCAGAATTGCAATTCGCTTTGCGCGATGGTTTGTCATGGAAGGCCTACCCCTCCTCTACTTGATCCACCATATCCAGCGGTGCGCTCCGCCACCTGGTATCGATCCAGGACCCTGGGCTTCAAAGGCCCATGTGCTAGCCACTACACCATGGCGGAACCCGTATTCTCTCGTATTCTCTCCGCCTTTTCGACCACACCGTACTCGGGCCGGCCCGGCGCTACCCTTGGAAGGTATGAATACGCCAACCTCCGCGACGCCACCCGGTTCTGGGGGGATTCGCACGCGTATGAGCAGCGCCGCGCGGCGTGAGCAGATCATTGAAATGGCGGTCACGACATTCGCCGAGAGCGGGATTGAGGGAGCGAGCGTTGAGGAGTTGGCCGCAAGCGCGGGCGTCTCGAAGCCTCTGATCTATGAACACTTTGGAAGTAAAGAAGGTCTCTATGCGGTCGTGGTCGACCGTGAAATGCGGGCGCTACTGGAAATGATCTCGAACACCCTTGAGGCGGGACGACCCCGAGTTCGAGCTGAACGCGCCGCCCTCGCATTTCTTACCTACATCGAGACGCGCAGCGATGGCTTTCGCTTATTGGTGCGAAACTCACCCGTCGGTGGTCAGAGCGGTTCTTTTGCCACGCTCTTGAGCGAAGTTGCTGCGCAAGTCGAACATATCTTCATTGATGAATTGAGTTCGCGCGGATTCGATCGTGAGATGGCGCCCATGTACGCGTCGATGCTCGTTGGAATGGTTGCGCTCACTGGACAATGGTGGCTTGATGCGCGCACCTTTACGCGCGAGGAAGTTGCCGCGCATATTGTTAACTTGGCTTGGAACGGATTGAGTGGATTGGAATCACGTCCTCGACTCTCCTTCGAAGGTCGAATAAAACATGATCGATAATCGCGATGAAGTAGATGGCTTAGTTGCAGCATGGCGACGCGAACGGCCAGATTTAGATGTAGCTCCACTGGAAGTGCTCAGTCGAGTAACTCGTCTAGCTCGTCAATTAGATATTGCACGACGCGCAGCATTTGCCGAGCATGGCCTTGAGACGTGGGGCTTTGATGTGCTTGCCGCACTTCGCCGTGCAGGTGCGCCCTATCAACTCACACCGGGACAATTAATACATGAAAATCTCGTCACGAGCGGAACAATCACTAACCGCCTCGATCGATTAGAGAGCGATGGATTGCTAGGGCGCCATCCTGACCCATCTGATGGGCGTGGCACGTTGGTGCGCATCACCAGCAAGGGCATTGCGGTGGTAGATGGAGCGTTAGTTGATTTACTCAATCGAGAGAAGGAATTACTGCAATCGCTCAATGGCGGCGAACGCGACGAGCTTGCACGCTACTTAAGTCGAATGTTGACTCAATTTGAGAGCGAGAGCGGCGAATAATTCGCTAGCTAAGGTTGCTCAGATTTCGGTGACCCTAGGGCCACCGACCGGACTATGTGCACGCCCTAGTTGTGAAACTGCGCCCGTCGATGAGAGCGCAACTGCTAAATCAATCGATGCTTCTTCGCTCTTGGCAAGAAACGCGACTGTTGGGCCGGAGCCAGAGACGAGCGCGCCAATTGCCCCCGATTCCATTCCGGCAGAGAGCGCTAACTTCAGCGCAGGTTTAAGAGAGCATGCAGCAGGCTGCAAATCATTTACCAAAGATTTCCCTAAAGCAATCGGATCGCCGCTACTTAGCGCATGCATCAACTCTTCACTGACTCGAGGCTGTCGTTGCGCAAACCCTTGTCTTAGGCGATCACACTCCTCGTAAACAGCTGGCGTGGAGAGACCCTGTGATGAATAAGCCAACACCCAATGGAAGGTGCCACGAGCGAGCGCTGGAGTGAGTTGATCTCCACGCCCTGTCCCTACTGCAGTTCCCCCAGTTAAAGAGAAGGGAACATCACTTCCTAACTGGCGAGCGAGCGCAAGCAAATCTTCTCTACTCATTTTGGTTTCATACAGAGCATCGAGCGCGACTAAAACGCCAGCTGCATTTGCACTGCCGCCTGCCATCCCGCCAGCGATGGGAATCTGTTTTTTTATCTCGATAATTAAATCTAGTGAGACTTTTTTACGTTGTGCAAATAACTGCGCAGCTTTATATGCGAGATTTTTATTGTTAGTCGGCAGGTTCGCGATATGTGGGTTATCCCCGGTAAAGCGCAGCGTAATGCCTGAACCGTTTTCACCTTCTCGAACAGTAATTTCGTCATAAAGTGAGACTGCTTGGAAGACAGTAGCTAAGTCGTGATATCCGTCATCGCCTTTAGCGCCAACCGATAACTGCAAATTGATTTTTGCAGGAGCTTTGACAACTGTCATGGTTCTACCCTAATGATTTTTAACCAGAAATGCCTTGCGCAATTAGAATGAAATCTTCGAGTGTCAGATTCTCTGCTCGGGCAGTTGGGTCAATGCCCAGCTCAATCAATCGCGCCGATGCTTTTTCGCTCGACCCAAGGAATGGCGCCAAAGAAGCGCGGAGCATTTTGCGCCGTTGCGCGAATGCAGTATCAATCACTGTAAAGGTCCGCTGGCGCAGCCCCTCATCGTTAATTACTGGATGGCTCCTTCGAGTAAACGAGAGTAAGAGTGAATCAACTCTCGGGATAGGCCAGAAGACTTCGCGCGAAATAGCGCTCGCCACGGTGGCATCGGCCCACCAACGGAGCTTTACGCTCGGAACGCCATAAACCTTTGAACCGGGCTTGGCAGCCAGTCGCTCGGCAACCTCTGCCTGAACCATCACTATTCCTCGGGTGATAGATGGGAAATATTCGAGAGTATGCAACAGCACTGGAACCGAGATGTTGTATGGCAGATTGGCAACAAGTGCAGTCGGGGCTTGTGCAATCTTCAACTCTGTAACGTTCAACGCATCTTCGTTAATCACAAATAAATTCGATGTTCGATCAGGCAGATGTGCTGCGATGGTATCGGGAAGCTGCTTAGCAAGTCTGCTATCTATCTCAATTGCAATTACTGCATTCACATCCTGAAGAAGCGCAAGTGTCAGGGAGCCAAGTCCAGGGCCAATCTCGAGCACCACATCCGAGCTCTGCACTTGCGCTAACCGAACAATTTTTCGACAGGTATTTCCATCAACAACGAAATTTTGACCCAACGATTTGGATGGTCGAAGGTCAAGCCGTTCGGCAAGTTGCCTGATTTCGCTCGCACCCAGGGTTTGTGTCAAGAGAAATCACCAAATAGCGCCAGCGCATTCTCTCGTGTTGCATGACATAAGTCTTCAACGGGGCGCTCAAGTACTTCAGCCATATAACGAATAGTGCGCGCAATCTGTGCAGGTGAATTGAGAGCGCCTCGGTATGGCGCAGGAGTAAGGAACGGAGCATCAGTTTCCACTAAAAGATTTGCTAACGGTGTAACCGTCAGCGCCTCACGTAAATCTGGAGCGTTTTTGAAAGTTACCGTGCCAGAGAATGAGAGGAAATATCCTGCGCGAACACATTCTTTCGCCATCTGTGCATCTCCGGAATAACAGTGAAAGATTACTCTCTCGGGCGCACCTTCTTCTTTCAAAACTCTGAGAATATCTTCGTGCGCGTCACGATCATGAATGATGAGGGCCTTATTTGTTCGTTTAGCTATTGCAATATGAGCTCGAAAAGAAAAACTTTGCTTCTCGCGTAACTCTTCCGGGGTACGGAAATAATCAAGGCCCGTCTCACCGATGCCGCGCACTCGTGGATGGGTGGCTAAGTTCTCAATTTCACGGAGTTGTTCATCAAGATTATCAACGACCGGTGCTTCGTTTGGATGGAGCGCAACCGCGGCTAGCGCACGACCAATCCACGCCTGCGCCATGGCAACTGACCACCTCGATTGTTCTAAGTCATAACCAATCTGCACAACGTGTTCGATTCCTGCGGCAGCAGCTTCATCAAGAACGGTCTTTACTTCGACTGAATCAGGGGCTGCTTTGGCTATCAGCTCTAAATGGCAATGTGAATCAATAGTTGGAACTGGGAGTGGTTCTGGTGGCGGTGCGGGGATTCGATCAATATCCCGATTGTGGCGATCACTCACCCCTGCTGCTCCTCGCTTTTATTCTCTGGCAATCGCGGAAAGAGCACTTCGCCTCGAGAAGTTGCTGCACCGGC
>JBIJBY010000137.1:0-2781 GCA_044344975.1 Candidatus Nanopelagicaceae bacterium | reverse complement strand
GGGCGAACCAGGGATGTATTTACCCTTCCACAACATCCATACACGCGAGCGCTCTTGGATTCTCGCTGTGATTACACCGTCGATGTAAATAAGCCAATCCGATCAATTGCGGGCCAACCACCACGCCCCGATAACAGACCAAGTGGCTGTGTTTTTGCACCGCGCTGCGAACATGTCGAAGCTGCTTGCATCAGTTCAATTCCAGAACTCCGTGATATCGATGACCGGGCAGTGGCCTGCATCCGCGCCGAAGAGTTAAAGTCGGTGAAGAACTAATGCCCTCAACAATAATTAAAGTACAGAACTTGTCGCGTGCCTTTAAAGGTTCAGGTGGGTCAGTTTTGGCTCTTGATTCAATATCAATCTCATTGCAAGAGGGAAAGACATTAGCTGTAGTGGGAGAGTCTGGCAGTGGCAAGACCACTGCTGCAAGATTGATACTTGGTCTAGATAAGCCGACCGCAGGCTCCATTAGTGTGTTGGGACAAGAGATAACTGATTTCGGGCCAAGCCAAATGCGCCCGCTAAGGCGAGAGATCCAAGTAGTTCAGCAAGATCCGTTTAGTCAGCTCAACCGTCGCCACACGGTCCGGCGAATTATTGAGGGACCAATGCTCGCCTTCAAAGTTGGCGATAGAAAGTCCAGAGAGAAGCGAGTAATTGAATTAATTGAAGCGGTTGGTCTTCAGCAAGAGCATTTGACGCGTAAGCCACACGAGCTTTCTGGTGGTCAATGTCAGAGAGTGGCAATCGCAAGAGCTCTCGCGTTAGATCCAAAGATTCTTATTTTGGATGAGGCGGTATCCGCACTCGATGTTTCTGTTCGGGCACAAGTTTTAAATCTTCTAAAGAAGTTACAAAAAGAACGAGGACTTACATACCTATTTATTACCCACGACTTAGGTGTTGCACACTACATGGCAGATGAAATTGTGGTGATGTTTCGCGGTCGCATTGTTGAGCGTGGTACCCGAGAAGAAGTTTTCCAAATGCCGCGCCATCACTACACAGCCGGGTTACTAGCCTCAGTGCCGGTCGCAAATTTTTCAACTGACAAAATAGTAGAAAAGATAAGCCAAGATGTCATTGTTCAGGCTACTCCTGACAAGACTGACGCTTGCGCGTATCGATCTCGATGCCAGTTTGGTAGAGATAAGAAGGATTGCTCCGAAAGAGCATTGACTGAAACAATGGCTAGTGCCACACATGGATGGATTTGCCACTTCCCAATTGAGAGATAGGTGGTTTTACAAATGGCTAGAGAAGTTGCAGTTGTCACGGGCGCAGGTTCAGGTATTGGACATGCGATAGCCCTTCGACTCGCAAAAGATTATGCGCTGATTAACATTGACATAAATGGCGAAAACCTCTCAAAAGTTGAGCGAGAAATAATTTCAATTGGCGGCGAAGTCCAATCAATTGTTGGTGATGTGTCAAAGCGAGAGACTCATGCCAAGGCTCGAGAATTAGCATCGAAAAAAGGAACCCTGAGGGCATGGGTCAATTGTGCAGGTTGGACTCGTGGCGCTGCACTCCACGATTTTCCGAACGACCCTAAAGTATTTGAAGAGTTGATGGGAACGAATCAAAATGGAACTTTTTGGGGTTGTGCAGAGGCCGTGCACTATTTCGTTAATCACAAAGTTAAAGGTGCAATCGTCAACATTTCGTCTGTGCACGGCAGGCGCGCTTGGCGCGATCATGCTGTATATGAGATGACTAAGGGTGCAGTTGATGCGTTAACGCGAAACGTCGCTGTGACTTATGGCCCATATGGGATACGTTGTAATTCAGTTGCTCCAGGAGCGGTGATGACGCCAGCTCTGGCGCAAAGTTTTGTCGATGCCCCCAATGCGAAAGAGCGTCGAGAATCACTAGAGAAGTTGACTCCATTGAAGCGCATCGCAGATGCCTCAGAAATCGCTGAAGTAGTGAGCTTCCTACTTTCAGAGAACGCCTCGTATGTTTCAGGACAGAGCTTGGCAGTCGAGGGTGCATGGACTTCAGCATTGGGGGTCGGCGATTTAGATCTGACTTTGGCAGAGAGTTATGGTTTAGATCCCAAAACTGGACTGCCCCGAAATTAGCCAGATGCGCGACCCTTTTATTTCGCGAGCAGAGGGCCACTATGGCCATGTCTACCTCTGGGAAGGTCACGAAGTTTTAGAACTGAATTCGAATCAGTTATGTGTAAAGGTGAGTCTTAATCGCGGTGCAGAGATTTTTGAACTTCGCGATAAACGGAAAAATCTAGATTTACTCTGGCATAACCACGACGACATTGTTCGTAATCGACAATACACTTCAAGCAAGAATTCGGAATTCGGAAACTTTCTCGAGCATTTCTCGGGCGGGTGGCAAGAGGTTCTACCGGCTGCACAATATCCGGTCGAGTATAAAGGTGTACAAGTTGGTGGGCATGGCGAAGCCGCTTTGCTTTCGTGGAACTACGAGGTCTTACTTGATGAGGCGGCAGAGTTAAAAGTAAAACTCTGGGTTGATCTAAGACTTTTCCCATTACGTCTGACGCGGGTAATGACGCTCAGGAATGAATCATTGCGTTTCGATGAAGAGGTTTTTAATCTAGGAGAGGTCGATATCGAATTTCAGTGGGGTCAACATCTGGTATTGGGCGGGCCAATCGCTGAAGCCGGAGCAGAGTTAAAGGTTGGCGCAGGGGAGGTATTTAATGTTCCACACTATCCAAGCCCTACATATCGTTTTGAAGTAGATCAGGTGGGTCGTTGGCCAGAGATTCGCACAGCTGCAGGCAGGGTCGAA
>JBIJBY010000044.1:0-10278 GCA_044344975.1 Candidatus Nanopelagicaceae bacterium | reverse complement strand
CCATAGGAAGACCAAACCCAGACGCCAAAACCCACAGCTATGCCGATATAGAAAATCGACCAGAGAGTCGCCTCTTTGAACATGACATCATGCGGCTTGCTGCTTACGGTGAAGAGATCTACAAGAATTAGCGCTGCGATGGCTCCGATAGTTAGAGCCCAGACAAGATTTGAGACATCCATTAGGAAGATAACCCTTTCGGCTAGATTCCTAATGATATTGGAAATCTAGATTTGCCTCACATCCGGCTCTTTAGACCAAAAAGACTAGGCACAGATTTAGCGACCGAAAATACGTGAAAACATCCCATCATTTTTTGGTGCACTTGGCGAAGTGTGACCTGGGCAACGCTGGCTTTGTGGGACCCCAGCGAGCGCTATTTCAACGTGCTCACCGCACCCTGACCAAGTTGGCTTTCCACATTGACGACAGTTTACTTTGCTACACATTGGATATTGCCTTTCTCTTGTGACTTACCTTTGCTGGGGAGTTGCTCCACAACAAGTACCCTCCATCTAAATTCACAGCATCATAACCCAGGCTCTTGAGATACATCGTTGCAGTATGGCCTCTTTGGCCCACTTGACATGTCACAAGAACTTTTTTCCCTGGGAGTTCGGATACGCGCTCCCGTATCTCATCAACTGGCAAGTTAATAGCGCTTGGAAGCGTGCCGTCGGCAAATTCAGTTGCTGTTCGCACATCCACCACTTGATATCCAAGATTTAGATACTGATCAACTTCATTCCATTGCGCTGTCTTAACAAGCCCACTCAGAAGATTCTCAGCAATGTATCCCAGCATATTTACTGGATCTTTCGCCGAACCAAATGGTGGCGCGTACGCCAACTCAAGGTCGGCAAGTTCTGGAGCTGAAATTTCGCCTCGGATTGCAGTTGCTATGACATCAATTCTCTTATCTACGCCATCATGCCCAACAGCTTGCGCTCCGAATATTTCACCACTTCGGGGAGCGAAGAGAAGTTTTAAAGTCATTTGTTGTGCATCAGGATAATAGCCTGCGTGCGAATTGGGATGTGAGTGAATTACTAAATACTCGATGTTTGCACCTTTTAATCGCTTCTCATTCCAACCAGTAGTGGCGACCGTCAAGTTAAAAACTTTTACTATCGCGGTGCCAATGGTTTTTACTACTCTAATATCTTTTCCTGAAATATGATCCGCTACTACTCGGCCATGACGGTTTGCAAGATTTGCTAAAGGTACAAGAGTTGCAGATCCATCAAGTTCATCAATTTTTTCTGCTAGATCTCCAATTGCGTAAATGTTTTCATCATTAGTCAAATTAAATTCGTTCACCGAAACGCCGCCTCTTGGCCCTACAACTAATCCAGCCTCGCGAACTAGTGAAGTATCTGGTCGGACACCAATGGCCAAGATAACCAAATCTGCGGGAATTTCTCTCCCGTCGCTCAACTGAACGGCTCTTTCAGTTATGGAAGTAGCGCTAGCTCCTAGATAAAGCGCAACCCCATTGTCGCTAAGTTCTTTCTCTAGTAAAGCAGCCATCTCAGGATCTAAAGGTGCAAGAACTTGTGAGGCTGCTTCAATAATGGTCGTGTGTATACCTTTGTGCACGAAATTCTCAGCAATTTCAAGTCCGATAAAGCCACCACCAATAATGACTGCGCTAGACGGAGCCTTTGCAACTTGCTGCACAATTGCCTCTACATCTTCAACCGTGCGAAGAGTGAATGCTCGTTCAATTCCCTCAATCGGAGGAATTATCGGGCTCGCACCCGTGCTGAGAATGAGCTTCTCATATGAGAGCGTATAGATCTCAGTACTCTCTCGATCTAGAACGATGACAGATTTGGCTTCTCTATCGATACCGAGAACTTCGTTATGTACTCGAACATCCAACCTAAAGCGATCATGCAAACTCTTTGGTGTTTGTAATAACAATGCACTCTCATCTTCAATCACGCCACCAACATAGTAAGGAAGGCCGCAATTCGCATACGAAACGTATCCGCTCTTTTCAAGCACGACAATCTCAACTTCAGAATCAAGCCTGCGGAGTCTGGTTGCAGCAGACATTCCGCCCGCTACACCGCCTACGATGACTACTCGCCTCATGCTGTTGCAACTCCCAATTGAGCTAACTCAGTAAAACCGCCCTGCTTCAGATTAAATACAGAGGTGAATCCTGCTTTTGCCATTTTTTCAGTAGCTATTCCTGACCTTCGCCCACTTCTGCAGTAAACCGCGTAAGTCGCGCTCTTATCTAATGTGGCAATCTCTTGGTCAAATACCCCAGCTTCAACATCGATATTAATAGCATTTGCCAAATGTCCCTCGGAAAATTCACCTGAAGTTCGCACATCCACAACAACAACATTCATCTCTTGAGATTTAGCGACAAATTGTTCTGCATTCAAGTTGGTTACACCTGAAACGCTCGAGCAAGAAACAAGTAGACCTAAAACTGCAAATAAAGCAACGAGTCGTTTCATGTTAATACTCCCTATGCCAAGCTCAAAAATAGCTTCTGTAACTTCTCTGTTATTTCTTCTGAATTACTCTGTTCTAAAATAATGCATTCCTTCAAACTTGAGGAAATCAAGGTAAATGCTGCAGTGTTAATCGCTTTGTTTACTGCTGCAATTTGATATACAACTTCTTCGCAATTGCGCCCTTCTTCCAACATCCGTACTACAGCGCCTAGTTGACCATACGCCCGTTTCATTCGATGGATGATCGCATTTAATTGCTCTTGATCCTCAAGAGCGTGTGTCGGAGCAGCAACCGCTGCAGAAGACTTCTTTGCCACAATTACCCCCTGAACTTTGCCCTACCTAGCCGAAAGTAACATACCCTGGGGGGTATATGCAAGCATCTCGCTAACCTTCTCGGATCCAATACCTCCGCAATGGCTTTCCCTCTAAATCCACGATGTTTTCCAGTTCACCACCACAAGTTTCAATCACAGTTGCCGAGCCCACATTCTCATCGAGACAGGTCATCAGGACATCAGCTACGCCAAGCTCTCTGATGTACCCAAGAGATTGTCGAAGAATTTCAGTGGCATACCCTCGTCGCCTAAATTCAGGACGTACGCCATAGCCAATATGTCCCCCGTAGTTAAACAAATAAGTATTGAGCTCATGACGAATTGATGACCGCCCCACTAATTCGCCATTGACCTCGGCAATAAAAAATGTGGCTGGCACCCGCCCTTTAGGGAGATTGATACCAAGGCGCATCTTTCGACAATCTTCGACATGTTCGAGCCAGGGAGTTTCGATAACTTTTTTTGTTGAATCAAGAGGAATAAGAAACTCCCAGTCGGGGAATTCAAGATGCGCTGCCCGCGCCGCCGCTTCATCTTTTATCTCGAGCTCACGAAGAGATAGCGCCACCTATCGATAGTAGCAAATCCAATTCTTGGCGAGCTTGGTTTCAAGTATGCTTACATAATGGCGCGCGTTGAGATATCTGATGGATTCTATTTCCTTCGACTCACACGATGGGAGAGATTCTTTGCCCTGCACGGCGATCTCAAGGTAGCTGAGAGCGCTCTTGAATCTCGAGTTAAAGTAGAGAATCCATGGAACCGAGAGACTCTAAAGGGTGTTCGGTCTCCCGGTACCGCTATCCCATTCCTGGTCTTGCTGGGTACGATGCGGTACCGTGGTGGCAAAGATTTCACCGCAATTTATAAGAGAAAACCCGTCGACGTGTACACCTTTACCTCAGGCGAATTTAATCGCTGGATTGTGAGCTCAACATGACGCAGAGAGATCAAGCTAAACCATTCCGCTGGGGCATTCTGAGCACGGGTGGTATCGCGCAACAATTTGCTCGCGATCTTCATCGCCTACCAGATCATAAAATTGTTGCCGTTGGTTCTCGAACACAAGAGAAAGCCGATTGGTTTGGCGACTTATTTAATGTAGCCAATCGCTACTCAAGCTATGAAGCGCTCGTTAATGATCCTGAAGTCGATGGCATTTACGTTGCCACACATCATCCTATGCATAAGCGGGATACTCTCCTTGCCCTTAATGCAGGTAAAGCTGTCCTCTGTGAAAAGCCATTTGCGATGAGCGCAACCGAAACTGAAGAGATGATTTCAGTGGCGCGATCGAAGAATTTGCTTTTGATGGAAGCGATGTGGGCCCGATTCTTACCGCATATGATCGCTGTACGTGAAGTTATAAAGAGCGGCGCTCTCGGTGAGATCATTAGCGTGCGAGCCGACCATGGCCAATGGTTCCCCCTCGATCCAGAGTTTCGACTTTTCAAGCCAGAGTTAGGTGGTGGGGCGCTCTTTGATTTGGGGATCTACCCAGTCTCATTCGCCTCCATGGTTTTAGGTACGCCAAGCAAAATAACGGCGCGAAGCACCAAAGCATTTACGGGCGTCGATGGCCAGACTTCAATCATTATGGAATACCCAAATGGCGCCCAAGCGCTCCTCAACACAACCAATCTTGCGGCAACCCCCAACCGAGCCTTAATTGTCGGAACGCAGGCGCGAATTGAAATCGATCGAACGTTCTATGCGCCGAGCACCTTTAAGGTGATAAATAATCGAGATGAAATCATCGGCGGCCTATCTAAAAAATACCAAGGCCATGGACTTCGCGAACAGGCTGTCGAGTTTGCTCGCTGCTTCCATGCTGGCTTGAAAGAGTCGCCAATCCTTCCACTCGATGAGACGCTCTCTATCATGCGAACCATGACCGAGATTGCCACCCAAATTGGATTAACCTATCCAAAATTTGCGGAGTAGTTAGCGCTTTCCAAAGATCCGAGCTATCCCCCACTTTGTCACCTTAAATAGCGCTTCGCGAACGATTCGTGGGCTCATTTTGCTTACGCCAATTTCCCGTTCGATAAATGTGATGGGAAATTCAGTTATCAAAGCGCCCGCGCGCTTTGCTGCACGAGTCATCTCGATCTGAAAGGCATAACCCTCTGATTCAATCTCGTGCAACTTGATCTTGTTTAACAACGCTGCGCGGTAAATTCGAAATCCCGCAGTGCTGTCATAGACGTTTATTCCTAGCGCCATCCTTGAATAGAAGTTTGCGAATCTCGAGAGAATCTCACGATGCTTAGACCAGCGCTCCACCCGACCACCCTGAATCCAGCGCGACCCAATCAAAACATCTAACTCTGGGTGCGCAGTAAAGTAAGGAAGCATCTTTTGTAAATCAACTACTCGATGTGACCCATCGGCATCCATCTGAATTATTTCGGTAAATCCTGAGTTGAGCGCTTTGGCAAATCCTTCACGATATGCGCTCCCTAACCCCAATTTTCTAGAGCGCTCCAAAATTTCTACGCGACCAGTTTTCACTCCTAATTCTTTTGCCACCTGAGCAGTGCCATCGCTAGAGGCATCATCGACAACCAGAATATTGAGCGAAAGCTCAAGAAGTTGCGGGAGTAGACGACGAAGGTTTTCTACCTCGTTATATGTAGGGATGATGACAACTGACTGGCGCTGCGACACCTGAGTATTCTCCCGCAACTCGGCCAGGAGAACGCCAGTACAGAGGTGCGAATTACCGCATGGTTGTAGTGATGGTCGAACCCTCGCGGTGATACCAATCGAACCAATCGCGAGCTTTTGCCAGAATCTGGTTCTCAGAGAGGGCGTTGAGATCTGCATCCACAGCGCCAATAACCTTCTTGGCAACGTCTGGGTTATGGCGCTCCATATATTGAGTAAAACGGAGCATGGCATTGGCCTTTCCCGCCCCATGCCCGATTAGCAATATCTCCGCAGCTTGCACTATCTCCCGAGCCAACAAGTCAAAGAAGCCTCTCTCTGCGGGATCGCTTCCATGGCCACCTTTGTGTTGCGCTTGCCGGATGTGATGGTGGGTGCCCTTCTCATCTGGTGCGTATATTCGCTCTGGATGAGCTCCTTTTTCTAAACCTGTGTTCCAAACCCTTGCTTCATCTTGCGTGATTGCAACGACGACGAACTTATTTCTAATACTCGACAAATCAGACATATTCACATTCAATCAAAGGAACCTCACAAATTAATATCTCTTCTCGTCGAGGGTGGTCATTTGACCGGACAGAGTTTCTCAACACAGTCTAAAATTCCATGATACGAAAATCTGACGACTTATCCTTAACTTATGAATTCCCTTCTCGCCAGTGAACGACTACGTCTATTAATCAATTTTATGCTTGGTTTTCCCACTCGTGAACAATTGGTGGTTTATCTCAGCGAAAACATCTGCCCAAGTGGCGAGTTGGCAGGAGTCTCTACCGCCCATCTCGGAGATGCAGGAGTAATTGATTTTGAATTCTTCTACGGATTTAGGATTCCCCATCCTGTAGTGACATCAATACATATATCAGATGATGATCCTACCGCTGAAACCTTTCGCACCCAGAAGGTGCAAATAGTCGAACTAAGATCAATTTACGGGGATTTCACTAATGCCCTAGAAATGCCAGGAATCACCGATTACACGCTGGGCGTCAGCTTTCCAATCACATCAAAGCGCGTGTATTGCTTCGCCTTCATGTGTGATCTCGAAACTTTTACTAATTACAGTGAGTATTTTGAATGTGTTCGCTCGATCATCACCTTTTGGGAAACTTTTATGGATAGTAAAACCATCAAAGAGCTGGAAAAACCTGAATACATCAATAATTCTTTGACGCCACGCCAAGAACAAATCCTAGAATTAATCAATGATGGTAAAACTAATGCCACTATTGCTATGCACCTTGGCTACAGCGAATCACTTATCCGTCAAGAAACAATCATCATCTATCGAAAGCTTGGAGTAAGTGGCCGGCGAGAATTGAAGACGACAATCGCCTCATAATTCTATTAAGGTGGCTCCCATGGATTCGAGGCGCCTTCAAAATGAAGCTCACCGCCGATGGGGCGACACCGAGACCTATCGAGAATCAGAGCGACGTACATCTAGGTACACTCAAAAAGATTTTGAGGCGGCCAAAAAGGATCAAGAAACGGCTACCGAAATGTTTGTCCAAGCCTTTGGCAATTCACTTCCCGTTCAATCAGAACAGACTCAGAACGCAGTCCGTGCCCACCGAGAGGCAATTACTAAATGGTTTTATCCCTGCTCTGTACAAATGCAGAAAAACCTTGCGTTGATGTACCTAGAAGATTCTCGATTTAAAGAGTATTACGAAGGACGAGTTCGAGGGCTTGCCCAATATGTGCACGATTCGATTATGGCTCAACAAAATATCTGATTGGACCTTCATAGTGAGCAAATACGTTCTCTCCCACGGAGTAGCTCTCAGGTCCGGCCACACGGGCGCGAACTGGAGTATTCACTCCTTCAATACTTAAATCAATCAGAGCATCATGGCCGTAGTAATTGATTTTAGTAATTTTTGCTCGAACACCTTTCGAATCTTCCACTCGACTAATCAATATCTCCTCTGGTCTAATCAACATCAACCCATCAAAGTTCACTTGCACTTGATGAGCGCTACTAGTACTCAATGGAGAGATGACCTCCGAATTGCTCACTTTTCGGGCTGGAATCGTGACAATATCGCCCGTACTTTCAGCCACATCCGCTGAAATTGGATTTAAATAGATATCAGCCGGCGTGCCATATTGCACAACACTTCCGGTGCGCATTACCGCAATAACGTCGGCAGAAACAAGAGCATCTTCACGATCATGTGTCACCATGAGAGCTGTTGTTTTACTCTCCTTTAAAAGCGCAACCACTTCCTGGCTAATCTCACCACGCAGCGCCTGATCTAGCGCAGCAAAAGGTTCGTCTAGTAAAACTATCTCAGGCTTAACAGCAAGGGCCCGGGCTAGCGCCACGCGAGTCTGTTGTCCTCCACTGAGTTCATGAGGAAAGCGCTTTGCAAAAGTTGATAATCCAACAAGATTCAACATCTGTCGGACTATCTCTTCTCGCTCTGCTCGTTCAACTTTGCCTTTGAGCGCAAAAGCAACATTCTCTGCGACTCGCAAATGTGGAAATAAGCCACCCTCTTGCGGTACATACCCAACATTTCTTTTGTGTGGTGGCAACACTAAAGAGGAGACGCTCACCAACTTATTACCAAAACGTATAGTTCCGGCGGAAGGTGTAATCAAACCTGCGATAGACCGAAGCAAAGTGGTTTTACCACAACCGGATGGGCCAAGAATTGCCGCGAATTTTCCGGAAGCAATCTCCAAATTAAGATCAGAGAGTATGACCCTGCTACCCATGATGACTTGTAGATTGCTCACTTGCAGCGAAGTCATGAAATCTCTCCTCCGACGCTCGTGTTCTTATCTGGCCTATTAATCAAAAATGTCGGTATAGCCGCAATCACTACTAATAATAATGCGTAAGGTGCCGCCTCACTAAATTGAGAAATCGAGGTATAGCGCCACATCTCTGTTGCGAGCGTTTCAAAACCTGTAGGACGCAACATTAGAGTCGCTGGAAGCTCCTTCATTGCGGAGAGAAAGATCAGCAGCACCCCTGAGAAAATAGAGGGTGCAGCTAACGGAAAATCTACTCGCCAGAATGTTTGTCCTCTATTTAGGCCAAGCGTTGAAGAGACTTCCGTTAAGTTTTTCGGAACTCGAGCTAATCCAGTTCTAATTGATCCGACACTTTTCGCCATAAAGAGTAGGGCGTAAGAAAAGGCAAGTAAAAGCAGAGTTTGATAGAGCCAGCTTACTTTTGATCCAAAAGAGACCAGAGCAAGGCCCATGACAATTCCGGGTAGCGCATGCACCACCAACAAGCTTCGCTCACTCAATCTTGCTACTTTCGAATCTTGCTGCAACAAGATTCCCAACGGTAATCCTAAGCAGAGCGCGATGAGGGCGCCTAGTAGCGCCACGGTTATGGTTGAAAATCCAGTAGTGACTAGATTCGACAGATCAATCGATGCTGCGCTAGAGAAGAAGCGATTAATCAAAATTCCCATTGGTATGAAGAGGCCAAGAGCTAAATAAGTCGCGATGAGAATTAGGGCGGGGATGGTAAGCGACTTTTTTGATACTGGCTCGGAAATAGTGTTGAGACGATTTGCAGTGCGCGGTAATTTGACACTAAGGCGAGTTCGATTTTCCAAAGTGATGATGATGAGTGATATTGCTACCAAAATCAAAGCAAGCACTGCTGCAGAGCTACGATCAAATGACCCTCGATAGATATTTGAGATTGCGCGAGTGAAGGTATCAACGCCTAAGAGCGAAACTGCGCCAAAATCACTTAGCGTGTAAAGAGCGACCAGGAGCGCTCCTGCTGCAATTGAATTTCGGATCTGAGGAAGCGTGACCTTAAAGAATGTTTGCCAACTATTTAAACCTAACGTTCGAGCGACCTCATATTGAGACCAATCGACTCTCCGCAAACTCGCGAGCGCAGCCAAAAGCACGTAAGGGGTGGTGGATAGCACCAGCACGAAGGTAGCTGCCCAGAACCCGGAAAAAGCGGGAAAGACTGCAATCCATGTGTAAGTGAAAACATAGCTAGGAATGGCTATGGGTAAGACGGTGAGGGCGCGCAATAAATTACTTTTCGGAAGGCGCACGTTATACAAAATCCATCCGAGAGCTACGCCAAGGATTGTGGCTAGAGTTAAAACAACAGCTGTTAGTGCGATAGTTGTCAGGAAAATATCGAGAGTTTTTCCCCGAAAAATGAGATTTGCGAGAGTTGTTTGTTCACTGCTGGCTGCGCGGATAAAAAGGTAAATCATCGGAATAGCCGCAAAGGCCAATGAACTAAAAACTGCAACCAAAAGTAAGAGAGATAAGCGTGACCTTTTCTGTGGGGCCACGCTTATCTCTTCTTGATTAACTATGGTCACTTCTCTCAATCCCCTACTTTTCTCCTTTTGCTAGAGCAAGCCAATTTTTACGAGCAACGCTTGGGTACGTTGAAGATCGGCTAGCGTAGAAAGATCTACAGCGGGACCTTTAAGCTCACTCAAAGCAGGCAAATCTTCAGGCTTAAGTTCGGGCAATACCAACGAGTACTCGTGGGTATTTGAAACGAAACTCTTCTGAGCGGCTTCACCAAGCAGATAGGAAATCAACTTTTCGGTTGCCTCTCTCTTTTTTGAGGTTTCCATGACGCCAGCGCCGGAGACATTGATCAGATTGCCCAAATCACCTGGTTGAAAGAAATCAATTTTTGCATTTACTGGGCGACCTAACTCTTCTGATACCTCCCATATGTAATAGTGGTTAACAAGGCCAAGATCTAATTCTCCTGCATCAACGGCTTCAACAATTTGACTATTTTTCTCATAGATTTTTGGTTCATTTGCTTT
>JBIJBY010000136.1:0-2838 GCA_044344975.1 Candidatus Nanopelagicaceae bacterium | reverse complement strand
GATCGCTCCGTAGTTTGCCGTTAGTGGAGCGAGTATGACCTCGCCACAGATGCCGAATATTTCAAAAGAAAGAATTCCCCGCCACGTTGCTCTCGTCATGGATGGCAATGGCAGATGGGCGAAAGAACGCGGACTTCCGCGGACTGCCGGACATGAGGCAGGCGAAGCGGCGCTCTTTGATGTTGTCGAAGGGGCAATCGAAATCGGCGTCAAAGAAATCAGCGCCTTTGCTTTCTCTACCGAGAATTGGAAGCGCTCACCTGAAGAGGTGAAATTTTTGATGGGCTTTAATCGGGATGTTATTCGCCGTCGACTAGATCAGATGCATGAGATGGGCGTTCGTGTGCGCTGGGCAGGGCGCTCTAAAAAACTCTGGGGGAGCGTGATCTCAGAACTTGAACGAGCAGAGGAAATCACTGCAAAAAATAAAGTCCTCACCCTCAATATGTGTGTCAACTACGGTGGCCGCGCTGAGATTATCGATGCCGCACTCGATCTTGCTGATGATATTAAGAAGAAGAGAGTAAACCCTGAGAAAGTGAGCGAGAGGAAGTTCGCGGAGTACCTTGATGTCCCGAGCGATATTGATCTCTTCTTACGCTCATCAGGTGAGGAGCGAATTAGTAACTTCTTGCTCTGGCAGGTTGCTTATGCGGAGTTAGTTTTTATGGATGTGCTCTGGCCTGATGTACGTCGTGAGACGTTATGGAAAGCGATTGAAATCTACGCGCAACGCGATCGCCGCTTTGGTAAGGCGTAGCGCTTCATCCTTAGCAGGATTGGCAGAGACCAAAGAGTTCAACGGAGTGGCCAACCTCGCGGAAACCATGCTCCTTCGAGATCGCTTCGGCCCATTTCTCTACTGAGGAACCCTCAATTTCAACGGCACTGCCGCAAGAGCGACAGACCAGATGGTGATGATGGCTATCTCCACAGAGACGGTAGATAGCTTCGCCATCTTCCCGTCGGAGTAGATCGATCATCTTGTCATCGAGAAGTGATTGCAGCGCCCGATAAACAGTCGTTAATCCAATGCCATCGCCATCTCGGCGGAGCATTTGATAAAGCTCCTGCGCGCTAGCAAAACCACCGACTCGCTCAAGAACCGAGATGAGCTTTACCTCCGACTTATTCATGCTCGTGGTGCTCTTCATCCTCATGATGTTCGCCATCGCTATGGTCATGTGGAACGGTTTTCGAACTTTCATCGCCATGAGTCTCTTCGCCGTGTCCGTGCGTACCGTGCAGAAGTGAAACCATCGCCCACATCGCAATGACGCCAAGAACGGTCGCGCCGAGTGTCAGGCGAGATGAGTGCTTAGCATGCGCTTCAGGCAAGATATGGCTTGTCGCCAGGTAGATAATGATTCCAGCAAAGACTGCCAAGTAGAGGGCAATAAAATCGTCGCTGAGCGCAACAACAGATCCAAGAACCGCGCCCGAAATGCGAGCAACTGAATCAACGCCAATTAACCAGATAGCTTTCTTATTCCAATGGCCACTTTTTATCAGAAGCGAAACAGTATTAAGTCCATCGCTAAATGCATGAACGAGAAGTGCAAGAAATACTGCGAGCCCTAATTGATTACTCACCTTGAATGCGACTGCGAGCGCTAAGCCATCGAGAAATACATGCCCGCCCATCGCCAGCGCACCAAGACCACCGGCAACATTCGCTGAATGTTTGTGATCGTGTCCGTAATCTGATTCGGCTGGTTCATGAGAGCCAAAAAATCGCTCGTACAAATGGAGCGCAAGAAATCCGCCGATGAGCGCAATAGAGACAGTTGGCGCTCCGAGCCACTGGCTCTCACTATGCGCAAAAACTTCTGGGAGGAGATCAAAGGCGACGAGACCAAGAAGTAATCCAGCGGCTAGGCCAAGAACTAAATGGAGGCGATCTTTGGATTTGATCGCAAGGAAGCCACCGGCTGCAGTAGCAAGGGCGGTAAGGGCGGCAAGGAGGATGGGTAGGGAGTTGGCGGTCATGGGCAGGAGGGTAGCAAAAATGGAAATGATTGTCATTATCATTTTTTTCACCGCAACAGCCGGTACCCTTGAGATATAGAGCGCCGCACCGTGGCGCTCCGCCGACAGCCAGCCGGATGGAGAGGAAAACCATGGCAGCAGATCGTCTAGAAAATATCGTCAGCCTCGCAAAGCGACGGGGTTTTGTCTTCCCCTCAAGTGAGATTTATGGCGGCCTGCGCGCCTCCTGGGATTACGGCCCACTTGGTGTCGAGCTAAAAAATAATGTGAAGCGCCAATGGTGGCGTTCGATGGTCACTGGCCGTGAAGATGTGGTCGGACTTGATTCCTGCGTCATTCTCGCTCGTGAAGTTTGGGAGGCATCAGGGCACGTCGCCACATTCTCAGATCCCTTAACCGAGTGCACTTCATGCCATAAGCGCTATCGCGCCGATCATCTCGAAGAGGCATTTGAAGGAAAACATAATCGGAAACCAAAAGATTTAACGGAAGTTAATTGCCCAGCATGCGGCAATAAAGGTCAATTCACCGTACCAAAACAATTCTCTGGCCTTTTGAAAACTTATCTTGGCCCGGTAGAAGATGAATCGGGTCTTGCCTACCTGCGCCCAGAGACTGCGCAGGGAATTTTTATTAATTTTGATCAAGTACTCACCACTGCACGGAAGAAGCCGCCGTTTGGTATCGGCCAAATCGGAAAATCATTCCGTAATGAAATCACTCCCGGAAACTTCATCTTCCGTACTCGTGAATTCGAGCAGATGGAGATGGAGTTCTTCGTCGTACCAGGAACTGATGAAGAGTGGCATCAATATTGGATTGATACTCGCCTTGCTTGGTATAAAGATT
>JBIJBY010000043.1:0-10334 GCA_044344975.1 Candidatus Nanopelagicaceae bacterium | reverse complement strand
CCTGGGCCGGAATTTCCATATTTGTACGTGCAGCCAACTGCTAAATCAACACCGTTCTTGTCGAAATCCATTTCGATCGCCCCGACTGCATGAGAAGCATCCCAGACCAAAAGGGCCCCACAGGATCGAACTAAATCAGTAAGAGGTTTAATATCTGATCGAGCGCCTGATCGATATTGAATCACTTGGAGTGAAACGAGCGCCACATCGCCATCAAGATACTTAGCAAGAATCTCTGGAGTAATTCGCTCATGTTCTGCTAATCCACTTGATTCGTTATCAATTATGATTAATTCAAGACCAAGATTCCTTGCAAGTCCTTGCAAGATATATCGATCTGTTGGAAAATTTGCAGCATCGGTGACGATCTTCGTTCGCCCGGGACGCGCTTTTATAGCTGCGCTACATAGTTGATAGAGATTTACCGAAGTTGTATCGCAGGCAAGGACTTGATCTGGCGCTGCGCCAAGTGCGCTCCTGCCAATGAGATTTCCTGTTTGTGATGCCTCATCAATCCAATCTGCCCAGCCATCAACAACTTTCGCTCCCCATTCATTGATAAGAAAGTGATTTAACGAGTCAACCGTCCGTTTTGGAATTCGCCCAAGAGAATTTCCATCGAGATAACAGAGTTCAGGGTCGGCAATAAGAAATTCTGCCCGAAATCGCGCAAGCCCATCCTGCATATCGAGTTGGAGCGCATCTTCGCGGGTCACAGCCATATGAAAAAGCCTATAGACTTTGGTGAATTGGAGGAAGAGATGGCTGATTCAAGTTTTGACATTGTTTCTAAAGTCGACCGGATGGAGCTTGACAACGCTTTTAATCAAGCAGATCGCGAGTTAGGCACCCGCTTCGATTTCCGAGGCACTGAGACCAAGATAGCGATGAGCGGCACCGATATTGTCGCTATCGAATCAGGTAGCGAAGAACGCGCTAAAGCGGCGCTCGATGTCTTCAAGGAAAAGTGTGTAAAGCGTGGCGTCTCCTTAAAACATCTCGATGCGAGCGAACCCCAGCCCTCCGGCAAGTTATTTAAAATAAATGTGAAAATCAAAGAAGGTATCTCTACTGAGAATGCAAAGAAGCTCGCAAAATTTCTCCGAGATAGTGGCCCTAAGTCATTAAAGACTCAGATCCAAGGGGAAGAGCTACGCGTTTCTTCCAAGAGTCGCGATGATCTCCAAGATGCGATTGCCCTGGTTAAAGCAGAGAGCTGGGATTTCGCGCCACAATTCACCAACTATCGATAAACAATCCGAAACTAAAGGGTGGATAAGTGAACAAACAACAGAGTGGGCTGCTCTATGGCTTGTTCGCGTACATCATTTGGGGCGCGCTCCCGATCTATTGGGGTTGGCTCCGTCAAGCAAGCGCTTTCGAGATAATTTCACACCGCGCAATTTGGTCGCTTCTAGTCTGCTGGGCTGCACTCGCATTTCGCCACCAACTAAAAGCAGCGCTTCTGATTTTATGTAATCCACGAATGTTTATTTTGCTGGCGCTAACTGCAGGTTTAGTCTCTGGCAATTGGGCGATTTATATCTGGTCAGTCACCGTCGATCGTATCGTCGAATCCTCGTTGGGGTACTACATCACTCCGCTTATGAATGTTGCATTTGGCGTCATCATCCTCCGGGAAAAGATGCGAAAACTCCAATGGCTTTCGGTAGGAATCGCAGCAATCGGGGTTCTTGCACTTACCTATGACTATGGGCAACTTCCGCTGATCGCCCTTGGCCTTGCTTGCACTTGGGGTTTGTATAGCGTTATCAAAAAGAAACTTCAGGTTGACCCACTCATTGGACTTGCAATCGAAACAATCTTCGCCGCTATCCCAACTATTTTTTATCTCACTCGCCTTGAAATTCAAGGTGCGGCGCAATTTGGATCTGGGTTATGGATTTCTTTAGGTTTAGCAACGGCTGGTTTTGCAACTGTTCTGCCATTGCTCGCCTTTAACAACGCTGCCGTGCGATTGCCGCTCACCACTCTTGGTCTGATGCAATACATCACACCAACAGTTATGTTTCTCGTTGGTGTTTTCATCAACCATGAAGAGATGTCTGGTTCTCGTTGGATTGGCTTTCTCACCATTTGGCTCGCACTGAGCGTGCTCGCTACAGATATGGTCCGATCAGGAAGACCTGGAGACCAGGGCATCACACAGGCTTAGTAGCCCTTCGGTTGTGCCATTTAGCGGCAACGTTGAGAGCATCTTCCGCGCACTCTCGGCATATTGCATAGTGATGCGCTTTGCTTCTTCTAGCGCCACATGCTGACGGAGCTGTTCCAGCGCATATCTCACATCATCCTCATCAAGAATCGGCCCAGCGAGAAGTGCAAGCAACCGCTCATCTTCTGGACGAGCCATCTGTTGCACTAATAACGTCACAAGCGTGGGAACGCCTTCACGCAAATCAGTGCCAGGAGTCTTTCCAGATTGATTAGAAGAGCTTTCGATATCAATTACATCATCAGCGAGTTGGAAGGCAATTCCTAGCTCTTCACTAAATCTCACTAAAGTCTCGACAATTTCGGGTTTAGCGCCAGAGAGATATCCGCCATATCTAGCGCATAAGCCAAACAAAGAGCCAGTTTTCTCAGTGACCACCTTGATGTAGTGGCCCAAGCTATCCTCGCCACCTTGTGGCCCTTCGGTCTCCATAATCTGACCAACAACTAACCGTTCAAAAGTCATTGCCTGATGGCGTACTGCGTCAGGGCCAAGGTCGGCGAGTAAGAGTGAGGACTTTGCAAAGAGATAATCACCGGTCAGAATTGCAACTGAATTGCCCCATCTTTTATTTGCGCTCTCAACACCTCGTCGTAACGGCGCCTCATCCATTACATCATCATGATAAAGCGTTGCTAAATGGGTAAGTTCCACAACGACTGCCGCTTTGATGATCTCTTCCCTAGCTGAGTCACCATAATTTGAAGCTAGGAGGGTGAGCATGGGGCGAAAGCGCTTTCCCCCTGCGGAGATTAGATGTCGCGAAGTTTCGGTCGCAAAGGGAAATTCACCCGCAGCATGGTTAAATAAAAAGCGCTCCACCGCTTCCATGCGAGCGCTTAAATCGCGCTCCACATCGGGTGCAAGCGATGGCAACCTAACCACTTGTAACCGTTACCCGGCGACAAAAGTCGCCAGCGAATTGATCATATTGATCGCTGGCTGCGGGAAGATTCCGAGAACCAATGTCGCCAGGGCGCTGATGCCAATCGTCAATGCGGTAACAGGTGATGGAATCACAACTGAAGTGCCATCCTCTTGTGGATCGTTGAAGTACATCAAAACCACTATACGAATGTAGAAGAAAGCGGCGACTGCCGAGGCTAGAACACCAGCAATAACTACCGAGATATTCCCACTTTCATAAGCTGCAGAGAAAATTGCAAACTTTCCAACAAAACCCGAGGTAAGTGGAATGCCCGCAAGTGCGAGTAAAAAGAGGGTAAAGATTCCCGCAATTAGTGGTGAGCGCTTACCAAGACCGCTCCATCGATTGAGATCAGTGACTTCGCCACCAGCATCGCGAACAAGGGTGACAACCGCAAAAGTTCCGACTGTAGTGAAGCCATATGTCACAAGATAAAGCAGAGTCGCATCAAGTCCTGATTTATTGAAAGCAACAATGCCAGTAAGTAAGAATCCTGAGTGTGCGATAGCGGAATAAGCGAGTACTCGCTTTACATCTTTTTGTGCGATCGCAATTATCGTGCCAATAGCCATCGTGAGAATAGAGACGACTACGAGAACTGGGCGCCAGGTCCACACCATTCCGCCGATAGTTGCGTAGAAAATACGGAGGAATGCGCCAAAGGCCGCAACCTTGGTGACTGCAGCCATAAAGGCAGTAATTGGAGTTGGCGCACCCTGATACACATCAGGTGTCCAAGAATGGAATGGCGCTGCCGAGACTTTAAAGAGCAAACCAACAGTTAACATCGATAATCCCACTAATAGATAGAGGTCGTTACCAGGTGATGTTCGGATTGCGCTTGCGATTCCTTCGAAAGTTGTCGTGCCCGCATATCCATAAAGGAATGCAGATCCAAAGAGGAAGAAGGCGGAAGAGAAAGCGCCTAGAAGGAAATACTTCAATGCCGACTCTTGTGAGAGGAGGCGACGGCGCTGTGAGAGCCCTGCCATGAGATAGAGCGGAAGCGAGAGGACTTCAAGCGCCACAAAGAGCGTGATGAGGTCGTTCGCTGCTGGGAAGAGCAGTGCGCCACCAACAGCAAAGAGCGTCAATGGGAAAACTTCGGTCTGTTGTAGCCCGGAAGCTAGCGCCCGCTGTTCATCTGCAGAGCCAGGAAGGGCAGCTGCCTGAGCGGTAAACGATTGGAAGCCGCGCTCAGCAATTAATAGCAATCCAAGGAGCGCGAAAATCAAGATCGTGCCTTGCAAGATAATTGTCACGCCATCCACTGCTACCGAACCTTCAGCAAAACGACCTGAAGTATTTCTATTAAGCACTACTGCAAGGAAACCCAGTGCAATCGCGGAAAAGCTCAGCGAGGTCTGCGCGACATAGCGATAGCGCCGTGAGACAAAGGCCTCGACTAACACCGCAATAACGGCGCAGGCAAGAACAATTAGTACTGGGGCGAGAATTCCATACTCAATTTTGGGAGCTGGCATTACTTATCTCCTCCGATATTGAGTGCAGAGACTGATGCTTGCGCTCCAGGGTTGATGATGTCTAAGAGAATTTGTGGGAAGAAACCGAAGAAGATAATCACTGCAATCACTGGCGCAATTGCAATCTTCTCGCGGAGATTTAAATCTTTAAGATTTTCATTGCCTGGCGTTGTCGGGCCGTGCAGTGAACGTTGTACTGGTATCAAGATGTAGAGCGCTGCCAGAATAATTCCAAGAGTGCCAATAACGGCAGCTAGTGGATAATTCACAAATGTTCCGACGAGGACTAAGAATTCGCTGACGAATGAGGAGAGGCCAGGAAGCGCCAGGCTCGACATTCCTGCGATAAAGAATGACCATGCCAAGAGTGGAGTAACGCGTTGCAAACCACCGAAATCCTGAACCTTTGAAGAGTTACGGCGGGCAATCATCCAACCAGCAATGAGGAAGAGCGCTGCAGTCGAGAATCCATGATTAATCATGTAAAGAATCGATCCTGATTGACCTTGCGCGGTGAAAGCGAAGATTCCTAGCGTGATAAAACCAAAGTGGGAAATAGATGTATAAGAAATCAATCGCTTGATATCTCCATTGCTCTGCCATATCGCAAGGAAGGCGCCATAGAAGATTGATATCAGCGAGAGAACAATGATTGTTGGCCCAAGTTGCTTCGACGCATCTGGGAAAAGCGTCAGGCAGAAGCGAATCATCCCGTAGGTGCCTACCTTGTCGAGCACACCAAGGAGAAGTACTGATGTTCCTGGGGTTGCCGCTTTCGCTGCATCAGGTAGCCAAGTATGAAATGGCCAGAGCGGTGCTTTAATTGCGAAGGCGATAAAGAAGCCGAGGAATAACAAAATCTCGGTCTGATTATTGAGACTGAGCTTTGATAATTCGACGACATCGAAAGTTGGCGCTCCCAATTGATCTGCACTGACGACGTACAACCCAATTATCGAGGCAAGCATCAGCAAGCCACCAAAGAGCGAATAGAGCAAGAATTTGACTGCCGCTGCAGCCCGTTCGCCGGAGCCATATCCACCGATTAAGAAGTAAACCGGAATGAGCATCGCTTCAAAGAAAAGATAGAAGAGGAAGATATCGGTAGCTGCGAAAACGCCAATCATCATGGTTTCAAGAATTAGCAATAGCGCAAAGAATGTCTTCACGCTCCACCGACCGCCATCAGCCTCGTGCCAACACGCAAGCATCACAATGGGGGTCAGAATGAGCGCAAGCAAGATAAGTAAGAGCGCCATGCCGTCTACGCCAAGACCATAGTTAATCCCAAACGCTGGGATCCACGAGTACTTCTCAATAAATTGCAGACCTGATTGACCAAGATCGAATGAGGTGGCCATGAGCAACCCAGCAATTGCAACAAATATCGATACGCCAAGGGCAACTTGCTTAGCGAGTACCTCTCGATTTTTTGGTAGCAAGAAAAGCGCAGCGCTTCCCAAAAGCGGTAGCAGGCCGAGGATTGTCAATGAACTCATAGCGTCACCAACGTAATCGCGGCAAGGATTGCAACGGCACCAACAACAATCCAAAGCGCATATGAACGAACAAATCCTGTCTGAGTCTTTCGCACGCCAGATGCCACATCGAGGGTAAGTGAACCTACCCCGCGCACGGCACCATCAATCACTTTATCGTCGACGATCGCGAGCGCTTTGGTGAGCTCTTGGCCAGGGCGCATAAAGAGCGCCTCATTGAGCTCATCTTGAAGTAGATCTCGACGAGCGACCTTGGTCCATACCGATACATCACTCGGAGCAACTGTTGGAATGGCCTTGCCTCGGCCATATTTTGCAATGGCAATCGATACGCCTATTGCAACTGCGGTGAGCGCGAGCGCTGAGACCACGATTGGTGGAAGTAGATGGGCTTTTTCGCCATGGCCTTCGCCATGCTCACTATGAAAGACCGGTTCGAGGAATTTGATGAACCGATCTCCCATATTGAAGATGAAGCCTGCTGAGACCGATCCAATTGCAAGAATGATCATCGGAATCGTCATGAGCGAAGGGGATTCATGTGGATGGGCATCAGCATCCCATCGTTTCGAGCCAAAGAAGGTCATCAGCATCACGCGTGACATGTAGAAAGCGGTTATTGCCGCGCCAAGTAGAGTTATCGAACCAAGAATTATTCCTTTAGCTCCACCCGCATCAAGAGCAATTTCAATAATTTTGTCTTTCGAATAGAAACCTGCGAAAGGCGGCACTCCGATAATCGCAAGATAGCCCAATCCAAAAGTAATAAAGGTGATTGGCATGTATTTGCGAAGCGCACCATATTTGCGCATATCCACTTCGTCGTTCATGCCGTGCATTACTGAACCCGCGCCAAGGAACATTCCCGCTTTGAAGAATCCATGGGTAAGCAAGTGCATCATTGCAAAGGCATAACCAACTGGACCAAGTCCCGTTGCAAGAATCATGTAACCAATCTGCGACATAGTTGATGCTGCAAGCGCCTTTTTGATGTCATCTTTTGCCATTCCGATGATTGCACCGAAGAGGAGCGTAATTGCACCAACAATAAGAACAAGCGTTTGTGCCACGGTGGCAACATCAAAGACAAAATGTGAACGTGAAATGAGATAAACGCCTGCAGTTACCATCGTCGCCGCGTGGATAAGCGCAGAGACTGGCGTAGGTCCGGCCATCGCATCCCCAAGCCATGCTTGCAGTGGGAATTGAGCTGACTTTCCGACTGCGGCGAGCAGGAGCGCGACGCCAAGGCAGTTAAGCGCTAAAGAACTTGCCTTGCCTGCTTCGACCCCTTCAGCAACTCCGCTAAATGAGACGGAACCGAACTGAACAAAGGCAATCATGACAGCTAGTGATAGTCCGACATCTCCAACGCGATTAGCAACGAAAGCTTTCTTTGCTGCAGTGGCATAAGCCGGCTTTTGATTCCAAAAGCCGATGAGCAGATAGGAGGCAAGACCAACGCCTTCCCAACCCACATACAGACTTAAGTAGGAATCGCCAAGAACGAGGAGCAACATTGCGGCAATGAAAAGGTTAAGGAATGCAAAGAATCGTCGTCGATCGCGATCGTGCGACATATATGCGATGGAATAGATATGAATTAGGGTGCCCACACCTGTAATCAGCAGCACGAAACACATGGAAAGTTGATCCAAGAAGAGCGAAGCCCCAACGTTGAAGTTACCTACTTCAATCCAGGTAAAAAGTCGCTGTGTGACCGCGCGATTCTCTGGCGCTCGTCCGAGCATCGCAAAGAATTCAAGTAATCCGATGACAAATGCAGCGGATGAGGCAAGTGTTCCGATGATGTGCCCAACTTTATCGAGTGCGCGGCCACCTAGTAATAAGAAAGCTGAGCTGAAAAGTGGGATAGCGATGAGGTATACGAGCATTTGTGAGGTTCCGTTCATTAGAGCTTCAACAATCTCGCATCGTCAACGGAAGCAGAGCGACGAGAGCGATAGATGGTGACAATAATGGCCAAGCCAACGACTACTTCGCATGCCGCAACAACCATCGTGAAGAAAGCGAAAAGTTGACCATCGATATTGCCATTCATTCGCGAAAATGTTACGAAGGCAAGATTTGATGCATTGAGCATCAGCTCGATACACATAAAAACAACAATTGCATTCCTTCGGATGAGAACTCCTGCTGCACCAATAGTAAAAAGAAGTGCAGAGAGATAGAGGTAATTGTCTAATGACATAGTTGTCTACTCCTCGCCTTCTTCTTTATCTTTACCGCTTTCATTCATGCGGTAGGTCGCAGGATTGGCTAACTCGCCCCGTGCTGCAATTACCTTTGAGACCGATGCATCGGCTGGGGTTCCATCTGGAAGAAGCGCTGGAATATCGACTGCATTGTGTTGGGCGTACGTTCCAGGAGCAGGTAGACCGGCAACGGGCACCGCGCTTTGCCTAACTCGCTCTGCAGCAAGTTCACGTTGGCTCTTACGTGGCAATATTCGTTCGCGATGCGCTAAGACCATGGCGCCAAGCGCAGCTGTTATGAGTAGCGCTGAAATAACTTCAAATGCCCATACATATCTAGTGAAGAGCGTCTTTGCGATTGCTTGGACATTACCCTCGCCATTGACAAGATCCAGACCAGAATATGCGCGACCCAAATCAGCTCGGCTGAGCAAGGAAATCAACAAGAAGCCCACACCAACAGAGCCAAGAACGCCGCCAATTCGCTGCCCCTTAATGGTCTCTTCAAGGGAATCGGAAGAATCAACGCCTACCAACATCAAAATAAAGAGGAATAACATCATGACCGCGCCGGTGTATACGACTATTTGCACGATACCAAGGAATGGCGCTTCGTTAGCGATGTAAAGAATTGCCAGTCCCACCATCACGACAGCCAATAGCAGCGCGGAGTGAACAGCTTTTTTCACGATGAGCATTCCTAGAGCCGAGAGAACCATAATCGGAGCGAGGATAAAGAAAAGGACAGCTTCGGGAGTTTGCGTCTGATTATTTACGATTGCGGCGATATTCACTTTTGCTCCTGAGAAGGGTGCGCTTCGGTGACTCGACCGTGGTAATAATCCTGATCATCAGTTCCTGGATAATACGGATGTGGTGGTTGCAACATTCCACTGCGCAGCGGAGCAAGCAGATCTTCCTTCTCAAAAATTAATTTTTTACGGGAATCGTCCGCTAATTCATACTCGTTGGTCATCGTGAGCGCACGAGTTGGGCATGCTTCAATGCATAAGCCACAGAAGATGCAACGTAGATAATTAATTTGATAAACCTTGCCATACCGCTCACCCGGTGAATACCGTTGGTCATCGGTGTTTTCTGCACCTTCAACGTAAATTGCATCTGCAGGACAAGCCCAAGCGCATAGTTCACAGCCAATGCACTTCTCAAGACCATCTGGATGGCGATTTAATTGATGGCGACCATGAAACCTTGGTGCGGTTGGCTCTTTAACCTCTGGATACTGAACGGTCGTGACCTTCTTGAATTGTGCAGCAAAAGTGGTCCAGAAACCCTTGAGTTGGGTGAAGAGTGGTGCCGGACCATCTATTGGAATATGGATTGATTCTTCAGCGGCGCCATCAATGGCGCGCTTTGGCTCTAATTCACTCACGTTCGCGCTCCGCTCTTGGAACAGTAAAGGTTGAGATTTTCATAGGTAGTTCTGGCACTGGATAAGGTGCGGGTGCATCCAAAGCTGAATGGGTTACGGTGGCTTTCTTACTCTTAGCCCGCTCATAGAGTGAGCTTCCGATAAGGAAAAGTAACAAAACTGCGCCGCCAAAAATAAGAATTGATGCACGCGATGCGCCATTAGTTGTGAAGTAACGCAAAACAGCAACAATCATGATCCAAGCAATATTTGCGGGAATAAGAACCTTCCAGCCAAATTGCATGAACTGGTCGTACCGAAGGCGAGGCAATGTGCCGCGCAACCAAACAAAGACAAAGAAGAAAAGAGCAACTTTTATAAAGAACCAAATGAATGTGAACCATCCACCAAGCCAACTTTCGGTGAAGCCGAGCCCAGGAGGTGCGTGATAACCACCAAGAAAGAGCGTTGTAGCCAGGGCGGAAACACCAACGATGTTTACATATTCAGCGAGGAAGAAGAGCGCAAATTTAAGCGACGAATACTCGGTGTGGAATCCACCTACCAGCTCGCCTTCGGCTTCTGCTAAGTCAAATGGT
>JBIJBY010000135.1:0-2911 GCA_044344975.1 Candidatus Nanopelagicaceae bacterium | reverse complement strand
TCGTTCCGGGATTGGCGCAGCTCTGCCGGGCTGCGGTACCCTCTGGGCTACTCCTTGAGCAATCAAGGAAGCGCAAAGAGGAGCCAAGCTCCCACCTCTAGCCCGCACGAGGGCTTTATGAGGTATCACGTCCAGCTTCACGAACCCATGTGGAGCGGGTTTGGGGCGGTCTCTCCTTGCGTAGCAATGTCATAGGTAATTCGACGAACAAGGAGAACACATCAGCGCAGATCCTCGCATCAATGATCTCATTCGCGTTCCAGAAGTTCGATTAATCGGGCCTAATGGTGAGCAGATTGGGGTAGTTGCAATCGATCAAGCAATTCGCATGGCAGAAGAAGTTGGTCTTGACCTAGTTGAAATTGCTCCAGATGCACAACCGCCAGTATGCAAAGTGATGGATTTCGGAAAGTATAAATACGAAATCGCTCAGAAAGCGCGGTTGGCTCGGAAGAACCAGACACATGTCGTGGTCAAAGAGATGAAGATGCGCCCAAAGATCGACACGCACGACTATGAGACAAAGAAAGCTCATATCGAACGTTTCCTTCTTGGCGGCGACAAGGTGAAAGTAACGATGATGTTCCGAGGCAGAGAACAGGCTCGTCCTGATACTGGCTTCAGAGTTCTGCAGAAGTTATCTGAGGATGTTGCTGAAATTGCCACCGTTGAGTTTGCACCCAAACTTGATGGAAGAAATATGGTCATGGTCCTCGCGCCCACAAAGCGCAAGGGCTCAAACTAAAGTACTAAACGAGATAACACGAAGTGAGGAAGCTATGCCAAAGATGAAGACGCACAGCGGCGCAAAGAAGCGCTTCAAGCTGACCGGAAGCGGAAAAATCAAACGCGAGCGAGCCGGAAAGCGCCATCTACTAGAGGGCAAATCTTCTCGTCGCACCCGTCGCCTATCGGGAGATGTAGTCGCCAATGATGCGACAAGCAATACGGCAAAACGCCTACTTGGTTTGAAGTAAAGGAGAGCAACAATGGCAAGAGTTAAGCGCGGTGTTCATGCCGCAAAGAAGCGTCGAACCACACTTGAGCGGGCAAGCGGATATACCGGCCAACGCTCAAGGCTCTTCTCGCGAGCAAAAGAGCAAGTTACCCACTCAATGGTTTATGCGTTCAATGATCGTAAAGATAAGAAGGGTCAGTTCCGACGCCTTTGGATCACACGCATCAATGCGGCGGCGCGTGCAAACAACATGACGTACAACCGCTTTATGCAAGGGTTAAAGGTTGCAGGAATCGATGTCGATCGTCGCGTTCTTGCCGACATGGCAGTGAACGATCCAGCAGCATTTACCGCACTCGTTGAGGTAGCGCGAAAGAACGTTGTCCTCTCCTAACGAAGTTATTAAGAGCCTTCATTCGAGCCACGTTGCTCGCGTGAAGGCTCTTCATGCATCTAAGGGGCGAAAAGCAGCAAAACAATTTATTGCTGAAGGACCAGCTGCGCTCGAAGCGGCGCTCAGATCGAAAAGATTTCCCATTGTCAACCTTTATGTAACGGAAACTGGTGCCGAGCTTTTATCTCAATCGGCGCAATCAACTCAATCGATACTGGCTAAAGCAGTTTATCTCTCTGAAAAAGTTATGGCATCAATTTCAACCGTTGAATCTGCTCAAGGTGTTCTGGCAATCTGTTCCAGCGAAGAACGACTAAACGAAGAAGAGATTTATAAGAAGAACGCGCTTCCACTTATATATTGTTTTGAAGTTAACGATCCGGGGAATTTGGGCACAATAATTCGAACTGCCGATGCGCTTGGGGCTGCCGGTGTTTTGTTATCTCCGGGGAGCGCGGATCCATTTTCTCCAAAAGTGGTGCGAGCCACTGCCGGATCTTTATGGCATATACCGCTGCTGCGTGAGGTTGACATTGCACGTGCGATCGAAGAATCCCGAGCGCATGGAAGAAAGATTTATGCCACCGATGGCCAAGGCGCGAAAACCCTGCCGGAAGTTAGCGGTAGAGACGCGCTGTGGATATTTGGCAATGAGGCTCGTGGCTTAACGGGTGAGATCACTGCACTTGCCGATGAAGTCGTCTCGATTCCAATGCGCGGAAGGGCCGAAAGTCTAAATTTGGCGACCGCCGTGGCAATCACCCTCTTCCACGCCAATTCTTAATCGAACGCTAGAATTCCGTAATGCCCGAGAATCTTCGACAACTCATAGCGACGGCGCAAAGCGCTTTTGCCGATGCTCAGGATCTCGTTCAATTTAAGAGCGCTCGTTTGGCGCACTTGGGCGATAAATCACCAATTGCATTGGCTAACCGCGAACTTGGCTCGCTCCCTCCAGCAGAGAGAGCAACGCGTGGTCAAGAAATCAATGCGGTCAAAAATGAGATTACTGCGCTAGCCCTTGCGCGAGAGAGCGAATTAACTCGCTTGCGCGATGAACGAATATTGATCGAAGAGCGGGTAGATGTAACTCTCCCTACGAGAGTAACCCAGCGAGGCGGACTCCATCCTTTAACTATTCTGCGTGATGACATATCTGATTTATTTATCGGGCTCGGGTACGAAGTAGCTGAAGGTCCAGAGTTGGAATCAGAGTGGCTCAATTTTGATGCGTTAAATATCCCTGCAGATCATCCAGCCCGCACGATGCAGGACACATTCTTCATTGAACCTTTATCTTCAAAATTAGTTTTGCGTACCCATACTTCACCCGTACAAATCAGAACAATGTTAGATCGCACTCCACCGATTTACGTTATTTGCCCGGGGCGAACCTTCCGTTCGGATGAACTTGATGCCACACATACACCGGTTTTCAATCAGGTAGAGGGATTGGTCATTGATAAAGGAATTACGATGGCTCACCTCAAGGGCACGCTCGACCACTTTGCCACTTCAATGTTTGGCGAGGGAATTACAACGCGTCTTCGCCCTTCTTT
>JBIJBY010000134.1:0-2930 GCA_044344975.1 Candidatus Nanopelagicaceae bacterium | reverse complement strand
GCGTTGCAGGGATAATTCTTCCTGGTGGTTTCTCGTATGGGGATTACTTACGCTGTGGTGCAATTGCTCGATTCTCACCAATCATGAGCGCGATAATTCCAGCTGCTGAAAGTGGATTACCCGTCCTTGGTATCTGCAATGGGTTTCAAGTGCTCTGCGAATCCCATCTACTTCCTGGAGCGTTAACTCGCAATGTTGGACTCCATTTTTTATGTCGCGATCAGGAAATCGAAATCGTTAATGTAAAGAGCGAATGGACAAGTGATTTCACTTCTGGTGAAAGAATCATCATTCCGTTGAAAAATGGCGAAGGCTCCTATCAATGTGATGATAAAACATTAGAAGAATTAGAAGAGAATGACCAAGTAATTGCACGTTATGTAGGCGCGAACCCCAATGGATCTCGTGGCGCAATTGCAGGAATAACTAATAAACGTGGCAATGTAGTTGGCATCATGCCTCATCCTGAACATGCAATTGATTCGTTAACGGGTGCAAGCGCTGATGGATTAGCTTTCTTTACCTCTCTTGTTAAAGCGAGAGTTTAAATATGGCGCTCGACACTGTAGATCTTGCAGCGATCACACCTGAGACAAACCAACCATGGCGTGAGTTGGGCTTAAAAGAAGATGAGTATCAAAGAATTCGAGAGATCCTCAATCGGCGACCTACCTCTAGCGAATTAGCGATGTACTCAGTGATGTGGAGCGAACATTGCTCATACAAATCATCGAAAGTGCACTTGCGCCAATTCGGTGAGAAAGCGCCGAAATCTGATGCTTTATTAGTAGGTATTGGTGAAAATGCGGGCGTTGTCGATGTGGGGCA
The DNA here is from genome assembly GCA_044344975.1 of Candidatus Nanopelagicaceae bacterium. Classification (GTDB taxonomy): domain Bacteria; phylum Actinomycetota; class Actinomycetes; order Nanopelagicales; family Nanopelagicaceae; genus IMCC26077. Next base: position 2,102 of record JBIJBY010000134.1, on the reverse strand, counting down.
AGGCTATGCAGTGACTTTCAAAGTGGAGTCGCATAACCATCCATCATTTATTGAACCCTACCAAGGTGCCGCAACAGGTGTTGGTGGAATTGTTCGAGATATTTTGACGATGGGCGCGAGACCAGTTGCTATTTTAGATCCACTCCGCTTTGGTCCTGCCGATGCAGCTGATACTAAGCGCGTTCTACCTGGAGTGATTGCAGGAATCGGTGGCTACGGCAATTGCATAGGTGTGCCAACTGTTGGCGGTGAAGTAGTTTTCGATAAATCGTATTTGGGTAATCCTTTGGTGAACGCGCTCTGTGTTGGTGTGATGAAACACGAAGATATAAAACTTGCGAAGGCATCGGGCGCCGGGAATCTTGTCGTTCTCTTTGGCGCAAAAACAGGTGGCGATGGCATCGGCGGCGTATCAGTTCTTGCGAGTGAAACTTTTAGTGAGAAAAAGCCGACGAAGCGCCCTGCAGTTCAGGTGGGTGATCCATTTACCGAGAAGGTTCTTATTGAATGTTCGCTCGAAATTTTCAACGCTGATTTGGTAGTTGGAATCCAGGATTTAGGAGGCGCTGGACTCTCATGTGCCACCAGTGAACTTGCTTCAGCAGGCGCTGGTGGAATGCGCATCGAGCTTGATCGAGTACCGCTCCGTGATGCCAATCTTTCGCCTGAAGAGATTCTCATGAGTGAATCTCAAGAGCGAATGTGTGCAATTGTGCCGCCGACGAAGATTGATCAGTTCCTGGCAATCTGCAAGAAATGGGATGTCGTTGCAACTGTCATTGGTGAAGTGACCGATGGAAAACACTTAGAAATTACCTGGCATGGCCAGCTAATTGTTGATGTTCCGCCTCGCACTGTCGCACATGATGGCCCGGTCTATAACCGCCCATATAAAAGACCGGAATATCAGGAGCCATTAAATGCAGATGCCGCTGAAAACCTTCCGCGACCGCAAGGTGAGCAAGAGCTCGCTGATGCAATATTGCAAATTATTTCTTCACCAAACATTGCAGATAAATCGTGGATCACCGAGCAATACGATAGATATGTACAAGGCAATACAGTTGCTGCAGCTCCAAGTGATGCAGCAATTATTCGAATTGATGAAGCAAGTTTTCTAGGAGTAGCTGTCGCAACGGATTGCAATGGCAGGTTCTGCAAACTCGATCCCTATCAAGGAACTCAGTTGGCGCTTGCTGAAGCGTTTCGTAATGTCGCTGTGACTGGAGCGAAACCACTAGCAATCACTAATTGCCTTAATTTTGGATCGCCAGAGGATCCAGGAGTCATGTGGCAATTCTCTGAGAGCGTGCGAGCTCTTGCCGATGGCGCACTGGAAATGGGATTACCTGTTACAGGCGGGAACGTTTCGTTCTACAACCAAACAGGCGACGTCGCGATTGTGCCGACGCCAGTAATCGGAATTCTCGGCGTCATTGATGATGTCCGTAAAGTAATCTCCTACAAATTTAGTGGTGAAAAAGAATTTATCCTTCTAGGTGAAACACTCGAAGAGCTATCTGGTGGCGAATGGGCAGATATTCATGGTCACCTTGGTGGCCTACCACCAAGAGTTGATCTTCAAAAAGAGATGGCACTTGCACATTTCATGTTTGCGCAACGCGATTACATTGCTGCTGCCCACGATTTATCAGATGGTGGTTTGGCGGTTGCGCTAGTAGAGATGCTGCTCCAATCAAAGACCGGAGCAAAAATATCTATTCATGGCGATCCATTTATGCATCTTTTTAGTGAGAGTTCTGGGCGCATCCTGATAGCTGTGGCTCCGGAAGACTCAAATTATCTTGTCGGAAAGGCCACGGACGCTGGAATCACCACTACAAGATTAGGAAATTCTGGTGGTGAAAACCTGGAGATTTCTGGCGTTTTATCGCTATCAATGCTTCACATTAAAGAAGCACATCAACGAACAATTCCAGCGCTTTTTAACGCTTAACTAACGCCTCTAATTCTGCGTAAGCGGCATCAATTACATCAGTTACGGTTTTATCGAGAATAAAACTGACTGGTCCGCGTTGACGCATGTTAGTGAACACACCTTGCTTAACAAGAAGATATTTTTCGACGGCCACGTAGGAATC
>JBIJBY010000133.1:0-2938 GCA_044344975.1 Candidatus Nanopelagicaceae bacterium | reverse complement strand
CGCGGTACATCGACCATCTCAAAGCATCAATTGATATCTCGCTATCTGGACTCACTCTTATCGTGGATTGCGCAAATGGCGCTGCCGCTCATGTTGCACCTCAAGTATTGCGAGAACTAGGGGCAGAAGTTCGGGTCATCGGAGGCGAGCCAAATGGAAGAAACATTAATGAGGGCGTTGGCTCAACTCACTTGGAGGTGCTCCAGCAAGAAATGCGTAACTCAGGGGCGGATCTGGGAATCGCACATGATGGCGATGCCGATCGCGCACTGCTTGTAGATCGACAGGGACACATCATCGATGGTGATGCGATTCTGGCAGCACTTGCTCTTGCCATGTCCGAAAAGGGAAAGTTAAAAAAGAATACGGTTGTCACAACAGTTATGAGCAATCTTGGATTTCATAAGAAGATGGCTGAGTCAGGAATATCTGTTGAGATTACAAATGTCGGCGATCGTTATGTTTTAGAGCGAATTAATGAAGAGGGTTTATCCCTTGGCGGCGAGCAGTCCGGCCACGTGATTATTAGAGAACTCTCCACAACGGGTGATGGCATCCTCACTTCGCTTGCAATTTTGGCTCTCATTAAAAGTGGAGCCATCCAGGGAGAATCTTTAGCAAATATTTTCCCCCACTTTCCGCAAGTACTTGAAAATCTGCCCGTCGTTAATAAATCGCAAGCTCTCGCGGATCTCGATGTACAAAAGGCGATTAGCGATGCTGAGAGCTCGCTGGGCGAAAATGGACGAATCCTGGTGCGCGCTTCGGGAACGGAAGATTTAGTGAGAGTTATGGCAGAGGCCGATACTATTGAGCGAGCGCGGAGCGCCGTAGCCTCCATCTCTCGCATAGTGAGGCAGCGGTACGGAGCCCACTAAATATTTCACCATTGCACGACAAAAGAGGGAGAAGGTCAGAAAACAATGTGCGGAATCGTCGGATATACCGGAGATTCCAATGCATCAATTCCACTCCTGGAAGGTTTGGCTCGTCTGGAATATCGAGGATACGACTCTGCTGGCATCTCGATCCTTGCTAATGGAAAAATCACGACCGCAAAGCGAGCGGGAAAACTAGCGGTCTTGGTGGCAGCGCTAAGAGATAAATCGCTGCCAGTCGGTGAAGTTGGGATTGGACATACTCGTTGGGCAACTCATGGGTCGCCAATCGATCGAAATGCCCATCCACATCTTGATCCTGATGAGAAAGTTGCTCTAATCCATAATGGAATTATTGAGAATTACCACGCATTGAAAGTTGAACTAGAAAAGCTTGGTCATTACTTTACTTCAGATACTGATTCAGAGGTGGTTGCACATCTACTTGGCGCTGAGTACTCACAGACTCGCGATTTAACGCTGGCTATGCAGAAGGTTTGCCAGAAGCTGCAGGGAAACTTCTCTCTTGTCGCTATCGCTGTTGATTCACCTGGAACAATTGTTGGGGCGCGGCGCAATTCGCCATTAGTCGTTGGTTTGGGTTCTGGCGCTAATTTCCTTGCTTCAGATGTGGCCGCGTTTATTTCCTTTACTAAGCGCGCCCTAGAAATTGGACAGAATCAGGTTGTTACCCTCACAGCTTCCAGTTATGCAATCACTAATTTTGATGGGGCAACTGAACAGGCTCGAGAATTCGAAGTGACTTGGGATGCTAGCGCTGCCGAAAAGAATGGTTTTCCACATTTCATGTCTAAAGAAATTATGGAACAACCTAAGGCGCTTGCTGATTGTTTACTAGGGCGAATTGATGAGACTGGGAGCTTGGCACTCAATGAAGTTCGAGTTAGCGATGACGAATTGCGGGACATAGAAAAAATCATAATCATCGGCTGTGGTTCGGCATTTCACGCAGGCATGATTGCAAGATATGGCATTGAGCATTGGTCACGAATTCCGGTTGAAGTTGAATTAGCCTCTGAGTTTCGTTACCGAGACCCCATCATTACTCGCAACACTCTCGTAATCGCAATCTCCCAATCAGGTGAGACGATGGATACGTTGATGGCCCTTCGCCACGCAAAAGAGCAGCGGGCTAAGGTCATTTCAATCTGCAACACCCATGGCGCATCAATTCCACGTGAATCTGATGGAGTGGTTTACACCCAGGCAGGACCTGAAATTGCCGTCGCTTCGACAAAAGCATTTTTGACCCAGATAGTTGCCGCTTATCTTGTTGGTTTATATATTGCACAAGTTCGAGGAATTAAGTTTGTCGATGAAGTGCGCGATATTCTCGATGAACTAGATGAGATGCCAATAAAAATTGAGAGGTATTTAGAGACCTCAGAGCGGTTGAAAGAGTTGGCCGAAGAGTTCAAAGAGGCGCGATCGATCCTCTTTCTGGGTAGACATGTGGGATATCCAGTTGCACTTGAAGGTGCTCTGAAGTTAAAAGAATTGGCGTATCTGCATGCAGAGGGCTTTGCTGCAGGTGAGTTAAAACATGGACCAATTGCGCTTATTGAAGCGGGCACTCCGGTGTTGGTCATCATGCCAAGTCCAAAGAGTTCACTACACGACAAGATGCTCAGTAATGTGCAGGAAATTCAAGCACGTGGCGCACGAGCAATAATCATCGCATCCGAGAGCGATGTTTCCATTTCAGATGCAAGAGCAATTCGAATCCCAGATGCGCCACTCTTATTTCAGCCCCTACTTGCAGTCTTGCCGCTGCAACTCTTTGCCTACGAGTCGGCTGTAATTCGGGGATATGATGTAGATCAACCTAGGAATCTTGCGAAGTCTGTGACGGTCGAATAAATGGATCAGCTAAAGCGTCCGGTCTCTTGGCATATTCGTAACGCAGCGCTGGCGATGGGTGCGTTTACATACATCACCTTTGATGTTCTACATAGCGGACCCCTTACAGAAATTGATGCCACGATTGCTCGCTGGAGACGACCTGAACTTCCAGAGTGGGGTGATTGGGTGGTTTATAA
>JBIJBY010000003.1:0-33631 GCA_044344975.1 Candidatus Nanopelagicaceae bacterium | reverse complement strand
GGTGTAGAGAAGGGCGATCAAGCATCAACGCTAGTTGGTTACTACCTCGATGGTAATGGCGATGATTGGGTGAGCATCCTTTTGGAGGAGCCACGGATTGTTTTACGAGTTAAGGGCGAGAGCATTCTGCAACGCTCAGTCTGTCGCTTGCCAAACTCTAATCGCGAAGTTCCACCACTCTTTGTCTCTCTAACCCAAAGATTCTCCGGCGAGAAACAACGCGCAATTGAGGATGTTGTTCCGCTCTGCTAGTAAACGTTTAAGCCACTTCTATTGAACGTCGTGAGAAACCAAAACGATAGCCACTGATTGCTGTCTTAAATGGCGCATCGGGAGTGGATGCTGCGCCAAGAGCAACGAAGAGCGGTGTGAAGTGCTCAACTGTTGGATGGGCATAGGGCATGCCAGGCGCTACGCTCTTGTATTTAGCTAATTCATCAATATTTCCTGAGCGAAGCGCTTCATCAGCCCAAGCATCAAACTCCTGCGACCAAGCGGGAATCTTGTTAAAGAAAAGCATTTCGTGTGTGGCATGGCGTAACCCATGAACCATAAAACCAGAACCAATAATCAGTACTCCCTCTTCGCGGAGAGGTTTAAGTCTCTCTCCTAAAGCAAGGAGTTTCTCTGGGTCATGCGTTGGCATACTCATTTGAATAACTGGAACATCACCAAGTGGATACATAACTTTAAGTGGCACCCACGCGCCATGATCGAGCCCTCGGGAATTACTTTGATGTACCGGTTCGCTCTCTGGCATCAGAGAAGTAATTTTTGCTGCTAGATCAAAAGCATCGGGAGTGTCATAACGCATCGTGTAGTAGATATCAGCGAATCCACCGAAGTCATAGACCAAGCCGGCGTTGCCATGGGGAGTTGAGAGGGCAAGTGGGGCCGACTCCCAATGCGCGCTCACAATCAGGATGGCGCGCGGTTTTGGAAAGGATTGTGCCCAACGGAAGAAATCATCCATCCACTCGCGGTCATCGAAGACTGGGGGAGCGCCATGGCTTAGATAGAGCGCCGGCAGAGCGCTATCTCCAGGCTCCCAATACTTCTGTGCTTTAGCAACACCAAGATTCTTAGCGAGGAACTCCTCAAAAGCTTTGCCTGGTATTTCCGGCGTCCAGATTGATTCCATCACCATGTAAGTCTATAACTACGTGAGCGACAAAATTATTCCTGCAACTCCGTGAGAGCTAGGACTACACATAACCACTTGGACATTTTGGATTCTGACCGGTTATTTTCTTTATTGATTTACTACGTTTGCAAGAAATTGTCTTTTGCAACTTCTTTGTAACTGTCTTGGCTTTAGGCGTAGCAACTTTGATTGGCTCACTCTTCTGTTCTGTTGGAGTAACTAATGGCGCTTGGGTCATTTTTACTCGAAGGGTCGGATTAGAGAAGGTAAATCCTTGTGCGAAGAGGTGAATCCAACCATTCTTCTCTTCAACGGATGTTGTTGATACCTGTTCAACCCCTTCGGCGCTTAGCACACTGATTGATGCTTGAACTGGAGCGTTGCTAAAACCATATAGGCATCGTGCAACTTGAGAATCGATGAGTAGATCATAAGTACCTTTGAAGACCGCACCGTTAGGGAGGAAGTGTGGGGCGGCAACTTTGTAATCAAGAGTTTGCGTTGCCGTATTAAAAATAGGTGGACCGCTTATGTAATTTGTTGCGTTAGTCATCACAATGCCGCTGACCGATTTATTATTCTGGTAGCAAGCGCGATCTAGATCGCCACCATCACTAATTGTTCGGATACTCCATTGGGTTGGCGCGGCGATTGCTTTCTCTTTCATCATGGCTAACCAAAGTAAAAATTCTTCCATTCCTTCGGAGCCAAAACTTGTTTGTTGCCGCAAGCACTGTGGCGTATCAGTAAAGTCTCTGCAGAGACCAGTGCCGCCCATTGGTTTGGGGATATTGGTGTAGTAAGAGGTGAGCTCTGGAGTGAGTTCGCTCTTCTTTGAGAAGAGCCCAACCATTGGAACTACAACAGGCTTTGCCGTCACCTGAAATTGGGTAGATCCATCAGAATTTGCCGCCAAAGTGGCGCTGGCGTTACTGACCCGCCCATGGAGCCAACCGTTGATTTGCGAAGAGAGCTTTATTGAAAGAGAGAAGTTCACATCGAGCGGGAGTGGATGGGGGATTGCGCATTGCGTTCTACTCTGTTGAATACATTGCTCAAGGTGCGGGTGATTTCGACCAATTGCCAAGGTTGGTGGTTCACCATTGGGCCCTCTTCCTGAAGGCGTTAAATCCGATGGGGTGGTGTTGGGATTAAATGACCCGTTAATAAACGAGACAGCAAATATGCCCAGTTGAAGATTTGGCTCAGCAAATTTTGGACTACTCCAAACTTTTCTACCATCTAATTGGGCGACTACTAAATACTTGGTGCCACCTGCATGAGGCAACTCTGGGATGTCGTACACAAAGGAGCTGCCACTAGTCGGGAGATTTATCGATGGATCACCGACAAACCCTTGCGGGTTGTAGCTAGTAAATTCGTTAGAAACTTTCCCTGATATTAAGGTGCCATCACTTTTAGTTGCTGAAAGCGAAGTGATGCAATCAACTGAGGTTTGGGTAGAACAAGGTCCAAGGAGCGCGTTGTACATACCAGTTAACTTGTTCTGGCTCATTTGATCACTTGGCACACATTTTGATTGGGGCTTACCGCATTCGTAAATTGCATCAATTGCCCGTAGTTGCTCTGCATTTGGTACATCTTTGAATTTAACTTGAATGTATGAAGAGTTCGACATTCGCAATTCGAAAGAGTTTGAAGATGCGTAACCAATGTATTCCGGTCCGGGAGGATTAATTTTGAAATAGAACTGCTCGTCAGGTGCTGTATTGGCAATCGACGGAGTAGCTATCAAGAGCGAGGCGAGCATCGCGGCTACCACTACTTTGATTTTCATAAATAATCTCTCTCTTTTTGAAAAAGAGGCCGGCACTGCTTTCGCAATACCAGCCTCTTCACTAACCGATGGTGGATTTAGTTACTACCTCTTTTTGAAGCCAGCTGGGCAAGCCTTGGTAGTGACCTTCTTGGTGATTTTGCCCTTCACGCAAGTGATGGTCTTCTTAGCAGGCGTCTTCACAACTGCTGACGCTGCTGGCTTGTAGCCCTTCTTCATCTTCACCGAGAGTTTTGGCTGTGAATACTGGAAGCCTTCGTACTCGATGCTGATGACACCATTTTTTGCCGCTATGTTCGCACTCTCAACAACCTGTTCACCAGAGGATCCCTCTGTTGTAACGGAGAGTTCGAGCGCTCTAGCCGCGTCATTTGGATTTGCTAGACCCCATAGAACCTTTGCATCGTTAAATGGGATGTATGCGCGATAGAAACCGCGAATAACGGTTGTACCGTCAACATCGAAGTGCGGTGCAGCTGCAGTGAAGACGAATGACTTATCTGCTGCATTCCATACTGGGCTCGATAGCTTGCAGAGTCCATCAGAGAGAACGATGATGTCATTTGAAACGCCATCAATTCCAAACTCTGTGAAGGAGATTGCCTGCAAGGTGGCATAGCGTGAAGTTGCTTTGCCAGTCTCGCCTTGGCACTGTTTTGAATCTGCAGCGAATGCAACGGTGACTGCTTTACCTGTTAAAGTCAAAACGCGGTAGCCACTGCCATCAGTTGCCTTCATCGTCATGCCTGCACCAGCACCAAGAGTGATATTTGGTTGGTAATCAGACTTCACACGGATCTTCGCTGTGAAGATGGTGTCGGCATCAAGGCTGGCATTCTTTCCTGAGGCTTTGTTATTTGCTAGGAAAGTTTTGTTATCTGCAGCGTTAACAAATATTGGTTCGATAGTCGTCCAAAGATTTGATGAACTTGCGAATGTTGGACGAGCATTAATGAAAATTCCGTCGTAACCCTTGACGCCAAATCGCGCTGAGTTCCAGTTGGTTGATGTCCAGCGACCAGTACGTGTGACTGTGCTGGCAACGGTCTCAACCTCAGGGGCAACAACTGCTGGTGCAGCAGGCGTGGGAGCTGGTGCAGCAGCGGCAGGTGATGCAGCTGGCGATGCAGCTGGATCAGCGGCAGCAGGGCTTGTTGCAGGTGCAGGAGCTGGAGCAGGTGCGGCAGCTTCAACAGGATTTGCCGTACCACTTGCTACCCATTGGAGATTTGCAACGGTGCCTCGTCCATTATCAACTGAAACGCTTTCAATACAGAAAAAGTCAGTAGCGGTTACGCAAGCTGGCCATGGTCCACCAGGAAGTGGTGCGTTGGCAGCGTTTGCATTGCTTGCCGAGAGCAGTCCGCCAAGTAGCGAGACTCCCGCGAGCAGAGCGATAATTTTTTTCTTCACAATTTCCCCCATCGGTCAGACTTCGGGCGGAGGGCCCGACCCCGAAAAGTCTACTCTCAGGATTTATTAATCGAGAATGCCCGTAAGGTTTTCGGTACCTGCGGCGTTAAATCGGTACCCAACATGGCGCACCGTGCTAATCATCGCCTCGAATTCAGGGCCCAATTTGGCACGAAGGCGACGAATATGGACATCAACCGTCCGAGTGCCCCCGAAGTAGTCGTATCCCCAGACTTCTTGGAGAAGTTGGGCGCGCGTGAAGACTCGACCAGGATGTTGCGCGAGGTACTTAAGAAGTTCAAACTCTTTATACGTTAAATCAAGTGCGCGTCCTTTGACGCGTGCGGTGTACGAGTGCTCATCGATAGCAACCTCGCCGGAGCGAATTTCATTTCCATTTCCAGAGCTATTGCGTGCATCAACGGTTTCTTTGTAACGAGAGATGGCAAGACGCACACGTGCTTCCACCTCGGCCGGACCGGCAGAATCAAGTATGCACTCATCAACGCCCCATTCAGAGGTGAGCGCTGGTAATCCGCCTTCAGTAACAACGACCATTACTGGTGCACCAACTCCGGTAGAGGTGAGCAGGCGAGTCAGATTCTTCATCGCCCCAAGATCGCGGCGCGCATCAATCAGGAGTAAATCGATAGAGGGCGCATCAACCAGCACAGATACTTCAGCGGGAAGGATGCGGACCTGGTGTTGCAAGAGCGTAAGAGAGGGCAGAACCTCCGCGCTGGAGTGGCGAGAGTTGGTAAGTAACAAGAGCTTCGCCATAGTGGAAGAATACCCTCGTGGAGAATCTGGTGATACTCGGGATCGTCTTGGCGATCGCTACGGGCTATGGCTACTGGTATCGCCACCGTGATGGCCGGGTCCGCGATAGAGCAGGTCGCGAGCACCGTCTTCGATTAACGCCTGCCGATATTGGCGCTCTCGGCGAGCGCGCGACTCTCCTGCAGTTCTCCTCTGCCTTCTGCACCCCGTGCCGAGCAACGCGTGTGATTTTGGGCGAGGTCGCAGCTATATCTGTTGGAGTTATACATATAGATATCGATGCCGAAGAGAAATTGGAACTGGTCCGAAAGGTGGGAATCCTCTCCACCCCAACCACGCTCATCCTCGATAGCAAGGGGTTCGAGATAGCCCGCGCGGTAGGCGCTCCACGGAAGGCTCAAGTGCTCGCCTCTTTGGAAGCGCTCAATTAGCGGGTACTGCCTACGAGTAATCGCAAATCACTTGCAATTCGCACTCTCGCACTATGGCTAATACCCTTCTCTTATGTTCGCAAAGAAGGAAGTGTCGTTAATCAAACGACGGACGATCGATTACGGTCGCGCAACTTCTTCGCGCTGTCTTTCTTAATCATTAACAATCTTCTGATTGTCGAGCGGCCCGCGTAGTGGCTCATCCAATAGAGCGTTACCCCTTGTTTTCTGAATTATCTGAAATACAAAAATAGTTTTAGGAGAGAGATATGTTGAAGCAGATTGATGTACGTGGCGCACGATTTAGCGCGCTGCTCACTACTTTTGTGTTGGCGCTTACGTTAGCGACTGAATCGTGGATTCTTGCCTTATGGCAAACTGCGGTATTTGCGATCGGCGCAACTTTTGGTCCAGCACGAACTCCTTATGCATCAATCTTTCGCGCAGTTGTAAAACCGCGTTTGAAATCATCTCCTACCTTCGAGGATGAGCGTCCGCCAAGGTTCGCTCAAGCAGTTGGTTTCCTCTTCGGTGCGGTGGCCCTTGTTGGTGTAGCAAGCGGCATCTCTCTCCTATTTACTCTTGCAATTGCCTTCGCGCTTTCCGCAGCTTTCTTAAATGCGGCATTTAATTTCTGCCTCGGTTGCAAGGTTTACTTACTGCTCGTGCGCGCATTTAACGTAAATCAGCGTTCGGCAGGAAAAAGCCCCGCCAACGTGCAGTAGTAAGGGCGTTTACGCTCTACGCTTATCCCATGATGTCAGGTGTTTTAAAGAGGTCCCATGAGAGATGAGCTCCGCGAACGAGGTCTTCGATTAACTCCGCAACGCGAATTAGTGCTCACCGCTGTTCGAGCGCTCGGCCATGCAACTCCTGAAGATATCGCCGAATACATTCACCGAACTCACCCGAGCATCAACCTTTCGACTGTCTATCGAAATCTAGAAACGTTAGAAAATGTGGGCCTCGTGCTACACACCCACTTAGGGCATGGTGGCGCTACCTATCACGCTGCAGAAGAGGTCAATCATCTTCATTTAGTTTGTGGCAAGTGTGGCAGCGTTGGCGAAGCGCCAATTGATACGGCAGCCACTTTCGTTAATGCGCTTGCAGATGATTATGGATTCAAAACAGACGTTACCCACTTTGCTGTATATGGAAAATGCTCCAAATGTTCTGACGAATCATGAGCGCTGTATTTGTAGATGCCGGCCCTGATATCGGAGCTGTTTGGCACTTTGGTGAACCAGTAAAAGAACAACGAGCACTTGCAGAGGGAAAAGCTTTCGCGAATCTGGGGCACCTACCTGCATTAGCGATTGAAGGAGCGGATCGCCTTACCTGGATTCATTCACTCTCCACGCAAGATGTTGAGAATTTGCAACCAGGTCTCTGGAAAAGCGGTTACATCTTAGATCCACAAGGCCATCTTGAGTTTCCACTCTTACTTATTGATGATGGAAGTACACTTTTTATTTTTACAGAAATTTCTACCCACCAGGGACTACTCAATTTCTTAGACCGAATGCGCTTTTCCTTGCGCGTTGAGGTGCGAGATGCTAGCGCCGAGGTCGCGCTCTTTAAAGCGCCAGGGAAAACAGATGAAATTGGTGGTCCATATGCGCTTGTCCCAAGAAATGAAATTGAAAGTATGAAGAGTAGTTTTGCGCTTTCTGCGCTCGAGGTAGGAACATGGGCGCTAGATGCCCATCGAGTGGAACTAGGCCAACCTAGATTTGGTTTTGAGAGCGATGCGAAAACGATTCCCAATGAGCTGGGAATTTTAAATATCGCAGTTCACATGAATAAAGGGTGCTATCGCGGACAAGAGACCGTGGCTAAAGTTTTTAATCTTGGTAAGCCACCACGGCGATTGACCTTGCTCCATCTTGATGGTTCCGGCGTGGAACTTCCTGTTGCGGGTACGCCGGTAACACTTGAAGGAAAGAGCATTGGTTTTCTTGGCACAGTAGCTCGCCACCATGAACTTGGCTCCATCGCCCTGGCACTTCTCAAGCGCTCAATCCCGCTCGATGCGACGGTACATGTTGGAAGTATTCCTGCTACCCAAGTTGAGATTGTTGCTCCATAAGTGGCTCGGATTGTTACTGTCTATTCCAGGCGAGGTTGCCATCTCTGTGAAGTGGCGATGGAGAAAATAGTCGAGCTGCAAAGTGAATTTGCATATGAGATTGATGAAAAATTTATCGATGGTAATTCAGAACTGATTGAAAAATATGGCGAGCAGGTTCCTGTTATTCATATCGACGGAAGAGCGCACGATTTTTTCAGAGTGGACGAAGCGAGATTTCGCAAAGCGCTCGCCTAGAGCGTTAGAGTTCAACATCTCCAATGAGGATGTCATCGGCATCAACGATGCGATAGGAATAACCCTGTTCAGTAAGAAAGCGTTGGCGATTCTGCGCAAAATCCTGATCGACAGTATCCCGAGCAACCAGTGTGTAAAAACGAGCAGTTCGACCATCTGATTTTGGCCTAAGAATTCGGCCAAGGCGTTGCGCCTCTTCTTGCCTGGAACCAAATGCACCAGAAACTTGGATCGCAATCGTTGCTTCGGGTAAATCAATCGAGAAGTTTGCAACTTTCGATACTACGAGCGCGTTGATATCTCCCTCACGGAAGCCTTGGAAAAGTTCTTCACGTTCTTTAATTGGAGTATCACCAGTGATGACTGGAATACCTAGTTCAGTTGAGAGAGTGTCAAGCTGATCGAGGTACTGCCCGATCACAAGTATCTGCTCGCCTTTATGTTTTTCTACTAATAGCTTTGCGATGGCGCCCTTTGTGCGAGTCGTTGCACAGGTGCGATATTTATGTTCAGGTTCGGCAGTTGCATAGGCAAGTCGTTCGGCATCAGTGAGATTTACCCGCACCTCAATACATTCGGCAGGCGCGATATACCCTTGTGCTTCGATCTCTTTCCAGGGCACGTCATATCTTTTCGGTCCAATGAGTGAGAAAACTTCACCTTCCAAGCCATCTTCGCGAACCAAAGTGGCTGTTAAACCAAGACGGCGACGCGATTGAATATCTGCGGTGAATCGGAAGATCGGCGCCGGAAGTAGATGTACTTCGTCGTAAATAATCAATCCCCAGTCATGTTGATCAACGAGATCCAGATGGGCATAGACGCCGCCACGCTTTGTTGTTAAGACTTGATAAGTAGCAATTGTCACTGCACGAATCTCTTTTCGTGAGCCTGAGTATTCACCAATTTGATCTTCGGTTAATGAAGTTCGTTTTAATAATTCATTTCGCCACTGGCGAGCAGCAACAGTATTTGTCACCAAAATTAGCGTCGTTGCCTGCGCAAGTGACATCGCAGCGGCGCCAACGAGGGTTTTTCCAGCGCCACAGGGGAGTACTACGACGCCAGACCCGCCATGCCAAAATCCTTCAGCTGCAAGTCGTTGGTAAGGGCGTAGCTTCCAATCTTTTTCAAATAATTCAATGGGATGAGCCTGGCCATCAACGTAGCCAGCCATATCTTCTGCCGGCCAACCAAGTTTGAGTAGCGATTGCTTTAAGCGACCACGTTCACTTGGGAAAATCTGAATAGTCTCGCTATCAATTCGCTTACCAAGCATCGGTTGCACTTTCTTGGCGCGGATGACCTCTTCGAGAACTGCAGAGTCGGTTGTAGAGAGAATTAAGCCATGCACAGGATGTGTCTCTAAACGAAGGCGCCCGTAGCGCGCCATCGTCTCGGCAATATCAATAAGAATCGCATGTGGTACCGCGTACCGCGAATAGCGTAATAAAACATCGATCACGCTCTCAGCATCTAGACCGGCAGCTCGCGCATTCCATAGCCCAAGAGAAGTTAAGCGGTAGGTATGAATATGTTCTGGTGACCGCTCGAGTTCAGCGAAAGCTGCAATAGCGCGACGGCAATCATCGGCAGCGCCATGATCAATCTCCAGAAGGAGCGTCTTATCGCTCTGGACGATGAGCGGACCGTCAGCCATTGGGGTTTTCCACTAGATCTTTGATAAATGCGTGGAGGAATTCAATTTGAGAGGCGACGCCTTTAGCGCTAATCCACTCTCCCTCTGCATGCGCATTACCTCCAATTGCTCCTAACCCATCAAGAGTAGGAACGCCGGTTGCTGCTGCAAAATTCCCATCACTTGCGCCACCAACGGCAACGCCAAGTAATTCACCGCGACCGAGCGCTGCGTGCACTCTTTTTGCCCGTTCAAAAAGGGATTGCGTCGAGCTAGGTTGAAGTGGTGGCCGATTGATTCCACCAGTGATTGCGATTCGTGCATCAGGATGCTGTGGCTTCAATTGGTGGAGCGCTTTTTCAATCCGCTCAAGTTCACTCATCGCAAAAGAGCGGCAATCAACAACTAACCGCGCTAGCGCTGGAACAGTGTTGGTGGTCGTTCCCGAGGTAAGTAAAGTTGGCACTGCAGTAGTAGCAAATTCACTATTTGCCAATTTCTCGAGTTGCACAATGATGTGTGCAATCTCCGTTGTCGCGTTGATTCCTTTTTCGGGTTCGAGGCCAGCATGTGCAGCTCGACCGTGAACATCAATAATAAAATCGGCAGTACCTTTACGACCGGTCTTTACGGCGCCGTTAACGGATGCTTCGAGAACAAGAACTGCGCGGGCGCTTTGCGCAGACTCTTCGATGAGTGCTCGAGTTGCTTTCGAACCGATCTCTTCATCGGTTGTGCAGAGCATCGCTACAGAACCTGTGATGCCTTGCAGCGCATAGACCGCTTGTACAAATCCAGCTTTCATATCGAAAGATCCAGGCGCTGTGATTCGATCGCCATCGACTTTCCAGAGTGGCAGGAAGGAACCTTTTGGCCAGACCGTATCGAGGTGGATAAGGAGGAGAATTTCTGCGCGCTCTGGCCCCCACCAAAGGATTGGCGTTCCATTTACTTCCAGAATCCGACCAGCGCTGCCGAGCACTTCAGTGCAGATCGCATTTGCTTCGCGCACTACCGCATCGAGCGCCTGGCGATCATCGCTTGGCGATTCGATTCGAACGAGCCGTTCGATATCAGCTAAGTAGTTGTTGGAGTGCGTCATGGCGTAAGTCTGCCCTATTCCACTATCGCTACGCCTGAGATACGGCTAACCGCAAAGCGGAGTACCTCATCGCTGCCATGGTCATAGGCCATCAAAATGCCGCCAAGTAGGTGAATGGGTTCAATGATGCGCTCACTTAATCCGCCATCGGTATCGGCATAGCCAATAGTTACTGTCGCCTTTGATTTGATCGCCAGAGTGAGCGTGCTCATCGTCTCACTAGGAGTACCTGTTGCTACCGGTGTGCTCTTTCGGTGGCTAGCTGCTTTATCTCCAGCGCGAAGTGCACGTAGCGCAGCGCCAATCAAATCATCTGATGGCGTTGCATAGTCAACAGAGATACGCGGTGGTCGAGCTTTTGTTTTTGCTCGCGTTCGTTCTTGTTTTCGTGCGACGAGTGCACCATCGCGATCTTCAAGTGCAGGGAAATATCCTGAATCGACAAGCGCGTCGATAGCTTCATGGGTATCTCCCTCAGTCATGAGGACGCCCTTACTCAATTGTCGAAACTGTAAATGGGAAAGTTTTTTATCTGCGAGGATTTGTGCAAGAAGTGATTCGTCTTCACACCGAATGTATGAGCTAAAGCTAATTCCTACTCGAAGTTTTCCATAGCGCTTGCCAACATCTGCAATCATGTACTCAAGCGGCTGTGGTAGCGGAGTTTTCGAAATTTTGCCTAAGAATTTCTTAATATCATCGCTACTACGACCATTATCTAGCGCTCGCCGAATCGAGTGCTCGGTGAGGCGGTAAACAGTCGCGCCTCCCTTGCTCTCAATATTTGCGATAAGCGACATCTCGCGAGCTAGCTCAAGTTGGAGCGGGCCAGGCGCGATTGCAGTGTTATCTCCTTGAATCAATATGTAATCAATCTCTTTTGGCAGCAACTTCTGCATACCGAGATTCTCGTTTCCTGTTAAAAGTGCTGCGCCGAATGATGTGAGCGCATTTCGCCCGGAGATGCCAAGCCATTGCGCTTCTCGAGCTATCCAATGGACATAATCGTGATGGTTTCCAAAAGCTCTCCGTGGTCGCTCCCACTTCACTCGCTCAGCGAGCGCGGAAATGTCAACCGAGTTGGGGGAAATTTGCGCGTAAAGCTGGAGGGTTAATCGTTTGATATGTGCGATTGTGCTCCGATCAATTTCAGGGCCAAGCGGCGAAATGTAACCACGCTCACCTTTACCCACTAGGCCGGCAACTCGGGAGGTGCTCAACCAATTATTTGTAATCTCTACCCAACGCTCTTCTAAAGTCTTATTACGCCAGAGATCGAATGCAGTGGTAGGTAAAAACTCTTCATCATTATGGAGCGCTACAAAACCAGAGATGTATGCAAGCTCTGCGATGAAGATCAAATATTTCTCGTCAAGATCTAGTTCGTCGCTGGCTCGTTTTATCTCGCGTACTCCGACACCGCCTGATCGCAACGCTGCAGCAGGTTCCCCAGCCCAAAAATGAAGCAGCTCTTCGATATGGTGCACGCTCTCAAGAACTGCCCCAATTGCGGCGCTATCAACATCATCTCTTTCCATCTGCTTACCGGTGAAATCTGGGGGAATATCAAAACGCTCTTTATGGACTTTGTTTCCACGGAGATAAATTCCTACCTCCCGCGGCAAGGCGACGGTATGGCTATCAATGGGAACAAGTAATTGATTCTCCATTAACCATGAAATAGTCGAACTTGGCTTCTTGGTATCGCTCACCGTTCCACGCGGTGGACCCCATGTGAGTTTGTCGAGCATTGCCTGTGCGGCAGCTGGAGCCGTATCGACCTTCTTCAACCATCGTTCTTTCGTGCCAAAGCCAACTGGCCCAAGTCCGGCCGGTTCTGGCCCAAGACTGTCGCGCACGCTCGTAAGCAATCGGATGTGCTCTTCATCCATATATATAAGGCCAAGCGCACGAAATTTATCGACTGGCGAAAGTGCATTGGCGCCTGTTATCGCAAGTAAAGCTTCAATAGTTATGGGCTCAGGGAGGACAGCGAGCGTTTCCAAAACTTGAATCTCCCACGTTGTTAATCCATCAAGAACTCTGGCAATACTGGGAGCAGCGCTTGCTCGAGCGGCGAGTGCGCTCATGTCAGTTGGTAGTGGGGAGAGTAAATCTGGACGGAGGAGAAAAAGTTCCCGGAGATTTTCATCACTACGCGCGCGCAACTCATCGGCAAAGGAGCGGGCTGGGCGAAGGGCGGCAGACATAACCTGCCTACGCTACCCGAAGGTGCGCAGGTTATGCTCATCGCATGAAAACTCTCGTTCATGTGCTCCGCCATGGCGAGGTTGAGAACCCAGAAGGCATTCTTTATGGCCGCCAATCTGATTGGCACCTCTCAGTTCGCGGTCGAGAGATGGCCGAAACTGTCGCTCGCTGGACACATGGCCGCGATATCGCGGCGGTGATTGCTTCACCGTTAGAACGTGCACAAGAGACTGCGCAGCCCATCGCCGCGCTACATAAATTGAGTATTCAGACCGATCCGCGACTAATTGAAGCGGCAAATGTATTTGAGGGAAAGAAATTTGGTGTGGGTGCGAGCACAGGTGCTCTGTTAAAACCTTCCGCTTGGCGACATTTATGGAATCCATGGCGGCCATCGTGGGGAGAGCCATACAAAGAGCAAGTTTCACGAATGATGGGTGCGATCCATCATGCCTACGAGCAGGCGCGTGAGCGGGAGGCGGTTTGCGTTTCACATCAACTTCCGATTTGGATTCTTCGCTCTGCAATTGAAGATCGGCCATTCCTGCACGACCCTCGGAAAAGAATTTGTTCGCTTGCCTCGGTGACCACAGTCGTGTTCTCATCGAATGGGGTGATTGAAGGAGTTGAGTATGCAGAGCCTGCCGCACACTTACTCCGTGAAAAAAAGTGAAAAAGCTTTCAATATTAATTCTTACATTGATTTTAACTTCATGTAGCGCCGGTGGAACATCAATAAATGAAAATTCCTACGTTGCCGGCGATGGTGTAGTGACAGAGATTAAAAGTGGCAATCGAAAGCTAGGCCCCATAATCAATGGGCGGAGCATCACTGGCTCGAACGTGAGCATGAAACCAGGGCGGGTGACCCTTGTTAATGTGTGGGCTTCTTGGTGTTCACCATGTCGAGCCGAAGCGCCAGTCCTAGAAGATTTATCAAAGGAATTTCCAACTGTTCAATTTGTTGGGTTGTTAACTCGTGATTCTATAGATAGCGCTCAAGCTTTCAAGAAGAGATTTGCAATCACCTATCCCACAATTTCGGATGATCAAATTCTTCTTGGCTTTAGACAGAGCCTTGCTGTCGCTGCAATTCCAACGACATTTCTCATTGATAAAGAGGGAAAAGTTGCGGCACGAATCTCAGGGGAGATTACCTATTCATCAATTAAAAAATTACTTGAAGAATTGATCAGCGAATGAATTTATTTTCGTTAACCGATCAAGTTCTGCAAGGTTCAGTTCTCCTAGCCTTCCCTATCTCAATTTTTGCCGGAGTCGTTGCATTTCTCTCTCCGTGCGTTCTGCCATTAGTTCCGGCGTATCTTGCATATGTCACAGGTCTTACTGGAGCAGATTTAGAGAATCCAGCGAAGCGAAAGCGCGTTATTGGCGGCACGCTCCTTTTTGTGCTGGGTTTTAGCTCAGTATTTATCTCGTACGGGGCGCTCTTTGGCGGCGCTGGCAATCAATTGCTCACCCGAGAGCGTGGGATTAGTCAGATACTGGGAATCTTCACCATCATCATGGGTCTGCTTTTTCTTGGCGTGATCAAAAATAATCGCGAATTCCGACCGCGATTAAAGACTGATGGCGGACTTCTTTTCGCACCATTTCTTGGCGTGCTATTTGCCATCGGCTGGACGCCATGTATAGGCCCGACGCTTGCCGCCGTTCAAGCTCTTGCCTTTAATGAGGAGAGTGCGCTTCGCGGCGCCTTCCTATCTCTTGGCTACTGCATCGGACTTGGTTTGCCATTTCTTCTCGTCGCGTTTGGGATCTCTCGAGCAGTGCGCACGTTAAAGCGATTACCAATCCGGGCGCTCTCAATAATTGGTGGCGTCTCATTAATCCTGCTCGGTATTGCACAACTCACTGGTTTTTGGAGTGGCATTGAGAATTGGTTGCAGGGCTGGGCATCAAGCTTCGTGGTGGCGCTATGAGCATCTCATTCGACACCCAACCCCCACAGCTGACCGGCATTGGTTTTCTTCGATGGATTTGGCGCCAACTAACCAGCATGCGCACTGCGCTCGTGCTCTTATTACTTCTTGCCATTGCCTCAATTCCTGGTTCGATCTTTCCCCAGCGCTCCCAAAATCCATTAAAAGTCAATGAGTATTACGGAACTAATCCAGAGCTTGCTAGGCGCCTTGATGCTCTCTCTCTCTTTAACGTTTATTCCTCTGCGTGGTTC
This sequence comes from Candidatus Nanopelagicaceae bacterium, assembly GCA_044344975.1. Taxonomy (GTDB): domain Bacteria; phylum Actinomycetota; class Actinomycetes; order Nanopelagicales; family Nanopelagicaceae; genus IMCC26077. Next base: position 18,587 of record JBIJBY010000003.1, on the reverse strand, counting down.
AGCGCTATTTATATTCTGCTTTTCATTTCACTAATTGGATGTGTGTTACCGCGCACTTGGGAACATTTTAAAATGGCTCGAGCGTTACCGCCACTAACTCCCAAGAATTTAGAACGCTTGGAAGAATTTAACGAGGTTAAAACTTCGTTAAGTAGCCAAGCGGCTTTGGATTGGGCAGAAGCAGAGCTACGTCGACGCCATTATCGAATCAGAAGGCTGCCCGATTCGATTGGCGCGGAGAAGGGTTTCATTCGCGAGAGCGGAAACTTGCTTTTTCATCTCTCACTTATTTTGCTCTTGATTGGCGTAGCTTATGGAGCTCTTGGTGGAATGCGCGCTGATGTTATTGTGAGCGAAGGCGAAACTTTTACAAATGTTGCAACAAGTTATGATTCTTTGAGCACTGGTTCACTTTTTTCGGTAGATGATTTACCACCTTTTTCTATCAAAGTAGAGAAGTTCACGGCCAAATATGACATCGTGACGAGCGCACCACTTGATTATCAACTAAATGCGAAAGTCGTTGACTTGCCAGGAGCAGCTTCTAGAGATGTGGTCGTAAAAGTGAACGCACCACTTACTTTTGGAGATACCCGTGTCTACCTTCAGGCAAATGGCTACTCACCAATTGTTACCGTGCGCAATAAAGATGGTGCGGTGACCCTTCGCGGGGCCATTCCATTCCTTCCGCAAGATGGCAATCTCACATCAATCGGTGCAATTAAAGTTCCTGATATGGAGCCTCAGATTGGTTTCGTCGCAAAATTCTTGCCAACTGCAGAACGAACGAAGGAGCGTGGCGGGTTCTCAAGCTATCCCGAACCGCTAAAACCAATCTTGGACCTTGCTGCATGGAGTGGAGATCTAGGATTGGATTCGGGAATCCCACAATCTGTCTATCGAATCGATACTGAAAAACTGACGCAGATAGGTCTAGCTGCGATGAGCCCAGGGGAGCGCTGGGAAATACCTGGGGGTGTCGGTTCGATAACTTTTGAAGGAGTCACGCCATGGGTCAATCTCCAAGTTGTGCGTGATCCCGGGAAGAAATTTTCGCTGGTTGGCGCAATATTGATTTTACTTGGGTTACTTGTATCACTATTTGGCCGGCGGCACCGGATTTGGGTTCGCGTCAGCGAGAATGGTGGAGATACCATCGCTCATATTGCCGGACTTACACGTTCGCCTGGTCTCGATCGCGAAATCAAGACGTTGGCAGATAGTTTTGAAAAAGGGAGCCAGTAATGTCAAAGAGCGACTGGGCGTATCTCTCTAACGACCTGATTTATGCAAGCATGGCAGTTTGCGCTCTTGCTTTCGTTACTTTCACATATGAGTTAGCTTGGTCAATCAAGGTGGGTGCAGGCGCAGAGAAAACGACGATTAATCGCCGCGCAAAGGTGCTCCGCATCGCACAAGCGCTAACCATCTTGTATTTCTTGATCCTCGCAGTCGCTGTGTTTTCACGCGCAATCTCGGCAGGGCGAGTGCCCTGGGGAAATATGTATGAGTTCTCAATTACTGGAGCCCTTGCATTTACTTTCGCCTACCTTGTGGCTTCCCTTAAGTTTGAAGTTCAATGGCTAGGAATTCTTATTACCTTTGCATCGTTGCTAACCCTAGGCACTGCAATCACCTTGTTATACGTGCCAAGCGCTCCGTTAGTTCCTGCCCTTAAATCAGCGTGGCTAGTTATTCACGTCTCAGCCGCAATCATTTCTGGTGGAGTTTTCCTGCTAGCTAACTGCATTGCTGGTGCTTACTTAATCTTGGAACGGATGGAACTAAAAAACGATGGTGTTCGACCGCCATGGGCCGAGCGACTTCCTAAATTAGATTCACTTGATCAACTCTCATACCGCCTAGTCGCATTGGTGTTTCCAATTTGGACTTTCTCCATAATCGCAGGCGCCATTTGGGCAGAAGCTGCATGGGGGCGTTACTGGGGCTGGGATCCAAAAGAGACGTGGGCATTTATTACCTGGGTGGGCTATGCGGCATATCTTCATGCGCGCGTGACTGCAGGTTGGAAGGGGCGTCGCGCTGCGTGGCTCTGTTTAATTGCGGGATCGACATTCCTTTTCAATTACGTCTATGTAAACATCTGGGGATCAGGGCGCCACACCTACTCTGGCTTATAAAAAAAGTTTAAAGGTTACGTAAGAAATCGGGATTGTCATCTGGCGGAATGATTTTTCGCGGTGGACGCTTCCAGCCACCATTACCGCGACCGCGCTCTCTACCAATTACTAACCAAGCAATACTCACAATTGGTGATGGACTAAAAAGGACAATGAGTAAGAGCCACGCCCACTTGGGAAGCTTTCGCACTTCTTCTTGCGGAGTTCGCGCACAATCAACAAATGCGTAGACCGTGATTGCAATCGAGAGCAGGAGAAGAATGCGAAGCATATGAAAAGTATATAAGAATTTCTGATTAGGCGCTGAGGACGAATCCGGCAGCGTATAGCGCAGCGAACAGAAGTTGGAAGAGGGCTGTTCGTTGCAGCAAGGAGATAAGATCTCGCCCGCCAGCACCTTTGATGACAGTTGCCGCCAAATAGAGTGAAATTGGTAGCAGAAGCACAGTTAGCACACACCACACCTGACTTATTGAGGTCACAATACCTATAACGTTGCTGCCAATCACAAGGAGTGCAAAGAAGATTCGCGTCCCTTTTTCACCCATTACGACAGCGAGCGTGCGTTTACCAGATTCTGAGTCTTTATTTCTATCGCGAAGGTTATTCAGAACCAAGATTGCGCATGCTTGTGCACCTACAGGGATTGACGCCACGATTGATAGTGCGGTGATTTCTCCGCTCTGTGCGAAGTAGGTGCCAAGTACTGCAACAACGCCAAAGAATAAGAAAACTGAGATTTCACCGAGAGCTCGATAGCCATACGGTCGTTTACCGCCGGTATATCCCCATGCAGCAAGTATGGAGAGCGCGCCAACAAGGATTAGCCAGAGCGAAGTTCGGAGTGCAAGTATCAGTCCCACGCATCCAGCGAGCGCGAAGAAAGTTAGCGCTGCAGTGAGAACGTGTTTTGGTTTTGCCGCACCACTCCCAACCAGGCGCATTGGGCCAACGCGATCGGTATCGGTCCCTCGAATTCCATCGGAGTAATCATTAGAGAAATTGACGCCAATTTGTAATGAGAGCGCGACCAATAGCGCCAACAGCGCATTACTCCATATCGGTTCGGGTGCAGCGAGTGAAGTGCCGACGATTACGGGAGCAATAGCAGCAGGAAGGGTGCGCAGTCGAGCGCCACTAATCCATTCCTTAGTTGTTGCCATTACTGGAATCCTCTCGGGATAACTTAAATTTTCTCGGTGGGGGTAGCGGCAGCAAGCGCTTCGAGGTCTGCCTTGCCATTGGATTTCATCGGCAGCTCAGAGAGTAGTAGTAAGGAGCGAGGTGCCGCCACTTTGCCTAGCGCTCCTCCAAGAAGATTCCTTACTTCTTGTAGTGAAATCATCTGACTGATGTCATTAACTCGTTCAAATTTTCGATTGGCTATAACTACTCGAAGTGCAACACCCCACTCCGAGTCTGGTACCCCCACGACAAAAATCTCAGACTCAGGAAATCTTTCTTGCAAGATTCGAGAGACTTCACCAGTTGAAATCTTCTCTCCACCAGAGATGATGACATCATCTGCTCTTCCAGCAATGTTGAGTTCTCCTTCTTCATTTATTGATCCGTAATCACTCGTGATAAACCATTCATTGACAAAAGATTCGCGATTTGCCTGATTGTTGTTGAGATAGCCGAGTGCTCGCATGGGCCCCTTTAATGCGATCTTGCCGGAACTATCAATTTTTATCTCTACGTCCGGAAGCGTTTTTCCATTGTAAATACATCCACCGCACATCTCAGTCATACCATAGCTTGTGACAAGTTTTATTCCAGATTCTCGACCTCGCTTAACGAGATTTTCTGGAACTGCTGCGCCACCAATAAGAACTTTCTTCGCGCTTCTGAGTTGCTCTAAAAATCTGTCAGGTCGTTCAAGCGCACGATAAAGTTGCGTTGGAACAATTGAAATAAATTGCGCATTTGTTTCGACAGGATCTGTTCCTAATTCAATTGAACGGAGTAACTGATTAACTCCAGCTATATGATTAAGTGGAAGCGAGAGCGACCAGCGATCGCCAATCTCTGCGCCAAGTGTTTGGTTGCTGAGCGATGCACTTATCTTTAATGCGTTGGCGCTAAGAGCAACAATCTTGGGTGCGCCGGTCGAGCCGCCTGTTTCGATGAGAAGCGCAGCGCTCTCGGGGAGCCTCGCTAAGTCTTCACTCTGCTCGGAGGTGAGCTCGGTGAGCGCGACGGTCGGACCGCCGTCGATTGCTCGCGCGAGCGCATCGCGCAGCCGCAGAGGTGCGACTGATAACGGGTCGATTCGCTCAACATTTCTCACGCCTCTAGGCTATCGCCTGTGAGCAAACCGATTAAAAGAGAGCCCGGTAGCCGTGAAATCCCAGAATGGGAAAGCGTCGGAGCGTACAGCGATATCGTGTATGAACGCGCCGAAGGCATTGCAAAGATAACAATTAATCGTCCCGAGGTGCGTAACGCATTTCGCCCCGAGACGCTCGCACAACTACAGGAAGCATTCAACGTAGCGCGCGACGATGACAGTGTTGGCGTGATTATTTTTACCGGAGCAGGAACAGAAGCATTCTGTTCTGGTGGCGACGTGATGGTCCGCGGAGATGATGGATATATCGGAAGTGATTCACTTGGCAAGAAGGGTATCGGACGTCTTAACGTCTTAGATCTACAAATTCAAATTCGTCGAACTCCGAAACCTGTGATTGCGATGGTCGCGGGCTGGGCAATCGGTGGCGGACATGTTTTGCATGTGGTTTGTGACATCACAGTCGCTGCTGATAATGCAAAATTTGGACAGACCGGACCAATGGTTGGCTCCTTCGATGGTGGATACGGTGCAGGTTTACTTGCAGCGCATATCGGTCAGAAAAAAGCGCGCGAGATCTGGTTCATGTGTCGACAATATGATGCACAAGAAGCTCTTGATATGGGCTTAGTGAATACCGTCGTGCCGGTTTCTGAATTAGAGGCAGAGACTGTTTCTTGGGCTCGCGAAATGTTGCGCCACTCTCCACTTGCGCTCCGACTTTTGAAAGCCGGCTTAAATGCTGCTGATGATGGTCTTGCTGGCGTGCAACAACTTGCTGGCGATGCCACCCTCCTCTTTTATTTGACTGAAGAGGGACAAGAGGGAAGGAATGCCTTCCAGGAGAAACGCCCACCAAATTTTGGTCGTTTTCCTAAGCGCCCGTAGCGATGCAAATCAGCGATTTACTCTCTCGCGTAGAAGTTATTGGAATTCCGACCCGCACCAATTTTCGTGGCGTGCAATTGAGAGAGATAGCGCTAATTCGAGGTGAGAAACGATGGAGTGAATTCTCGCCGTTCAAAGACTATTCATCAGAACGTGATGCGCTCTGGCTACAAGCTGCACTTGAAGCGGCAGATGAGAACTTTCCGACTCCAATACGTACGCGAGTGATGGTCAACGCCACCCTCCCGGAAGTACCAGTTGCCCAAGTAGGCGAAGTGCTCTCGTGGTTTCCTGGCTCACAAACAGTAAAAATCAAGGTAGGCACCGCTAACGATGAAGAGCGTATCGAAGAGGTCTTTCAAATAATTCCAGGTGCAAGGTTACGATTAGATGCCAATGGATTATTTTCTATTCAACAGGCGCAAGATTTTTTTACCTCGCTCTACAATAAGTATGGACATCAAATTGAATATGTAGAACAACCCTGCGCAACTCTTGCTGAAAATGGCGCTTTGAATTTACCAATTCCAATCGCAATTGACGAGAATCTTCGCCTTGGTGATGATTTAAGTGAAATAAACAAAGTTGCTGATGTAGTTATTGTGAAAGTTGCGCCATTGGGAGGCATCGCTCGAGCTTTGAAAATTATCTCTCAATTGAATAAACCGGTAGTAATCTCGTCTGCGCTGGAGAGCAGTGTGGGAATGTCTGCAGGGATTGCACTTGCTGCTCATCTACCAGAAGATGTGAACTGCGGGCTTGGCACAGTAGCTTTACTGAGCGGAGATATCGTTCGACATCCACTACTGCCACAGGATGGTGCAGTGCCGGTGAATGAAGTTGAGGTTGTTGAGGAGCTGCTAGGTCGCTTTCGACTCGACCAGGCGCAAGTTGCTTGGTGGCATAATCGCATAGCGAGCGCACATAAAAGACTTATGGAAAATCTAGAGCGAAAGGAGTCGTTATGACGCATTCTCCTTCGCCAGTTTTGGGAGAGGTAATTGTCGACCAACTCATTCGCTCTGGTGTTCGTGACGCAGTCATCTCGCCAGGTTCTCGGAACGCACCACTAACGATGGCGCTCTGGCGCGCATCAGAACTCTCCCGAATTCGATTGCATACCCGTATCGATGAACGGAGCGCGGCTTTTCTTGCCCTGGGAATTGCAAAAGCAACAGGATTGCCAACTCCAGTGATCTGCACAAGTGGCAGCGCTGCAGCCAATTTCTATCCAGCTCTACTCGAGGCGCACCATGGCCAACATCCACTAATCGCGATCACGGCCGATCGCCCTGCGAGGTTATGGCAGACCGGCGCGAATCAAACGACGACGCAGCTAGGGATGTTTCCTGCAGCAATCCCGTACACGGTAAACATTTCTGCAGCAGGGAGTGCGCTTGGTCAAGTCCGAAGTTGGCGTGCGGAGATTGCCAAGTCGTTAGCATCGAAAAATCCCGCGCATATCAATGTCGAGTTCGACGAGCCCTTAGTCGGCCCGCTCGAATGGAGTGAATCGCTAGATGTTGAGATTGATCCAATAGATTCGCCGCTCTTCTCTCCGCGACAGTTGCAGAACTATCACCCACATGGAGTGATTCTTCTTGGACATGATCGAGCAGGCATTGCGCCATCTGATATTGCGAAATTGTCAGATGCACTTGGCTGGCCAGTATTGAGTGAAGATCCCTTGCTTGGTGTAAAAGTTGTACCGCACTCCTCCTTGCTCTTATCGGACGAACAACGAAGAGTTGAGCTGGCGCCGAAAGTAGCGATGGTTGTCGGCCGGTTAACGTTGACGCGTGCTATGAACGCTTATCTTGCGCTCGCCGAAAAAGTAGTCGTAGTTGATTCACGAACTGAAGAGATAGATGTCGAACGAGAAGGGGATGAAATTCATCTCATACTTCCTCATATGAACACGAACAGCGCTTATGAGCGTGATGCAATTTGGGCGGCGAAGTTCTTCGACTATTCAAAGAAAATCTCCGAGCGCTTGCCTGATTTACTACCAATTTGGTCGGAGCCATCCGCCATTGTTGCAACGCTCCGTGAGTTGCCTTCTGAATCTGCGCTCTTCGTCGCATCATCGCGACCCATTCGCGATATCGAAGCGTTCGCAGAACCACGGGGCGGAATCGAAACTTTTGCAAATAGGGGACTAGCGGGAATTGATGGAAATATTTCGACCGCATTTGGAATCGCACTTTCACGCAATCGAACATTTGCAATTTTGGGTGACCTTGCTTTTCTCCATGACATCAATGGCTTATTAATTAGTTCAGAAGAAGTCAAGCCAAATCTGACAATCATTGTAATTGCGAATGACGGTGGTGGGATTTTCTCCACTTTGCCACAGCAGGATGTGCCAGGTTTCGAAAAGATTTTTGGAACACCACATGGCCGCGATCTGGTTGCTATTGCTGAAAGTTATGGCATTCCTGCAGTTGGAGTAAGAACGCAAGAAGCATTAATTGCTCAACTTGCCAGAAGTGGCGAAGGGCTTCGCGTGATTGTGGCGAACATGCCCGATCGCGCAGCGAACGCCGAGCTATTGAAGGAAGTTACGCGCTCTCTAGCGCCTCTCTAATTGGAAGTAATTTCGCTTGGCTCTCTGCAAATTCTTTCGCTGGGTCAGATCCTTGCACGATTCCACACCCGGCAAATAATCTAATTTCGCGGGGGTTTGCCGAGTTAATTTCTGCACAACGAAGGGCGATACCAATCTCGCCCTCACCTTTACTATCAATCCATCCAACTGGGCCGGCATATCGACTGCGTGACATCGCTTCAACTTCTTTAATTACGCGCTGAGCAGCAGGGCGTGGCGTGCCACAAACTGCAGCAGAGGGATGTAATTCTCGAACAACAGTAAAGAGATCCGCTGGGGCGAGCGAATCTGTGAGCACACCGGTGACATCTGTTGCAAGGTGCATGACGTTAGAAAGATGGAGCACAAAGGGAGTTTCCGGCACATTTGTTGAGGAACAGAACGGAGCGAGGGTTTGTGCGACCGAATCGACTGCATACTCATGTTCTTCAAGATCTTTTGATGAGCGAGCAAGTGAGGCTGCGAGCGCTAAGTCGCGTTCGTCATCACCGGTTCGCTGAATTGTGCCAGCGAGAATTCGTGAGGTGACTAACCCTTTATTTAAGCGAACCAGAAGTTCGGGAGTAGCGCCAACAAGGTTCGCAACTGAGAAAATCCAGGTCGAGCTGTAGTTTTCAGCTAGTTTGTTCATGATATGTCGAGAATCAAAAGGTAAATCAGATTGTGCAACTAAGTCTCGCGCTAGCACCACCTTCGAAATTTCACCGCTATGTATTTTCGCGAGCGCCTTTCCAACATTGATCTCCCATTGTGCTGGCGAAATTGCACCACCAACCCAACTGAGATTTAAGGGCGCCTCTGGATGCGCTGCCGCCGTGAGTTCGGGCGCGTGCGCATCACCTATCCAAGTAACCCAGGTACGGCCATTGCGCTGGCCGACAATTACTTTCGGAATAATTGCAACGCTTACTTCATCTGCATCAAAAGTTCCGGAGAGAAAGAGCAATGGACCGGTACCAAACTTTTTCACTTCATCGTGGATTGTGAAGTGTGCGCAGTGCTCGCGCCACCAGAGCCGAATTTTTTCAAATCGATCTGCGCCAACTACCTCTAGTCGATCGAATTCGCCCCAACCAACTAAACCATCTCCACCGCGAACCCATGCAAGAGCAGCGCTATCAGGAAGTAGCGAAAGTAGATTTTGTGCTTCGCTAACTTCGGTTGTGTGTACTGATGGAGAGTTCACGAACGACGCTTATCCACCACTCGCCAAAGCGTTGGAAGAGCAGTTGCTGCGATTGCGAGTTTGAGCGCTTCACCAAAGATAAATGGTGTAAGTCCAGCGTTTATCGTCCACGCCCAATCTTTGCCGGTTGCTTGTTGTAGCCAGAACAAACCGAAGGTGAAGATAATTATCTGTCCAACCAACATTGCAAGAAGCGCGGTTGGCAACTTTTTATCCCACTTCTTTGAAGCAAGGAAGCTCAAGATGACAGTTGCCAGAAACATTCCCACGAGGTAACCACCAGTGGGTCCAACGAATTTGGCTAGGCCGTGTCCTTGTTGTGAGAAGACTGGCGCCCCCGCTATTCCAATTCCGAGATAGAGCGCAAAAGTGGTTGCACCTAGCGCTCGGCCATAACTTGCACCAATCAGGAGCGCGCCAAGGGTTTGACCAGTGACAGGCACGGGAGATCCAGGGATTGGCAGCGCAATCTGCGCCATCGCCGATAAGAAGGCGACGCCACCTAGAGCCAGGGCGCTATTGGTAAGGAGCGTGCTCTTTGGAAATATCGCTGCGCGGAGCGAGTGCGGGCTTGCAGGGATTGTGGTCACAGATCTGCCTCCTTCAATTGGAACGAATACTCGATTGGCATCCGAGCGTACACACCATAAAGATGTACCCCATGGTACGTGCCCGGCTCGACAAGTCACCCAAGGATGTCGCCGCCATGTTTGATCAAGTGGCAAAGCGCTACGACCTTCTCAACGATTTATTAAGTCTTGGGCGGACCAAAGCCTGGCGAAAAGTCGTCGTGAGCGTTATCGCTCCCCGTCCTGGAATGCGAATCCTTGATTGCGCTGCCGGAACCGGTTCTTCTACTGCGCCACTTGCTGCTGCAGGAGCCAACGCCTTTGCCTCCGATTTCTCACTTGGAATGCTGGAGGCAGGTGCAACCCGTGAACGAGAACTCCCATTTATTGCAGCCGATAATCTCGCCCTTCCCTTTGCCGATAACTCCTTTCACGTTCTGACAATCTCTTTCGGTTTACGTAATGTCGCCGATACCAAGCGCGCTTTGGAAGAGGCCTATCGCGTCTGCGCGCCAGGCGGACGCTTAGTGATCTGCGAGTTCTCCCATCCAACAAACCGCCTCTTTCGAGCCATCTACTTCCGCTATCTGATGCGAGTGCTCCCGCCGCTGGCCCGGGCCTTCTCCTCTAATCCCGATGCCTATACCTATCTCGCCGAGTCAATTGAGGCGTGGCCAAATCAACGCGCGCTCGCCGAGCTGATTAGCCAGGCCGGCTGGGGTAGCGCGGCATGGCAGAACCTCACTGGCGGAATAGTGGCGATTCACTCGGCTCATAAGCCAAATTAAGGGCTACTTAAGGTGGGTCAGATAACACTCGAGGGCGGTAATCCTGGGGGAGAATGCCCCGTAAGATTTGAAGGAGTAGGCGCCATTTGGCTCTGACCTCAACGTCAAAACCGATAAGGCTCAAGGGGGAGCGATGAATCCGTATGTTCCGATTCTCGCAATTGGAGCTATTGGTTTCGCCTTCGCAGTGATTTCCATCGTAGCTGGGTATGTCACCGGCCCACGTCGGTATAACCGAGCTAAGGCGGAAGCCTATGAGTGCGGGATCGAACCAACGCCACAAGCCGCTGGCGGCGGACGCTTTCCGATCAAATACTTTTTAACAGCGATGCTCTTTATCATTTTTGATATCGAAATCGTCTTTCTTTATCCATGGGCAGTAGCTTTCGATCAGCTTGGTTTATTTGGAATCGTTGAAATGTTCTTGTTCATCCTTACCGTTTTTGTCGCTTACACCTATGTATGGCGCCGTGGTGGATTGGAGTGGGACTAATGGGTCTCGAAGAGAAACTTCCTAGTGGATTTGCACTGACGACTGTAGAGAAACTTGTCGGCTACATGCGTAAAAACTCGTTGTGGCCTGCGACATTTGGTCTTGCTTGTTGCGCAATTGAAATGATGGCGGTTACAACCGGCCGATACGACTTAGCTAGATTCGGTATGGAAGTTTTTCGCGGTTCACCGCGTCAAGCAGATTTAATGATTGTTGCCGGACGAGTCAGCAACAAAATGGCGCCAGTTCTTCGCCAAGTTTACGATCAAATGTCTGAACCAAAATGGGTAATCGCAATGGGTGCATGCGCATCCTCTGGCGGCATGTTTAATAACTATGCAATTGTGCAAGGCGTTGATCACGTTGTGCCGGTTGATATTTATTTACCAGGATGTCCACCTCGTCCAGAAATGTTGATGGATGCAATCATCAAGCTTCACGAAGAAATTAAGAATTCAAAGCTTGGTATCAACCGTGCGCAAATCATCAAAGAAGTTGAAGCTGCAGCGCTCGCCGCAAAGCCAACTATTGAATTAAAGGGATTGCTTGCATGAGCGATATCGCAAAGCAAAATATGAGCGCCGAGAGCACCGGAATGTTTGGGGTAGCTGGCTCGGGTGATACCTCCGGGTATGGCGGATTGCAGCGACGGAAGATTCAGATTGGCTCAACTGAGCGACCTTTTGGTGGATATTTCGACGAGGTTGTTGATGGATTAGAGCGCGCTTACCCGGGCTTCAGCGATGCGATTGAAAAAGTTGTAGTCGATCGCGGTGAATTAACGCTCCATGTCCGTCGCGAGAAACTGCAAGAAGTAGCTCTTGTCCTTCGGGATGACCTGAAATTTGAAATGTGTCTTGGTGTTAGTGGGGCGCATTATCCCGACGAAAGCGGCTATGAATTGCGTGCGCTCTATCCACTTCTTTCATTGACCCGCAATCAGCGAATTCGGATTGAGGTTTCGGCGCCAGATAGCGATCCACATATTCCCTCGCTCGTTGAAGTGTGGGCAGGAAACAATTGGCATGAGCGGGAAACCTACGACATGTTTGGAATTATCTTTGATGGCCATCCAGCGCTGACACGAATTTTTATGCCTGATGATTGGAATGGTCACCCGCAACGTAAGGATTATCCACTCGGTGGAATTCCCGTGGAGTACAAAGGTGCAACTATTCCGCCGCCAAGTGATCGGCGGGTGTATCGCTAATGTCGCAAACCAATAATTCATACAACGCAGCGCGTGAGACAACAGAGGGTCGAATTTATTCGGTTACTGGCGGCGATTGGGATGATCTTGTAACTGAGATTGGTTCAACTCAAGAAGAGCGTGTAGTTGTAAATATGGGACCACAACATCCTTCAACTCATGGCGTGCTCCGTTTGATTCTTGAGCTAGAAGGTGAAACTGTTACTGAAGCTCGTTGCGGAATTGGTTATCTCCATACTGGTATTGAGAAGAACACCGAGTATCGATCTTGGGTTCAAGGAACCACTTTCGTCACTCGAATGGATTACCTCTCACCAATGTTTAATGAGGCGGCATATTGCCTTGCGGTAGAGAAACTTCTTGGCATCACCGATCAAGTTCCAGAACGCGCCACTTTGATTCGTGTAATGATGATGGAGTTCAATCGAATTTCCTCGCACCTAGTTTGCCTTGGTACTGGCGGTCTTGAGTTGGGCGCGATTACCCCAATGTTCTTTGCCTTCCGTGAGCGCGAAATGATTCTCGACATCTTCGAGATGGCATCTGGGCTCCGAATGAATACTGCGTATATCCGTCCAGGAGGATTGGCAAACGACCTTCCAGAGGATGCGATTCCGAAAATTCGCGAGACTGTAAAAGCAATTCGGAAGAATCTCAAAGATAACGAGAAGATGCTCGTTGGCAATTCCATTTGGATGAAGCGCACTGCTGGAGTGGCACATTTGGACCTTGCTGGCTGTATCGCGCTCGGAGTTACTGGCCCAGTTCTTCGGTCAACCGGCATGCCGTGGGATCTGCGAAAAACCCAACCATATTGTGGTTACGAGAACTTTGAATTTGATGTCGTTACTGCAGATACAGCAGATGCATACGGCCGCTTCATGATTCGTGTGTATGAGATGGAACAGAGCCTTCGCATTATTGAGCAAGTTCTTGATCGACTAGAGCCTGGACCAGTCATGGTTGGCGATAAGAAGATTGCCTGGCCATCTCAACTCTCACTTGGTGGAGATGGGCTTGGCAACTCGCTCGATCACATCCGCGAAATTATGGGAACGTCGATGGAGGCGCTGATCCATCACTTCAAGTTAGTGACGGAAGGATTCCGCGTTCCAGCTGGTCAGGTTTATTGCGCAGTTGAATCTCCTCGTGGGGAACTCGGCGCACACATCATCTCTGATGGTGGCACGCGCCCCTACCGCGTCCACTTCCGTGAACCTTCCTTTAACAATCTGCAATCAACTGCAGCGATGTGTGAAGGAAGCCTGGTTGCCGATGTGATTGCCGCTGTCGCCTCTATCGATCCAGTTATGGGAGGTGTCGATAGATAATGGCCTCAACATTTGATGCGAATTTCCTATCTCGCCTTGATGCAATTATTTCGCGTTACCCTCGATCTCGCTCGGCAATTATGCCGATGTTGCACTTAGTCCAAGCTCGCGATGGTTTTGTCACACCTGAAGGTATTGAAGTGATTGCCGAGAAGCTTGAGCTAACAACTGCAGAAGTTCATGCAGTTGCCTCGTTTTACACCCAATATCGTAAGTCGCCAGCAGGTGAATATCACGTCGGCGTATGTACAAATACTTTGTGCGCGATTATGGGTGGCGATGCAATTTTTGCTGGCCTCAAAGATCATCTCGGTATCGAGAACAATGAGCGCACGCCAGATGGAAAAGTCTCTCTTGAACATATCGAGTGCAATGCAGCGTGCGACTATGCACCTGTTGTCATGGTGAACTGGGAGTTCTTTGACAATCAAACTGTTGAAAGCGCGAAGACTCTTGTTGATGATCTCCGTGCTGGAAAGAAACCAGCGCCAACGCGCGGACCAAGTTCAGTACCAACATTCAAGGAAGCATCTGAAGTACTGGCTGGATTTAATGATGGTCGTGCAAATGAAGGTACTCAAGCTGGCGACCCCACATTGCTTGGCTTGAAGATTGCTAAGGGGGAGCGGAAATAAATGAGTAAATTAACGCCTGTTCTCTCAGCACATTGGGATGAAAAAGATTCATTTACCATCGCTGGCTACCAACGCCATGGTGGATATAACTCCGTCAAGAAAGCGCTTGCGATGGATCCCGATGCAGTAATTCAAATGGTGAAAGACTCTGGATTACGCGGTCGTGGTGGCGCAGGATTCCCTACAGGAAATAAATGGGGCTTCATTCCACAAGGCGATAATAAAGATCACTACTTGGTGGTTAACGCTGACGAATCTGAACCAGGAACTTGCAAAGACACACCACTTTTGATGGCCAATCCACATGTTCTCGTCGAGGGCGTAATCATTGCCTCTTACGCAATTCGCGCTAAGCACGCGTTTATCTACATCCGCGGTGAAGTAACACATGTGACGCGTCGATTACTTCAAGCGATCGAAGATGCGTATAAAGCTGGTTACCTTGGCAAAAATATCTTAGGTACTGGTTTTGATCTCGAGTTGACGTTGCATATCGGTGCTGGCGCATATATCTGTGGCGAAGAGACAGCGCTTCTCGATTCACTCGAAGGATTCCGCGGACAACCTCGCCTCCGCCCACCATTCCCTGCAATAGCAGGGCTCTATGCACGTCCAACAGTGGTAAATAACGTCGAGTCAATTGCATCTGTCCCCGCAATTATTGAAAAAGGTGCGGAGTGGTTCTCTTCCTTGGGAACCGAGAAGAGCAAAGGATTTACGCTCTATTCGCTCTCAGGTCATGTGAACAATCCTGGTCAATTCGAAGCGCCACTTGGCATCACACTCCGCGAATTATTGGAGCTTGCTGGCGGAGTACGGACTGGTCATAAATTGAAATTCTGGACTCCAGGAGGATCTTCAACTCCTATCTTCACTGATGCGCACCTAGATACCCCACTTGATTATGAATCGGTGAGCGCGGCAGGGTCGATGCTTGGTACAAAAGCGCTACAGATTTTTGATGAAACGACATGCGTTCTGCGCGCGGTGCTTCGATGGACTGAGTTCTACAAACATGAATCTTGCGGTAAGTGCACACCGTGCAGAGAAGGTACGTGGTGGTTAGTGCAGATCCTTCGCGATCTCGAAAACGGAAAGGGCAGCGAAGCGGATCTTGCGAAGTTGCTCGATCTCTGCGACAACTTATTAGGCCGTTCATTCTGCGCACTTGGCGATGGAGCAGCTAGCCCCATTATGTCTTCCATTAAATATTTCCGTGATGAGTATCTAGCTCATCTCACACATGGTGGTTGTCCATTTGATCCAGTTGCATCAACTCTGTTCGTTTCCAGCAAGGTAGGTGCATAATTCAATGACTGCAGTACAACCACAGACTGATTTAATCACGCTCACAATCGATGGATTCGAAGTTACTGTTCCAAAAGGGACGCTCGTTATTCGTGCAGCCGAGCAATTAGGAATTCAAATCCCGCGCTTTTGTGATCACCCGTTGCTCTCACCAGTTGGCGCCTGCCGTCAATGTTTGGTCTACATCGAGATTAATGGTCGCGCGTTTCCTAAACCGCAAGCTTCATGCACGATTCCGGTTGAGAACGGCATGATTGTAAAGACCCAGCTCACCTCTGAAGTTGCGCAGAAAGCGCAAGAGGGTGTTATGGAATTCCTCCTTGTAAATCATCCACTTGATTGCCCAGTTTGCGATAAGGGTGGCGAGTGCCCGCTTCAGAACCAGGCAATGAGCAATGGTCGGGGCGAAAGTCGTTTTGAAGGAAAGAAGCGAACATTTGAGAAGCCAATTCATATTTCCTCGCAAGTCTTACTCGATCGCGAGCGATGCATTCTTTGTGCACGTTGCACTCGCTTTTCGAAGGAAATCGCTGGCGATCCGTTTATCGATATGGGTGAGCGGGGCGCTCTCCAACAAGTAGCAATTTATGAAAAAGATCCTTTCGATTCATATTTCTCTGGCAATACTGTGCAAATTTGTCCGGTTGGCGCGCTGACTGGCGCGGCATATCGTTTCCGCTCACGACCATTTGATTTAGTTTCTACTCCATCGGTCTGTGAGCACTGTGCCTCAGGTTGTTCCATGCGCACAGATGTCCGTCGAAATAAAACTTTACGTCGTCTTGCTGGTAATGATCCAGAAGTTAATGAAGAGTGGAATTGCGATAAAGGACGCTGGGCATTCCAATACACAATGGCGAAAGATCGAATCACTGCGCCGTTGATCCGCGAAAACGGAGTTTTGCGCGAGGCATCTTGGCCAGAGGCGCTAGCAGCTGCAGCTGCAGGGTTAAAGGGAAAGAGAGCTGGCGTACTCGTAGGTGGCCGCGCAACTGTTGAAGATGCATATGGCTACGCAAAATTTGCTCGAATTGCGCTCGGCACCAATGACATTGATTTCCGTTCGCGCCCACATACTGAAGAGGAGCGCAACTTCCTTGCTAGCCATGTTGTTGGCTCTGCGGTCCGTTACAGCGATATTGATAAAGCCGATCAGGTAGTGCTCGTTGGTATCGAACCCGAAGAAGAGTCGCCAATTGTTTTCCTAAGGATTCGAAAGCAAGTTCGTGAACGGGGATTACTTGTCACGGCGATTGCACCATGGCAAACCCGAGGCTTCAAAAAACTTCAAGCAAAATATGTGGGCGTAGTTCCCGGCGGAGAGACAAAAGCAATTAATGAGCTTGCACTTACGAGCGGATCAGTAATTGTTGTTGGCGAGCGCCTCTGCGAATCAACTGGTGCGCTATCTGCAGTTGCTCAATTGGCTGCAAAGAGCGGAGCAAAGATTGCCTGGGTGCCACGCCGAGCTGGAGAGCGAGGCGCACTTGAAGCTGGCGCGATTGGAAATTTACTACCCGGTGGGCGTCCTATTTCTGATGCTGCGGCTCGAGTAGATGTCGCTGCAGCTTGGTCGGTTGAATCACTCCCAAGTACACCAGGATTAGACGGTGCAGGAATTCTCGCTGCTGCAGCAAATGGTTCAATTGAAGCGCTCGTAGTTGGCGGCGTTGATCCATTTGATATGCATGCACCGGAAATTGCTGGTCTTGATAAGGCCTTTGTCCTCTCATTAGAGATGCGACCAAGTGCGATTACCGAGCGAGCCGATGTAGTTCTTCCTATTGCAGCTGTAGTTGAGAAATCTGGCTCCTTTATGTCCTGGGAGGGAAGAGTTCGCGCATTTGAGCAATCTGTCCCAGAGAGTCCGCATCAGAGCGACCTATACGTTCTCTCACTCGTTGCGCAAGCGCTCAATACCCCACTGGGTTTTAGCACGGTCAAGGGTGCAGCAAAAGAGTTTGGGACGCTAGCGAAATGGGATGGCGCTCGCACAAGCTTTACCGCGACCGAAACAACCTCTAAGGCTGGCGCTACCGTGCTTGCAACATGGCGCCAACTTCTCGATAACGGAACGCTGCAAGTTAATGAACCAAATCTTGCAGGTACGGCACGAACAGCTGTTGCTCGAATTAATGGAGCCCTCGCTACATCACTTGCTGTTTCAAATGGTGATCTTGTGACAATCTCAACAGATCGAGGCGCGCTCTCGCTAAATGTCGAGATTAGTGATGTTGTAGATAACGTGGTTTGGTTACCTCGTAATGGAGTTGGCTCACAATCACTTCGCATCCTTGGCGCCCTCAATGGCGCAGAAGTCAAAGTACGTAAGGGGCTGTGAAAAACATGACGAATATGAGAGATGCAATTCTGGATGATCCAGGTTGGCTAATTGCCATCAAAGGCCTTCTAGTATTCGTTTTCTGTGTGGTCTGCACATTATTAGCAATTTGGTTTGAGCGCCGAATTGTTGCTCGGATGCAATTGCGCCTTGGACCTAATCGAGTCGGTAAGTTCGGTTTGTTGCAGAGCCTTGCCGATGGAGTGAAATTAGCACTTAAAGAAGATCTTATTCCCGCTGCTGCTGACAAGTTGGTCTTCATCATCGCACCGATAATTAGCGCAACTACTTGTTTTATGGCTTTTGCGGTTATTCCTATGAGCGGCCCGGTAACAATGTTTGGTCAAGAGACCGCATTCCAATTGACTGATATTCCAGTGGGCGTTCTCTATATCCTCTCGGTCGCATCTGTTGGTGTTTATGGAATAGTTCTTGCTGGTTGGTCTTCTGGCTCGACCTATCCACTACTTGGCGGTCTTCGTTCTAGCGCACAAGTTATTTCCTATGAAATTGCAATGGGTCTATCACTTGTTGCGGTCTTCCTTTATGCCGGCTCGATGTCCACTATCGATATCGTCAATGCGCAAGATCAGTTCTGGTACGCAGTTGTGCTCTTCCCATCCTTCATCATTTATGCAATCTCAATGGTGGGCGAAACAAACCGCGCACCATTTGACTTAGCAGAAGCCGAAGGCGAGCTGGTAGGTGGATTCCACACCGAGTATTCGTCGCTTAAATTTGCGCTCTTCTTCCTCGCTGAATATGTAAACATCGTTGGTGTTTCCGCCCTGGCCACAAC
>JBIJBY010000132.1:0-2966 GCA_044344975.1 Candidatus Nanopelagicaceae bacterium | reverse complement strand
AGCATCAAGTGCGATATCTCCCTCGCCTCCACGAAGCGCTGTAACAGCCTCATCAAGAGCGCGTTGATCGGTAATCAATTCTGGAAGCGCAGTACGAGGCGCCCCAAGAAGCGGTGGCACGTGAACGTCCACCGCTTCATGCAATTGTTCTGGCTCTTGGTTCATCTAGTCCGACGAACCATCGTTGCGACGCCATCGCCTTGAGAGAGTGGTGGCAGTCCGGCGCAGTGCGCCAATAGCGCGCTCCAACGCTCGAGGTGATCGAGCACCTCGCTCACCTCTGTTGCATGCAGGGTCCATGAGGCTCGTAGCTCTAACTCCGATTGCGAATCACGATCGGCAAGCTCTCCAAATGATGAACTGAGTGCGAGGGTTACCGTGCCACTTAAGTGCGAAGCGCTTAGATCTGAGAGAGATTCTTCAAACCACGACCAACCAACCTCTGGGAGAAGTGGGTCAGCGCCCATCTCTTGTTCAATATCAGCTTTGATGAAGGTAACAGCTCGCAATTGGCCGCCCCACGTCTCTTGTCCATTGGGCTCGTAGAGTAAAACAAATCGACCGTTAGCAATCTCCAATTCGCCATCGAAGCACTCTGCAGTAAGTGCAAAACCATGCGCGGCTAGTTTCGCGGGAGCTGGAATCTCCTCAATCTCAATTTCCGGGCGGGGCCGGAACGCGCGCAGCGCGCTCAGAAGCAGATCAAATTCACTTGCGAAGCGCCCTTGATCTGAACCAGTTGCTGTTACTTCCATATATATAAGGGTAAGGAGCGGAATTGACCTTATCGGGAGGCGCGCTCGTACTTTTCAAAGGTTGTCTGATTGATCGTTTCACTTGAGAGGCAGACCATTTTCTGTTGTAACAAGTTCTCATCAAGGAAGTGGCCATCTCCTGTAATGGCAACGCGAGAGATATATGCGCAATCAATGAGATCGTCACGTAAAAGCAGATGAAAGAGCGTCACGCCACCTTCGCAGAGGATGGTCCCTGGAAAATCCAGCTTCTGTTTTTCGATATAACTTCGTAAAGAGAGATTTTCGCCGACGCTCTCTCGAGTGAAGATGGCTACCGGATGTGGCGCACTTCGATACGGTTCAATTTGTGCGCTTCGGCCACCAACCAGGATGAGCGAGATATCCGGCGCCCCCCGAAGGGCGAGAAAGCGCTCACGATCTTCTGGGGTGCGCAAGGCTCGACTGCTCCCACTCACGCTAGTGGCGTTGTTAGCTCCCACGACCAATGAGGCAATCACTCGCAGAGGGTCTTTCGTTCCAGACATGGCGAAAACAGTAGGCCAGTGGCCATGGTTCAGGCGATTCTCAGGGTTTTGCTGGCGTTTTCGGCTCGTTGGAGTTGAGGGGGCGACTGGGGCCTGGTTAGCCTTCTCTATATGGCCACACGCTCACAACGCAGCGCGCTCATCGCTTCAACGGTGAGCGCCTCGTTAGCGATCTCGCTCCTGGTAATAGCGCCAAGCGCCGATGCAGCGCCACGCCCTAACGCCCGCCTCCTTGAGGTGCAAGCGCGGGTTATTGACCTGCAGAACCAGGCAGCATCAGCGGCAGAGGGGGCTCAAGAGGCAAAGGTCCGCCTGGCACAACTCAATCAAACGCTCGCCGGGGTGCAGGAGAAGGCTGCCAAGCAGCGAACCGAATTGGAAGAGATTCGTAAGTCGCTCGGGTCGATTGCCCTTGAGCAATATAAGAGTTCCGGACTTGGTCAATCGCTCCAACTGCTCTTCTCGAGCAACCCACGTGCATACCTTGCTTCAGCTGGCGATCTTGACTCGATTACTCGTCGCCGATCTATTGAGCTTCGCCGATACGAATCTGCGACTCAGAAGCTAAGACAGACAACTTTGCTGGTCAGCGATAAAGCAAAATTAGTTCGCGCAACGCAGAAGAAACTCGAAGCGCAAGCGCGTGCGGCAAACGCGAAACTTGCCGAAGCCGAGAAGATTTTAAAGTCACTGAAAGCTTCAGAACGTAAAGCGTTGCTCGCCGCGCAGCGGCGATCAGAAGCGAAGGATCTAAAGAGTTCGCGGGCGACAGCAAAGAATTTGAAGAACACCTCAGGCAGGGCAGGAGTTGCGCTCAAATATGCTTTCGCTCAAATTGGTGATCGGTACGTCTTTGGCGCCTCCGGAATGCAAACCTGGGATTGTTCCGGACTCACAATGCGCGCCTTCGCCGCAGCAGGAGTATCCCTGCCACATTCATCGCGCGCACAGTTTCGGTATGGAAAAAAAATTCCGCGGTCACAACTTCGCCCTGGCGATTTAGTTTTTTTCAAACGACCAATTAGCCACGTCGGAATCTATGTTGGTAATGGCAAGATGGTCCACGCTCCGCGACCTGGATACCGAGTAAAGATTGCTCCAATAAGTCAGATGCGTTATGTCGGAGCAGTGCGTCTATAGCGTGGAAAAAGTTCTCTTCGTCACCAATGATTTTCCACCACAAGCCGGTGGCATAGAAAGTTTCATCGCTGGCTTAATTGCCCAATTGCCGAAAAATTCCGTGGTAGTCCACACCTCTAGCCAGAGAGATCTTGCCGGACAAGAAGAGTACGACAAGAAAATTTTTGACGACCTTGGAGTAGTAGTTGTCCGTGATCGCCAGAAAATTCTGCTACCAACTAGAAGTTTGCGAAAACGAGTTGCCGGAACGGTCCATGCCCACTCTATAAAAAACGTCGTTTTCGGAGCCAGCGTACCTTTGGGTTTACTCGCCTCATCTTTACGAAAACTCGGAGTAGAGCGAATGGTTGCTATTACCCATGGCCATGAAGTGTGGTGGTCTAAAGTCCCGATTTTTTCAAATGCGCTGCGAAAAGTTGCGAAGGATGTCGATTTTATGACTTATCTTGGTGATTTTACAAAAGGTCAAATTAGCAAAGCAATCAATCCGTCGGATGTGACGAAGTTAATTTCATTACCACCTGGCGTAGACATTCATCACTTC
>JBIJBY010000131.1:0-2982 GCA_044344975.1 Candidatus Nanopelagicaceae bacterium | reverse complement strand
TCTTTTGGTGTATCTCGTACTACTTATGGAAATCTATTTGGACCAAAACCACCTAGACCTTCAAAAGGTGGCGTAGTGCAAACCGGTCACGATTTTAGGCAAACGAATAACTTAATGCCTCATCCAATTTATGCGTGGATGAATTGGGTGCAGATTCTAAATCCATCTACGAAAACCTGGGAGTCGATGCAGGAATTGATTCAAGAGTCATACCAAATATCTAAGACTCGTTTTGAGAAGAGATAAGAAAAGGCGACCTATAACCCGGATTTTTCCTTCTTGACTCCGAAGTACCAGAAGGCCCAAGTAATGACTGCAGCGGGAATCACATTCCAACGTTCACTTGAACTTCTAGAAGCAGCGTTGGCCAAGATTCCAAGAAATCCGACTATCACGAAAAACCTAGGCAGCCATTTAAACCTAATTGGTTCTGTGTGGAAAATTTGTTTGAATATCCAAACCTGATAAACAACTAGTACTAACTGCAGGACGTATATGACTCTGATTGATATAGGAAAATCAGTGAATTGCCCTCCAGCGGCACGAGTATGACTAAATCCAAGATTTAGGATGACACCTACCAGTAGAAAAATGTTCCAGGTAAACGACACAAGCACGGTGCCGAAGACCAATGGATTTCTACTTAAGTTTTGTCTCATGCTCAATTGTTACATATGCAGAATGGGCCCTCAAAGATTTGTCCACGATTTTGCCCATAGAAATCGGCAGATTTGTCCAAAGTTTTGCATAAAACTAAACAGTTATAAACAAGAAAGTGAGCGCAGAATTAACCTGCACCCACCTAATTAGAAGAAGAGTCGCCCTATAAGCCGGATTCTGTCGTGAACCATCATCCATCTAGCGTTGCTATCTCTAGCAACGTCATGCGGTCTACCCGATAACTCGAGCGAGCAGCTCTCAAACGTTATCTGCGTGACCTTGCTCCCAGTGGGGTTTACCTAGCTACAAGAATTACTTCTTGCACTGGTGGTCTCTTACACCACCGTTTCACCCTTACCCACTATTGCTAGTAGGCGGTTTATTTTCTGTGGCACTAATCCCGCCGGTTTCCCGGGGTGGGCGTTACCCACCACTGCGCTCTGCGGAGTCCGGACTTTCCTCGATGTATTGCTACACCGCGATGATCCGGGCGACTCTTCTAGTTGATTCTAAAGCGCGCGCTCTTTTATGTAAATTTTCCGCCAAGAGATAAAACCCCAGATAACTAGCGGCAAGTAGAAGGCATAAAGCGTGCCCGTTGGGTAATAGCCGTTTGCAAAGGCAAATGGCACGCCAACAAGATCGACTGCAACCCAGACCAACCAGAATTCGATATAGCCACGACTCATTCCAAAAGTTGCTAGCGCTGTACCAGTGAAGATCCAGGTATCAACAAGCAACCAATTTCCGGTCTCACCAAGAGCTTTAAAAATTTGCATCGAGAGCAGGAAGAAAATAATTATTACCGGAACTAAAACTATTTTCTCTTTTTTGGTCGTCCAACGTGGAGAGACCGCAGGTCGCTCCCCTGTGCCACTTCGACGATGTTGTGCCCAACGTATCCAGCCATAAACACTGACGATAATCAGTAAGAGATTGCGACTGGCTTGACCATAAAAATTTGCATCGTTATCGCTATAGGCAAATACTGCGCCAAGGAAAACGGTGAAGAGCATCGCATCAGCAATAATTCCAACCGGCCATGCAGCAACTTTCCGCTTCAGCCCAAGAAATGCGCTCGTGATACCAAGGGCCCCACCAAGAACTTCGCGAAGTGGAATTGACTTGCTGCCAAAATAAAGATTAGTTTCAAATAGCCATTTGATGATTGTCATCTTCACCTTCCGACAATCATTAATTCTGCCCTATGCGCGACCGGACAAAGCCTTAAATGGGCGAAGATTGAGAACTTTCTTCTCGAGCTTGAGTAGCAGATAAGCCACTCCGATCAGCACCAGCAATATCGCTCCATAAACAAAATACTTGTTTGAGTCATCTGCAAGATTTTGGATTGTCAGAAGGCCGATACGGCCGTGAATGAGAAAGAGCGGATAAGTAATCGCTCCTGCGATGCCAGCCCAACTCACGGCGATATTAGATATTCGTGTGCTCAACGTGAGCAGCAGCAGCACGAATAACGCAGTTACGATAACTCCAATAACAACCGCCGAGTACTCCTCGTTCCGGCGTTCGCCAAGCCATGAAGCTTTAGCCATCCGAGTTTCGACCGCACATATGTAGGCGGCCAATAATCCAAGTGCCCGTAGTTTGCTCCAACCCCACTCACGAATGGAGTAAATGATGGCGCCACCTGATAGCAGTGCGAAATAACCAGATAGATACCAGATCTCAAATCTCGGTAGATTTAACAAATTCCAGATGCAGAGAATGACAGCCCAGATAGGGAAAATTTGCGGTAATCGGCGAGCGAAACCAAGCGACATCACAATCACAACAAAGAGATAGAACTGGAGTTCTCGCACGAGGAACCAGTGCGCGCCATCGACCCAGGTGCCACCAAAAGCAGTCGGAATCATTGTCAGGTTGAGAAGTGTCTTTCCGATACTTGGACCACGATTTTCCCACCATGGCAGATTCGTGATGCAGAAGATAAAAATAATCGCCATCCAGTACATCGGGAAGAGACGCAAAAATCGTTTCTTGATGAACTCAACTGGGCGGCGATTTGTTGAATAAAGGATGACAAAGCCACTAATCAAGAAGAAGAGCTCAACCCCGAGATACCCATACTTAGCAATCGATGCAAAGGGGGTCAACGAAACTGATGTAACGGTCCCCTTGGAAATCCCACTAAAGAAGTAGTGAAAGCAAATGACCGACCCGAGCGCTAGTACTCGCAGGAGGTCTATGTAATCAAGTCGTTTCTGCACACTCGACATGAGAGAGAATTATACGAGAGGCAATCTCGTTATAAGCGAGGATCTGTGAGAGATAGCGCACTTAGCGCATCGGCATGAATGA
>JBIJBY010000041.1:0-11023 GCA_044344975.1 Candidatus Nanopelagicaceae bacterium | reverse complement strand
GATGCACTTACTCCGGGCAAATCATTGAGAGCACCTTCAATTGTCGCAACACATGAACTGCAGGTCATTCCATGTAATTTGAGATCAATCGTACGTACATCCATATTGCTAGATTAGCCCCAGATTCAATTAGAGACGAACTTTCACTGCGCTTTGATGATTTCTCCTCTGATTACCTTGGAAAATGCGCGAGGATTTCGCTATGTAGCAAGCCATTGCTACTGACGCCATTCTTTCCATTTGGTCCATCAACGCCACGAAAATCTGTAAAGCGCCCACCTGCTTCACTAACAATGATCGCCAACGGAGCCATATCCCACAGCGCTAGTTTGGGTTCTAGCGCGCAATCAACCGCCCCTTCTGCCACCAATAGGTGCGACCAAAAATCTCCGTAGGCGCGAGTCCGCCACACTCGCTCAGCTAGTGTGAGCAAACCTGGATGCAACTCACCCCACCCATCATTTCTATTTCCAGTCGTGGGGGAGGCGAAGGTAGAAATAGAGAGGGAGGCATCCTCAAGTTTTGCCACCGAGGAGACTTTAAGTTGTCGAGCTTTACCACCATTGACCGAGAGAAATGCACCGCCATCTTTACTGGCATACCAACGTCGAAAGAGCGCTGGCGCGCTGACTACTCCAACAAGGACTTCATCGCCTTCCATTAGAGCAATCAAGGTTCCCCAGACTGGAACGCCACGAACAAAATTCTTCGTGCCATCTATTGGATCGATAACCCAATACCTACCCGCAGTATTTCCGCTCCCGAACTCTTCGCCGACGATGTGATCATTTGGTCGTTGTGCAGCTAAGAGCTCTCTGATCTCTTGCTCAATAGCTTTATCTGCATCGCTAACGGGAGTCAGGTCAGGTTTTGTTTCAACATGGAGGTCAACGGCGAGAAAACGAGTTTTTGAGATTTGGTCGGCACAATCTGCCAGTTCAAGTGCCAACTTTAAATCGCTACTCAAATTCATTTCCGTCTCACTCCTCACTTAACACCCCAGCAGTTTTGTTTCTAGCCTTGTTTTCTTGGGTAAAAGAGTACTTGATGGCTCATTGACCATCAGTGGATTAATCAGCGAGCGAGGCCAGGATCTGTTGTAGCGCATGTAGTCGAGATTGGCGCCGAATATCGACAGCTGCCCACTCCACCAGGGCGCAGTCCTGCTCGTCATGAGAGCAATTCTTCTGACAGCTTCTTGCTACTTCGGCGCAGTCAGGAAATGCAGAGACGACGCTCTCTTTTGTGACATGTGAGAGGCCAAATGAACGGACCCCTGGAGTATCGATAACCCAGCCGCCGCCAGTGATCTCTAGGGCAATGGCACTGGAAGAGGTATGGCGCCCCTTACCCGTTGCGGCATTTACTGACCCTGTCTCACGCTCTCCATGTGGTGAAAGCGCATTAATGAGGGTTGATTTTCCAACCCCTGAATGACCAATCAACACCGTAACTTTGCCGTTGATAAAGCGGAGGAAATCATCTGGTGGTTGATCTTTTCTCAGAAAGAAATGCGGAATCTCCATCGCTTCGTATGAACTGAGGAATTCGACTCCAGATGCAAGATCACTCTTCGTCATAAGAAGAATTGGTGTAATTCCCTCAGCAAATGCAGCGACGAGGGCGCGGTTAACAAAACCATGTTTTGGTTCTGGATTAGTTGTTGCAGAAACGATTGCAAGGTAGTCGACGTTGGCAACAAGTACTCTCTCGGAGCCATCCTCTGCAGAGCGACGGAGCGAATTCTTACGTGGCTCTATTCGCACGATGCGCGCAAAGTCTTCTCGTGCTTGCTCTCGGTCCGGAACACCTACGACACTAACTAAATCGCCAACAACTACAGATCGACGTCCAAGTTCACGCGCTGAAATTGCAAAGAATTCTTGGTGATCTTCCGTTATACAAGTGACTCTGCCTCGATCGACCGTAATTACTCGGGCAAGAGCAGCATCTGAATATTGGGGCCGCTCTTTACTCCTTGGTTTTGTGGAGCGTGCAGGGCGACTGCGAATATCATCTTCATCAAAATTTCGCTTATTGCGCATAACTAAAGTGTAGGAACCTGAAGTTGTGTAAGCATCGCAGACCATAGCCCAGGAAAATCAGGGAAAGTTTTTGATGTAGTTTCGATATTTTCTACAGAGATATCGGGAATTCGCAAACCAATCATTGCGGCAGCTGTAGCTAAACGATGATCCTCATAGGTGTGAAAGGTTCCACCGTGAAGCGGAGCAGGAATAATTTCCAGCGAATCCGCGTGAGCAACGACATTGCCCCCCAAAGCGTTAAATTCTCGAGCAATCGCATCTAGTCGATCTGTTTCATGGAGGCGCAGATGACCGATTCCGCGTAAATAGGAGGGTGAATCAGCCAAGAGCGCAACTGCGGCAATTGATGGGGCTAATTCTCCGACATCATGGAGATCGATATCGATGCCATGGATGACACCTGTGCCGGTGATTGTTAAATCATCCGATGGTGCGTTGCTCTTGCCATTTTTACTAGCGCTATTTTTGTTGTTCTTACTATTTTTACTCACCAGTTCAACTGGAGCACCTCGGGTTATCTCACCACCCATAGCCTGAAAAATTTCTCGGAGTTGATCACCTGGTTGAGTTGTGATTTTCGGCCAATCTTTAATAGTCACAGATCCACCTGCAATCAAAGCTGCGCCCATAAACGGTGCAGCGTTGGAGAGGTCTGGTTCGATCAGAGCGCGTAGACCAAGAATTGGACCAGGTTGTACTCGCCAAATATTTTCACCGAGCGATTCCACTTTTATACCTCGCTCTTTAAGCATGGCAATGGTCATAGTGATATGCGGCAGCGAGGGCAACGTTGGACCAACATGTGTAATCGTGAGGCCCTCTTTCATTCGGGGCGCAACTAAAAGAAGGCTTGAGAGAAATTGGCTTGATTGGCTCGCATCAATCTCAATTGAGCCTCCTTTGATTTCACCTTTGCCATGAATAGTCAGTGGAAGCGAATATCTTCCGCCGTGATCAATTGCGATACCTAATTCTTCTAGGGCAGCTATTACTGGCTTAAGTGGGCGCTCATGTGATCGAGGGTCGCCGTCAAAGGAGATCTCTCCTTTAGCTAGCGCTGCAACTGGGGGGAGAAAGCGCATAACTGTTCCCGCGTTCCCAACATCGATAGTTGCAGGGCCTTGCATAGCTCGAGGTGAGATAGAGATCGATTCTGGTTGTTGGTCGACGCCTACTCCCAGCGAGCGAAGGGCGCTAATCATCAACGTGCTATCGCGAGAATAAAGCGGTTTATGGAGAGTCGACGGAGATTCAGCGAGGGCGCCCAAGACTAAGGCTCGATTAGTTACAGATTTGGAACCTGGCAAGGTGAGAGTTGCCGCCAAGGGAGCGCTTGCGCCTGGGGCAGGCCAAAGCGAAAGCTTGGCACCTGAAGGGGTGGGAGCAGCTTGATCTGTGCGATTAGCGCGATCGGCGCGAGCTCTCTCTGATGGCATATAGATAAGGGTACCGCCTTGGGCTATGGACTTAGGCTATGGATATGTGCGGCCGCTTTGCTACCTCGAAAAGCCTTGATCAGCTTGAAGAGGAGTTTTCATTGGTCGGAGTTCCTTCTCGTGAGTTGCCACCAAATTGGAACACTGCACCCACTCAAGAAGTCTATGTAATGACTGATGGGCCTCAGCTCAACATAATGCGCTGGGGATTAATTCCTTCATGGGCAAAAGCCGATTTTGTTAGCGCTCATACAATTAATGCGAGAAGCGAGAGCGTTCATGAGAAGCCATCTTTCCGTCAGGCATTTAAATCTCGAAGATGTTTTATCCCTGCAGATGGATACTACGAATGGGCAACCGAACTAGGAAGATTTCCAAGCAAACAACCGTTTTACATTCATCGAGCCGATGCTCGTTCACTTGCCATGGCTGGTGTCTATGAAAATGGAACGGTAGCAATCATTACGAAAGAGGCAACAGGATCGCTTGCAGATATTCATCATCGAATGCCGCTCTTCTTGCCAGAATCAGCGTGGACGCGCTGGCTCGATCCAAGAGTAAGCGACGAGAGCGTTCTTCGAGGAATTGTTTCTGAAGGACTATCGCCCGAGCAGGCAGCCTTAGTCGCCGATCCTGTCTCCACGAGAGTAAATAAGATTGTTAATAATGGAGCAGAGTTAATCCTCCCCATTGAGTTAGGAGAGCAAGAGACGCTGCTTTAGAGCTTGGCAGGTAGTAGCAACTCACAGCAACTCACTAGCAAGCCGCCGAGAACTGAGAGCTTTGCCTCAAGGAGCCAACCCCAGTAAGAGCCGGTGATAGCTCCAGGAAAGGTAAGAATGAGTAGCCTGCGAAGTCCAGTGAGGGAATAACAATCTCCGCTCAAGGGTTCCTCATACTATGGCGGTACAGTCTTCAGTTATGACGCCCCCTACCGAATCAGAGGCGGGGTCGGGCAAGCAGATCGCTCAGCGCGACCGAGCGAACGCTCCGGCGACCGCTAGTAGGAGCGCGGAGAAAAGTGCAGCACTTCGCGCTGAACAAAATGCGCGTTTTGAGCGAGATGCTCTGCCATATCTAGATGCGCTCTATGGAGCGGCGCTGCGAATGACCAAAAACCCCGAGAGCGCTGAAGACCTAGTTCAAGAAACTTTTGCGAAAGCTTTCACATCATTCCATCAATTCACAGAGGGAACGAATCTACGAGCATGGCTCTATCGAATCCTCACGACAACGTTTATTAACATTTATCGAAAAGAACAGCGTCAACCCTTGATCTCTGATGGTGAAATTGAAGAGTGGCAGATTGCAGAAGCGGCAACTCATACCAGCGATCAAGGAAAATCTGCTGAAGTAGAAGCGCTTGAGCAATTACCCGATAGCGACATCAAAATTGCTCTACACGAGCTACCTGAAGAGTTTCGGTTAGCCGTCTATTTTGCTGATGTTGAAGGTTTTTCTTATAAAGAGGTTGCGGAGATCTTGGGCATTCCGCCGGGAACTGTCATGTCACGTTTGCATCGTGGTCGAAAATTGCTCCGCGAATCGCTGGCAGATTATGCCCGGGAGCGTGGCTTCTTGAAGCGGGGTGAAGCTCAATGAGTTGTGGTAGCCATCATAATTTGCCTTGTACTGAAGTGTTACACGCAATTGTGCTCTACATCGACCATGAGATTGAAGATAACGCCAGCGTTCAAGCTCTGGAACTGCATATTCAGGAGTGTCCGCCATGTGCAGCTCAAACTGCGCAAGAGGCGCTAATTAATCAGCAATTAAAGGCGTTGCTCAATCGCTCCTGTCGCGAAGAGGCATCAGACCAATTGCGAAAGAATGTCAGCGCAATGATTCGACAACCGCAATTTGAATGGCACCAATCCATTACATATACCGAGATCACCACGGATACTTTTATTCATACCCGAGTGGAGATTCATGAGCGATACGAGAGCGAAGAGGATTAGCAGCAAGGGGTTTGTTAATTCTTACTTTGTCCGTGGAAATACCACCCAGTAGCGCGTAGTTGGGCTAAGTTGTAGAACGTGAATCAGACCATTCGAGCCGAGATGGTAGCTAACGTCTTAGAAGTCTCTACTGCGATTGGCGATCAAGTGCGCGCAGGTCAGACCCTACTTTTGCTTGAATCGATGAAAATGGAGATTCCAGTCCTTGCCGAAATTGATGGCGAAGTGGTCGATATCGGAGTAACCCCTGGTGATGTGATTCAAGAGGGCGATCCGCTAGTTGTCATCAAGCCCGGTGTTGTAAAACCCAGTGTTACGGGGCCAGGAGGGCAGGGATGAGCCCAGAACGATTTATTGGGGCGGTTGGCCTCTCCAGAATGACCGTTCGCCATGGTGATACCGCAATTGCGCTCGGTAGCGGCGATGTCCCCGTTCTTGGCACTCCGGCTGTCATCGCGCTCTCAGAGAGCGCCACGATCGCTGCGCTCGCCGAGTTTCTTGAACAGAGTGAGTCAACAGTTGGCGTACGAATCGAAATGGATCACATCGCTACAGCTAGCGTGGGCGACGAGGTAGTAGCCACCGCGACGGTCAAATCAGTGGTTGGGAAGAGGATTATCTTCAATATTCAATGTCATAGCGGTACACGTTTAATTGCAGAGGGGGCAATCACTCGAGTGCTTGTCGATCGAGTCTCATTTATTGCAAAAGCCGCAGCAGAAGCGCTAACGCGAGGGAGTTGATTTCGCAACTCACTCGCGTTATTTTGCCAACGTTTTTCTTGCCAGAGTATTTTCAGTTCAATGAATTCTTTACAACTTCGCGATTAGGCCTTTACTTCTTGGTTGCCCAGAAGATGTCGGCAATCTCATCAATTTTTGCAAGTAGCTTCTCAGCTACTGCAACGTCGTTGCTCCCCTTAGTACCTGCAGCTCCAGCAAGCTTGGTCGCCTCATTGAAGAGCGAGTGCAGATTTGGATAAGCCTCGAAGTGATTTGGTTTGAAGTAATCGGTCCAAAGAACCCAGAGGTGCTCTTTCACTTGATGCGAGCGCTCTTCTTTGATTGCAACTGCGCGCGCCTTGAAATCTGGATCACTGCTGGCGTTGTATTTTTCCATCGCAGCTTTAACTGATTGTGCCTCAATTTTTGCTTGCGCTGGGTCATAGACCCCACATGGAAGATCGCAGTGCGCATATACAGTGATCGTTGGTGTAAGAATATTCTTCATAAAAACTCCTCAGAACGTGTAATAACTTCTCGTCTTCGAGCTAGTTGGTCAGAGCCTACCTCTCGAGCGATTGAAGCGAAATTCGAAAGTAACGAGGAATTTAGTTAGCAATAGGCCGCCGGCTATCTGTGCTGTTGCGCTACTTCTCGATACCCTCCTGCAATGAGTTGGCCACCTGCGTCCTTAGCGTTTCGGACCGTTCTCGTAGCGGGCGAGTCAATGGCGCCCACCTACCGCCATGGTGACTGGCTACTTGTCCATTTAAAACGACCAGGAATCGAGCCGCGCGGGATCAAGGTTGGCCATGTTCTTCTTATAGAACGAGAGGAACAACCAAGCGTGATCTTCATCAAGCGTTTGATTGAAATTCGAGGAGATTCGCCAAATCGCCATTACAAGACCTACTGGGTCGAAGGCGATAACAAGTCGCTCTCACAAGATTCCCGAACATGGGGAGCGGTAACTGGCGAAGAGATACTCGGAAAAGTTCTCTTTCGAGTCCGGCGCGGAAAAAGTTAATTAGTAGCGGGCAGCGAGTGACGAGTAATTTAACGTTGGAAAGCTTCGAAGATTAGCGCCTTCTGTTCCTCTTCGTGGAGATGGTGATTTCCAGTTGCAGGTGCAGCTGATGCCAAGCGTGAGACTCGTCGTACCGTTCGTCCTTCTAGCGCTTCCATCGAATTGAGTGCAAAGAATGGCCATGCGCCCTGGTTTGCTGGTTCATCCTGAACCCAAAGAATGTTTGCCTGTGGATGCTTTGCCACTTCAGCTTGGATTGCTGCAGCCGGGAACGGATACAACTGCTCGACACGAACAATTGCGGTCGTTAACTCATTAAGTTTTGCACGTTCAGCGACTAATTCGTGATAAATCTTTCCGGAGCAGAAAATCAATCGAGTCGCATTATTGACCATCGCATCTGGAATAACTGTTTGGAATCTACCTGTAGTGAAGTCTTCCAATTTCGATGCAGCAGCCTTTAGTCGGAGCATCGATTTTGGTTCAAAGACAATGAGTGGTCGACGAGCTGGGTTTGCCATGTGCCAACGGAGGAGATGGAAATATGAGGCCGGGCTCGATGGCTGTGCTACGGTCATGTTGTTCTCTGCGCAGAGCTGAAGGAAGCGTTCGATTCGAGCCGATGAGTGATCTGGGCCTTGACCTTCATATCCATGTGGCAAGAGCATCACAACCGAAGATCGTTCGCCCCATTTCTGCAGAGCTGAAGAGATGAACTCATCAATGATTGTCTGTGCACCATTAGCGAAATCACCAAACTGCGCTTCCCATAGTACGAGCGCATCATCTCGCTCAACTGAATAGCCGTATTCAAAGCCAAGCGCTGCATACTCTGAGAGAAGTGAATTGACTACGAAGAACTGGTTCTCATTAGAGATCAATCCTCGAAGGGGAATCCATTCGCTGCCGTTATTTCCATCAACAATCACTGCATGGCGTTGGCTAAATGTGCCGCGTCCAACATCTTGTCCAGCCAGGCGTATGTGCTTGCCCTCCAGTAACAGGGAGCCAAAGGCAAGCGCCTCACCCATTGCCCAGTCAATCGTGCCTTCGTTAAGCATCTCTACGCGGCGAGAGAGTTGGGGCAGGAGCTTGGTGTGAACGGCAAATCCTTCAGGTATCGCTACCTGTGTCGCGGCAATCTTGCGAGCAATCTCTTCACTAATAGCAGTATTTGATTCTTCAGGAGTTAGCGTTTTCTTGGAATCAAGTTTTGGTGCGCTCGCTTCTTTGTTATGAACCGCAGCGAAGATTGCTTCGAGTTGAGTCTGGAAATCACGGGTGACCTCGTCGGCCTCTTCTCTCGTAATATCACCACGACCCACGAGCGCCTCTATATAAAGGGTGCGCGTGGTCCGCTTGGCATCAATAAGTTTGTACATCAATGGCTGCGTGAAGCTTGGCTCATCACCCTCGTTATGGCCGCGGCGGCGGTAACAGATCATGTCAATGACAACATCTTTGTTAAATGCTTGACGATATTCATATGCCAATCGAGCAACACGAACACACGCCTCAGGGTCATCGCCATTAACGTGGAATATCGGCGCCTGCACCATTCGGGCGACATCAGTGGCATAGGTTGATGAACGCGCTGCGCTTGGCGAGGTTGTGAAGCCCACTTGATTGTTGATGACAATATGAATGGTGCCACCGGTGCGATAGCCAGGTAGTTGGGAGAGATTGAGCGTCTCAGCAACTACGCCCTGCCCTGCAAACGCCGCATCTCCATGGAGAAGAATTGGTACGACAGAGAATGCATCGCGAATATTGATCTTGTCTTGTTTTGCTCGGACAATTCCTTCAAGTACCGGATTGACCGCTTCCAAGTGAGATGGGTTCGCTGCAAGATAGACCTTTGTTTGCGCGCCAGAGTCTGCTGTGAAAACAGATTGAGTGCCGAGGTGGTACTTCACATCTCCAGAACCTTGAACTGAATTATCTTGGTAATGACCTTCGAACTCTTGGAAGATTTGGCCATGTGGTTTTCCGGCGACATTTGCTAAGACATTGAGTCGACCGCGGTGTGGCATTCCGATACAGACCTCGTCGAGCTTCTCTTCTGCCGCCGCAATGAGAATTGCATCGAGAATTGGAATGACTGATTCGCCACCTTCGAGTGAGAATCGCTTCTGTCCGACGAATTTTGTCTGTAGGAAT
This sequence comes from Candidatus Nanopelagicaceae bacterium, assembly GCA_044344975.1. Lineage (GTDB taxonomy): Bacteria > Actinomycetota > Actinomycetes > Nanopelagicales > Nanopelagicaceae > IMCC26077. The sequence continues at coordinate 1,669 of JBIJBY010000041.1, read as the reverse complement.
GATTCAAAAGCTTCGGCGCTATTTAACTTGCGCAAAATTCGTAGCTGTTCTTCTCGATCCATACTCTCCGCGGGGACTTCAAGACGCGCTTGCATCCACTTACGCTCAGCAGGATTGCTCAAATGCATGTACTCGATGCCGATAGTTCGACAGTAGGCGTTGCGAAGAATTCCAAGAATGTCTCGCAGCTTCATAAACTGCTTGCCGCCAAAGCCACCTGTGGCAACTTCTCGGTCAAGATCCCAAAGCGTTAAACCATGGGTAACGGTGTCAAGATCGGGGTGGATCCGTAATTTGAATTCCAGTGGATCGACATCTGCCATGAGATGGCCACGGCTGCGGAAGGCGTGGATTAACTCTTGAACGCGAGCAGTTTTGTGGATGTCGTCATCCTTGCTCCGCTCGAGGTCTGTGTTCCATCTAATCGGTACGTAAGGAATACGAAGTGCGGTGAAAATCTCATCGTAGAAGCCTTCAGCGCCAAGAAGGAATTCGTGGATTCGGCGGAGGTAATCGCCTGATTGTGCACCTTGAATAATTCGGTGGTCATATGTGCTCGTGAGTGTGACAACTTTGCTCACTGCCATTCGAGCAAGTGTCTCTTCATTGGTTCCTTGGAATTCTGCGGGATATTCCATGGATCCGACGCCAAGAATTAACCCTTGGCCTTCCATGAGACGTGGCACAGAGTGGACAGTTCCAATTGTTCCTGGATTGGTGAGTGAAACAGTTGTTCCTGCGAAATCTTCAACTGCTAGGGCTCCTGAACGAGCCTTTTTAATAAGTGATTCGTAGGTTTCAAGGAACTGTGCGAAGTCCATCGATTCGCAGCCCTTGATTGAAGGAACTAATAGTTGGCGCGTGCCATCCGGTTTTGCAAGATCAATAGCGATACCAATATTTATATGGTCTGGCCTGCCGATTGCAGGCTTACCTTCGATAGTGGTGTAGTACGCGTTCATCTCTGGCATTGCGCGGAGCGCCTTGACCATTGCATATCCGATGAGGTGCGTGAATGAAACTTTTCCGCCACGTGCGCGCTGCATGTGATTGTTAATGACAATTCGGTTATCGATTAATAACTTCGCTGGGATGGATCGGACGCTCGTTGCAGTCGGTACGTGGAGGGATGCCTCCATATTTGTCACAACCCGGGCAGCAGTGCCGCGAAGTGGATCAACTTGTCCTGCCGATGGCGATGTAACGACTGGAGCGCTTTTTTGGAGCGGTTGAGCGGGGAGTGGATCTGTCGTGCGCGGTGCTTTAGAAATAACAGATTGTGATTGCACATTTTGCGCACTTGCGTTCGCTATTGGCGCGGCTGCAATAGGTGAGGCTGCAACAGGTGAGGCGGCAACAGGTGAGGTTGGGGCAGAGGTATTTGCGGGCGCTGATACAGCGTTGGCACTTGGGGCGCTATTTGTATTTGCGCTCTTGGGTGCCGGCGGTCGCCCACCAGTAGCTGGAAGGGTAAGGCCAGGAGGTGCAATAAAATTTTGTGAAGGTTGAGTTGCAGAATTAATTAGTGGAGGCGTGCTCTTGCTCTGACCATTTGGATTATGTCCACCGCTTGCAAAGAAGGCTTTCCATTGGCTATCGACTGAATCGGGGTTCGCGAGATATTTTTCGTACATCTCATCGACAAGCCAGCCATTGGCGCCAAAATCTC
>JBIJBY010000040.1:0-11201 GCA_044344975.1 Candidatus Nanopelagicaceae bacterium | reverse complement strand
TAATGCACCGAGCACGCTTGAGATTTACGGGAAGAATGGCAAACGAGTCGAAAATTTTGCAGCATGCGACCCATATCAACTAATGGCCGATGATTTTTCTAAGAAGATACGCGGCCGCAGTGATTGTTGGGTAATGCCTCTAGAGGAATCGCTCTATTTCGCTCAATTTTTTGATGCGATTTTTGCAAAGCTTGGTCAGCCTAACAAGTGATTCTCACTTTACGCGATGGTCGCGCTTTCGATTACGTTACCAATGGCGTGAGAAGCGATGGGGCAATTCTCTTCCACCATGGCACACCTGGAGAGTGCATGTTATGGTCGAACTGGCTTTCGGAGATTAGCGATATCCAGGCAGTGGCTTCGAGTAGACCTGGTTATGGATTGAGTAATCGGAGAAAAGGGCGAACAGTTGCCGATGATATGGAGGATCAATCCGAGCTTATTGGCCATTTAGGAATTAAAAAGTTCGTATCTATTGGTTGGTCAGGTGGAGGGCCACACGCCATCAATATGACTCGCCATGAACTCTGCGCGGGGGCAATAACGCTCGCTGGTGTTGGTGAGTGGGGTAATAGCGACCTGGATTTCTTAGCGGGAATGGGCCCGGAAAATCATGAAGAATTTGGAGCCGCGCTCAATGGTGAAAGCGCCATCGAATCCTGGATGGCGATAAACGCACCGAGCTTTGCTGCCGTAACAGGCGACGATTTGATTGCGGCCTTCGGTGGCCTCATTGGGGAGGCAGATAAAAACGCTTTAACGCAAGAAGTGGCCGAGCACGATGCCGCTTCATATCGGAGAGCGCTTACTCAGGGATATTACGGCTGGCTTGATGATGATTTAGCTTTCGTTCAAAAATTCGGATTCGCACTTGAATCAATTGAAAAACCAGTGCTCGTCTGGCAAGGCGATGATGATTTTATGGTTCCGCGCGCTCATAGCGAATGGCTCGCAAAACATATTCCAACCGCTCAATTAAATTTCGTGCCCGGACATGGCCATATTTCTCTAGTCGAGAAATACCGAGGCGAAATTATCAATCAAGCTCGAAAGTTATTAGGTAATTAATCTTTCTTTTGAGGTTGGATAACGACATCTTTCGGTGAGAGTCTATGTGCTTGAAATTTGTTCACCTGTGAATCTTTGGGGTATCCGATAGCAAGCCCTGTGAGGATTTTGTAATCTTTTGGAACATCGAATTCGTCTCTGATGACATCGTCCCAAATCACAACTGCGCCTTGCAGGCAAGTTCCTAAACCTCGAGCGTGGGCTGACAGAATGAGATTTTCCAACATTAAGCCTGCATCGTTAGCGGCAAAGATGTGCAAGCTCTTATGGATGTATATAAATAGTTCAACCGGGGCATCAAAAAATTCATAGTTCTTTGCCCACTGCTCATCGCGAGCCTTTCGATCTCCTCGTTGCACACCGAGCCACTCGTACAGCTCTTTGCCCACCCGTTCTGCTCGAGGTTTCAATTCGGGTACATAGCCTCGAGCAAGAAGGCGGTTGCTGGTGGGCAGACCGGCTCCCTTCAAGAGCATCTTTACCTTTACAAATATGTTGCCATTCCTGAATTGAGAGAGCCTCTCCCAACGTCTCATGAATTCAGAACTTATTCGCTTCTGAACATCACCGGTTGCAACACACACTTTGAATGGTCTGGTATTGGACCAACTTGGCGCAGTCAATGAATCTGCAATTAATTGTTCAAGCAATTCACTCGGGATCGGGTTTGTTAAAAAGTCTCGCGTGCTACGACGAGAGGAGAGAAATTCTGAGAAATTTCTGGAAAGTGTTTCGGCAGTCTCGTTTGCTTGCCAATCCTTCGCCGCCATAATCATGTCCTCGCCATTTTTATTTCTGGTGGACGATACTGGGATCGAACCAGTGACCCCTTCCATGTCAAGGAAGTGCGCTACCGCTGCGCCAATCGTCCAAGCTATTCACAAGATATTCAGTTATAAAAAATTGAGGTGGGAACGGGATTTGAACCCGTGTAGCAGGATTTGCAGTCCTGAGCCTCGCCTCTCGGCCATCCCACCATAGGTGTTCACCCGCTGGTAAAACACTTTCGAGCGGATGACGGGACTCGAACCCGCGACATTCACCTTGGCAAGGTGATGCGCTACCAACTGCGCTACATCCGCATTTCTGCAGGGCGAAATCTACCGCAGGGGTAGGGGGTAGGGCGAACCCGTCATGGGTCGGGGCGCTGGGCTACGGTGGGGAGCATGGAATCGGGTTTCTATCGCGGGGGGATCTGGGCTCGTGACTTGGTAGAGATATCGGCAGACCCGGATTCGCTAAACGATGGCAATTTTTGGGCAGTCATCATCACTTATGAAGGAGAGAAAACCTTCGCCCGTTTTTCTGATGTGCGCTTCGAACAGGAAGAAGCTTTTCTGGCCTACACAAGAGAGCAAGCATGGTCTCCACCTGAAGACGAGTGGGTGAGTTCACTCTCAAAAAAACAGTACCTCGGCGCGGTTGAAGCGGTTCGAGCATCTATTGCACAAGGAGAGGTCTATCAGATAAATCTCTGCCGAATTCTTTCAACGAAAAGTGTAAATAAAAATCTCCTTGCCATCATTCCTCCGATATTGGCGGGCAACCCGGCGCCATTTCTTACTTCAATCGAATTGCCAAGAATGTCAATTGCATCAGCTTCACCCGAACTTCTGTTGCGCCGCGAGGGAAGCGTGCTTATCTCAAGTCCAATAAAGGGAACGGCAAAGAACCGCAATGAGTTTCTTGAGAAGGATCAAGCAGAGAATGTAATGATTGTTGATTTAGTCCGCCATGATTTCGGATCTATTTGTACAACTGGAAGCATTCACACCCCTCGACTCCTTGCGGTTGAAGAGCATCCGGGTTTGGTGCATCTTGTTTCTGATGTCCAAGGTGAGCTCAAGGCAGATGTTTCCTGGGCCGAAATTTTCGATTCGCTTTTGCCAGCGGGTTCAATTAGTGGCGCACCTAAATCATCTGCTTGCCAGTTAATTAGTCGATTAGAAGTCGCGCGACGCGGTCCCTATTGCGGCGCAATCGGTTGGGTGCATGGCGACAGAGCTGAACTTGCCGTTGGTATTCGAACGTTTTGGATCGAACATGATGATGAAGCAAGGTCGCTGCTTAAATTTGGTACAGGCGCGGGAATTACCTGGGGGTCAGAGCCCGAGTTAGAGTGGGCTGAGACTGAGTTGAAGGCAAATCGATTATTATCAATTATTCGCGAGAGAGAAATGCACAGATGATCTGGTTCAATGATCGATTGATAGACGAGCGAGATGCTGGCGCTAGTTTGCCGATCCATGATCGATCATTTTTATTAGGCGAAGGCGTCTTTGAGACAGTTCTCACGGTGGGGGCTAAGGCGGTTGCTTTAGATCGACATATCGCCAGACTGCGTTTAGGTGCGGAGAGCCTAGGAATTAACTCACCAACAGAAGATGCTTTAGCGGTAGCTGTAGCAGCTCTACTCCATAGCACCCGAGAAATTACTTTAGGGCGAATGCGGATTACACTCTCTGGCTCTGGAACGTTTCTCATTACCCATCAGGAATATAAAGAGTGGAGCGAACCTGCGAGATTGGTGAGCTATCCGCACCCTTTCAATGCAAAGTCTCCTCTGCAAAAAGTGATGTCCACCTCCTACGGGGAGTACTTGCTGGCATTTCGTTATGCACAAGAGCGGGGCGCCGACGATGCGCTCCTCTTTAATACGCAAGATTCGGTGATGGAAGCGAGCACGGCAAATGTGGTTGCCCTAATAGGGGGACGCTGGGTCACGCCACCCCTTTCGGCAGGGCCACTGCCGGGGATTACTCGTGAACTCTTGATTTACTGGGGATTGCTCGCTGAGCGTGAGCTTGTATTCGAAGAGCTACAACGATGTGAATCAGTCGCCATCATTTCGAGCCTGCGGAGCGTCCAGCCCGTTTCCGAGATTAATGGCAGGAGATTTAAGAGTTCGGGAAAGGTGGAAGAGCTAGCCACTTCATATAAAGGGGCTCTCGCGAGTAACCTTAACCCGTGATTAAGAAATTCCGGGCTCGAGCAAAGACCACTCCGGCAGGGGAGTTGGCCTGGCGGATTGGCGTAGCAGTACTCGGCGGAACCATCACAGTCTTGGGCGCAATTTTTCTCATCACTCCGGGGCCAGGTTGGTTAATCATTTTTGCAGGGCTTGGCATTCTTGCCTCAGAATTCGCGTGGGCTGATCGCGCTCTGATCAAAACGAAAATGCTTGCAATATCGGCAGCGCAAAAAGCGCTTCCACGTGGCAAGAAATGGCTGGTTGTAGCGCTTGTAATAGTGGCTGCAACGCTCATTGTGTTCGCGCTATTTGCGATACGGCGGAATTTCGCTTAAGGAACCAGCAATAAGCTCCCAGGGAACGAGCGGGCGCGCGATAGGCTTAGATTTATGGCGGAGCTGACACTCACTCTCAATGGCGCACGTACTGACGTGCGAATCGAGAAGTACACCGGCGAGCTCTTCAAGGATCGACCAGAGGTCATTGCTCTTCGCGTAAATGGCGAATTGAAGGATATAAACACCACCTTGCATGAGGGTGATGTAGTTGAGACGGTAGAGATTTCATCGCCTGACGGGTTAGCCATTCTTCGACATTCCAGTGCCCACGTCCTTGCCCAGGCGGTGCAAGCTCTCTTTCCCGATACTCGACTCGGAATAGGTCCACCAATTAAGGACGGCTTCTACTACGACTTCGACGCAACTCGTCCATTTACCCCAGATGATTTACAAGCGCTCGAAAAAGAGATGGCCAAAATTATTAAGGCTAATCAACGATTTAGACGTAGAGTCGTTACTGAAAAAGAGGCCCTGGGTGAACTTGCCCACGAGCCATTTAAATGTGAATTGATTGCGATCAAATCTGATGCTTCCGATGAATCTTCCGTTGAAGTTGGTGGGGGAGAATTAACGATTTACGATAACTTAAATCGTGACGGTGAGATTGCGTGGAAAGATTTATGTCGCGGCCCACATCTTCCTACAACCAAGTTAATTCCCGCAGTAAAACTAATGCGATCGTCGGGAGCTTACTGGCGAGGTTCTGAGAAGAATCCAATGTTGCAGCGAATTTATGGGACCGCATGGCCAAGCCAAGAAGAACTCGATCAACACCTGTTATTCATTGAAGAAGCAGAAAAGCGCGATCATCGAAGGTTGGGTGTAGAGCTAGATCTTTTCTCTTTCCCTGAAGAAATTGGTTCTGGCTTAGCGGTCTTTCATCCAAAGGGCGGAATCATTCGACGCGCTATGGAAGATTACTCCCGTAAACGCCACGAAGAAGAGAATTATCAATTCGTGTATTCGCCACATCTAACTAAAGCGGCACTCTTTGAAACGTCAGGTCACCTTGAGTGGTACGCAGAAGGCATGTATCCACCCATGGTGCTTGATGAGGAGCGAAATATTGATGGCACAATCAAACGTGCTGGCGCCTCTTATTACATGAAGCCTATGAATTGCCCATTCCATAATTTGATTTATCGGTCGAGCGGACGTTCATATCGCGAACTGCCCTTGCGTTTATTTGAATTTGGAACCGTGTATCGATACGAGAAATCTGGTGTAATACAAGGACTTACACGTGCTCGCGGTTTTACTCAAGATGATGCGCACATCTACTGCACGCCAGATCAAATGCCCGAAGAGTTAGATAGCTTGTTAACTTTCGTTCTTAATCTTCTGCGAGATTACGGACTCTCTGATTTCTATCTCGAGCTTTCTACGCGCAATGATGAGAAGTTTGTTGGCAACGACCATGATTGGGCGGTAGCCACGGAGCGACTTCGAGAAGCAGCGCAACGACAGAATCTCGAGCTTGTTCTTGATGAGGGCGGAGCGGCCTTCTATGGACCGAAGATCTCTGTGCAGGCAAAGGATGCCATCGGAAGAACCTGGCAAATGTCGACGATTCAAGTGGATTTTCAATTACCTACACGCTTTGATCTGGAATATGTCGCACCCGATGGTTCCCGAGCTAGGCCGGTAATGATTCATAGAGCTCTTTTTGGCTCTATCGAAAGGTTTTTTGGGGTTCTAACTGAACACTATGCCGGCGCATTTCCCCCTTGGTTAGCGCCAGTGCAAGTCCGAGCGATACCGGTCGCTGACGCATTCTTGCCCTACTTAACAGAGATTGCAGAAGCCATGCGCCGTTCAGGAATCCGAGTTGAAGTAGATAAAAGCGACGACCGCATGCAGAAAAAGATACGCAATGCCCAATTGGAGAAGATTCCCTTTATGGTGATTGCTGGTGAAGTTGACCAGCAGGCAGGCGCCATTTCAATTCGCTATAGAAGCGGAGAACAAAAAAATGGAATTCCAATCTCAGATGCTATCGCCGAGATAAAGAGCGCAATCGATTCTCGAATTCAGGTGTGAAATGTCTAAGGAATTAGATCAATGGGAGCGCATCTGGACCCCTTTTCGCAAGGAATACATCGATAAACTAAGTAGCGGGGAATATGCCTGCCCTTTCTGTCATATTCCAAGCGCTCCTGATTCCGAATCATTCATTCTTGCTCGAGGTAAGCATTCGTATGCAGTACTTAACAGATATCCGTATAACCCTGGGCACATTTTGATTTGTACCTATCGTCATGTTGGCGAGTACTTAGATATGTCAGAAGATGAAACCGAAGAGGTTTCGTCGCTCACAAAGGCAAGCATGCGGGCGCTGCGCGGTGTTAACGCCGAAGTTAATTTTAATATCGGCATGAATCAAGGACCAGTTGCTGGGGCTGGATTGCCCGATCATTTTCATCAACATGTAGTTCCGCGTTGGCGTGGAGATTCAAACTTCATGCCAGTAATTGGCGGCACGAAAGTTTTATCACAAATGCTCCATGAAACTCATTCGCTATTAAACGAACTTTGGCCAAAATAGGGATTAGCTTTCAATTACTTCGTTGAGGTATTGAACTAATTCATTTTGACCCAATTTGAGAGTTGTCGAGAACGGGATAATCGGAACAAATAATCCGCTAGCAAATCGATTTTCATTGAGTTCGGCAACACTCTCCAGGTATTCCTCTCGAAATTCGCTTACCAGTATTCGATGGTCATCGTCACTGGATTTAATTTGTAATTCACCATTTGAGTAGTCTCGGATATCTAGTGTTTCTAGATCGATAAATGCACAAGGAATTCCGTTGTCGGCGTGAAGAACCAAATAGGGAGTCAAACCTTCACCAAACATTCGGCGCGCAATTAGCACAGCTTCGTCAAAATCCGCTTCTTGGTTTTCAATTTTGGTGATGACAATCGCACGTGGGATCAGTAATTCAGAAATTTCCTCCCAAGCCTCAATTAAAGAATTGGGGGCACCTTCGTAGGCGCTCATGACTAAAACAACAGCGGAGAATTCTGGGAACTCGTAATTGAGCTGCTCTGAAGTGGCTACCGAAACAGAGAAGGCCTCGGGGAGCGCCTGTGCGACACCTTCGAGATCTGCCGAAGAGTGGCCAATAATGGCGATACGCGTAGGGCTTACTGGATTACTCACGCGATGAGCCTACGATGTAACCACCATGATTAGTACTTTCCTGCGCGCTCCGGTCGCTCGTGTTGTTGAACCGACAGCGCGCCTATTGCTGAGGCGAAAGATCACACCTAACCAGATCACAGTACTGGGTTCAGTAGGAACCATAACTATCTCGCTGATTTTCTTTACGCGAGGCATTTTATTCTGGGGCACCCTTGCGATGTTGCTTTTCATCTTTAGTGACCTGGTTGATGGAACCATGGCTCGAATTTCCGGATTGAGCTCGAAATGGGGGGCGTTCTTAGACTCCACAGCCGATCGGATAGTTGACGCTGCGCTGATCGGGAGCGTGACGTACTACCTCTATCTAGAGAATGATTCATTACAAGTTGTAGCATGGTTTGCGCTAGCAGGGGGATTCCTCGTTTCTTATGTGAAAGCACGAGCAGAAGCATCTGGATTTCGCTGTGATGGTGGGTTTGCAGAGCGGCCAGAGCGAACCATCATCTTGCTTGTATCAACCGGTTTTGCAGGACTAGGCATCGAATACATTCTGGCGATTGGGATTTGGGTTCTGGCTGTTGCTTCCTTCATTACTGTGTTTCATAGAATCATTCAGGTTTGGCAGCAGCGATGATTGCGAATGTGACTGGCTTTGCATACCTCCTAGCATGGAAGATTGTGCGCGCATTGCCAGAAGAGAGCGCTTATCAGCTCTTTGCCTATATGGCTAAACGAGCCGTGCGTCGACAGAGCAAATCATTTTTGAAATTGAAAGCTAATTTAGGGAGAGTAAAACCCGAATTTGGCGAACGAGAACTAAATGATCTTGCGGCTCTTGGAATGGAAAGTTATCTTCGTTACTGGTGCGACGCTTTTCGTTTGCCAACATGGAGCAAAGACAGGATTACCTCAACAGTGACAGTTGAGGGGGAGGATCTCTTCCGTTCGGTTGTTGCAGAAGGCAAGGGTGTAATCGTTTCACTCCCGCACTCTGGCAATTGGGATCACGCAGGCGCTTACTTCTCGGCCACTGGAATCCCGATTATTAGCGTTGCTGAAAAGTTGAAGCCAGAGCGAGTTTTCCTAGCTTTTCTGCGATATCGAGAGCGAATTGGGATACGTATCTATCCGACGGGCGAGAATGTTCTACCCCTTCTCAATCAACATTTGGCGAATGGTGAAGTCGTCGCTTTGGTTGCGGATCGAGATCTCTCCAAGAGTGGAGTTGAAGTAAGTTTTTTTGGGGGAACGGCAAAAATGCCAAGTGGGCCGGCGCTCTTAGCTTTGCGTAACAACTCCTATCTATTTATTGCGCACGTGACCTATACAAAGAGCGGCATCCATATCAAATTTTCAAATCCATTGATTCCCGATTCAACATCCACTCAATCGAAGATTGAAAACCTCACACAGCAATCAGCAGATTTTTTTGCTGAAGGTATCGTGCAAAAGCCGGAAGATTGGCATATGTTGCAGAAGATTTGGATTGATTAAGATGAAAATAGGCATGGTTTCACCTTACGGGTGGGATCTCCCAGGCGGCGTACAAGCTCATATCCAGGATTTAGCGTTGTACTGCATGGCGCAAGGTCATGAAGTCTCCGTTATCGCTCCCGCAATGGATGAGAGCGCTCTGCCCAATTGGGTGGTCAGTAGCGGTCGCCCTATTGCGATTCCGTACAACGGAGCGGTTGCTCGGGTAGCTTTTGGCCCTGTTGCAAATCGACGTGTCCGAAAATGGATTCATGATGGGCAATTTGATTTGCTTCATCTTCACGAGCCAGCAATACCGTCACTTTCGCTCTTGGCATGTTGGGCGGCAGAAGGTCCACTGGTGGGAACTTTTCATGTCTCGGCGCCGAAACAGAGAGCTATTTATGCGGTCGGACCAATTTTGGAGCCGGCAATCGAGAAATTGCATGCTCGAATCGCGGTGAGCGAAACTGCGCGAATAACTTTGACTGATCACTTGGAAACTGATGCTGTGGTGATACCCAACGGGATTAATTACGACTCCTTCGCGCTTGGCCCTCTTGCCGTTGACGTATCAGAGAGGACAATCGGTTTTATTGGCCGATTTGATGAACCTCGGAAAGGATTGGCTATCCTTTTGGAGAGTTGTGAAGAACTTTTGAAAAGCGGTGAAGAATTTCAGCTATTGATCGCAGGCCCTGGAGATGCAGAACAGTTTTTGGAGACCATGAGCAGCAAACTCCGTGAGCGCACCAAATTTCTCGGCAGAGTGAGCGATCAACGAAAACAGGAAATTCTCCGCTCAGTAGCTCTTTACGTTGCCCCAAACACCGGAGGAGAAAGTTTTGGAATTATTCTTGCTGAGGCGATGGCGGCAGGTGCACCAGTTGTAGCGAGCGATTTGATCGCATTTAAAGATGTGTTGGAGAATGGCAAAGCTGGTGAAATTTTCACCGCAGGCGATTCGGCAGAGTTGGCATCTCGGATTAAAGCACTTTTGAATGACTCAGAGCGAAGACATCAATTGAAATTAATCGGCCAAAAGAGCTCACTCCGTTTCGATTGGTCCACTGTCGGAGAATCGATTCTTGATATCTATCGTATGGTCAGCGCCTCAGGAGAGAAAGTTCGATTAGGAAACGATTTGCGCCTAAATAAAGAGAGGGTGGATAGAGATTTATGAGCGTCCTCCTTGCGGTAATTCTTGCGGTGATGTTACTTGCGGTTTGGTACCTTTCATTTACCGCGTCGAGATTAGATCGCCTACACCACAGAGTTGAAACTTCATGGGGTAATTTGGATGCTGCGCTGCGCACGCGTTCTGCGTTGGCTCTCGAAGTCGCGCGTTCAAATCTTGTTGATCCTGCAACTTCTTTATTACTACTTGCTGCAGCGCATGTTGCCGTAATAGCTGATCAATCAGAGCGATCGGAGGCTGAAGCAGAGCTCTCTCATTTACTACTCTCGCTTATTGAAGAGGGCGCACTATCTTCTGATGCTCAGATTTTCCATGAGCTTTCTCAGGCCCGGGAGCGGCTTCGCATCGCAATAGCGCTACATCTCGAAGCTGTGGTGCGAACCCAAGCACAGCGAGCACGTCCTATCGTCAAAATTTTCCGTCTTGCAGGGCGAGCGCCATTACCGGTGCGATATCCATTTGAAGAGATTCAGGTGTGAAATCACAATGAGATCGCAAAAGATGTTAAACCGCGCAAAGCTCGCCATATTTCTCCTACTCGCCTTAGCATTTAGTGGATGCGCTCAAGTTTCTGATGTAGGTGGTGCACAAGCGAGTAAAGTGAAACCAACCCCAGCCCCGCCGATAAATCCTTTGAGTGGTCGTATTGGCGAGAGCAATGAAGTTCTGGCGGTAAAAGTTGATGACACAAAACCTGCTCGACCACAGATAGGGCTTCTCGATGCCGATGTTATTTACATTGAGCAAGTTGAAGGGGGAGCCACTCGACTTGCTGCGATTTATAGTTCGAAGTATCCGCAGCAGATTGGTCCAATCCGAAGCGCTCGAATTAGCGATATGGAACTTCTCGCTCAATACGGGAGAGTTGCTTTCGCATATTCAGGTTCACAACGGAAGCTTCGACCAGTTATAGATAGTGCGAACCTTTTTAATTTAGGCGCAGAACGTGAAGGATTGAGCGTTTATTCTCGCGCGAAAGATCGGCGAGCTCCGTACAACATGATTTTG
>JBIJBY010000130.1:0-3142 GCA_044344975.1 Candidatus Nanopelagicaceae bacterium | reverse complement strand
TCAAAGCCGCGCGATTGTAGAAACTCTCTACCTACCTGTGCTGGCCCAGGTTGCTGCAGTTGCTCTTGATAGAAGAGCGCAGCTAACCGATTCGCTTCGAGTAGTCGTTTGCGATCGCTACCACCGGTTCGAGTCGGTCCCTCATCATAGGTAAGTTGGTAATTCATCCGGTCGGCAAGACGTTCCACCGCTTCAGTGAAAGACATATGTTCAATCTTCATCACAAAGGAGATGACATCGCCACCGCTCTGGCAACCAAAGCAGTGATAGAAACCTTTACTCGGCGTCACATGAAACGATGGGCTCTTCTCATCATGAAAGGGGCACAAGCCCTTCTTCTGTCCACCGCCGGCGTTCTTTAATTGAACATAATCGCCCACTACATCGTCGATATGGCTGGAGTGGCGGATATGCGAGACATCCTCATCGCGAATTCTTCCGGCCATGGTTACATCCTAGTAAGTAGGAGCGAAACGGCTGGGTCGGTCAGTGAAGCAATAGCATCAACGACTATCCGAAGGCGCTGGTTATCACTCTCTGCCCTCTCCCAATCGAGAGCAAGTGGACGTTCGAGTAAGGCACCTTTGGAGGCCATTAATCCATCGGCGAGTGTGAAAATTTTTGCGCGCTCTTCGCGATATCGCTCCTGCGAACGCTCGGCGCGGAAAATGTAATGCGCTGCGAACGATTTCAACAAAGAAACTTCAATTCGCTCCTCGCGCGGCACAACCAACTCTGCCTCATAGCGAAGGAGGCGCCCGGTGCCAAATTTTTCGCGGGTGGCACGTTCAGCCCCTTGGGCAAAGCGACCAATTAATTGACTGGTGAGATCTTTGAGTCGCGCTAGCGCGTGGTGCGAGCCATCGAATTCTCTCGGCCAACAGGAGAGGTTCCTTAGTCGAGCAAAAGCAGATTCAATCTCCTCTGCAGTTACATCGTGGAGATAATCACTTTTAGCGATTCCATAAAAGTTATCGAGATCTCGTTCTAAGTTGGCGATGGTGATTTGACTTGAGTGGAGCGAATCTTCGAAATCATGGACACTGTATGCAACATCATCAGACCAATCCATAATCTGTGCCTCAATCGGAGCACGCTCGATCTCCGTGACCCAATTAAAAATTTCTTTGTCATCCTCATAGACGCCAAACTTCACTGGGTTAGCGCTGGCGCTCCATGGATATTTGATGGCGCTATCTAAGGTTGCTCGAGTGAGATTAAGGCCAACGCTAGCGCCGCTACCATCAAGAGTTTTTGGCTCTAACCGAGTAAGAATCCGAAAGCTCTGCGCATTACCTTCAAACCCACCGCACGGCGCTGCAATCTCGGCGAGCGCAGCTTCACCGTTGTGACCGAAAGGCGGATGGCCGAGATCGTGGGCAAGGCATGCGCTTTCGACTAAATCGGGATCAGCGCCGAGAGCTGCGCCTAATTCACGACCAACCTGCGCACATTCCAGTGAGTGCGATAAACGTGTGCGCGGGAAATCGTTTGCCCACGGTTCGGCGACTTGAGTTTTTGCCGCCAATCGACGAAGCGCAGAGGAGTGAATGATCCGTGCGCGATCGCGAGCAAACTCGGTGCGACCAGGGCGCTTTGCTGGTTCATCAACAAAGCGGGCGATATCACTGGCGCTGTAATTAGCGTAATTACTATGATTACTCATTTTGCGCTCTGAATATTTTGAATGTTGTGGTCGCTCAAATGAATCCCTCGTCGTCCTAGCGTGATGTAGGCAAGATACGCCCCCGCCTCTCGGAGAAGATAGCGCCTGCTTGCATTCTCCAAGGTATTTGGCCCTTTTTCTACCGGAACGCACGCTGCACGGAGCTCAAAATCACGGGCCATCGTTACTGCCCGCAGACAATGCCAGGGATCTGTGACAACGAAGATCTCCCTCGTTTTATTGCTAATTTTTTTCGCATATGCCTCGGTACTTGTGTAGGTATCCATTCCTGCGCTCACCACAATGAGATCTTTCCGAGCAACTCCTTGTGAACGCAACCATGCTGCGCCAGCTTTTGCCTCAGTGGTGCGATCTCCAGGTTGGCTAAAACCTACGGTAATAATTTTTTCCACTCGATTTTTTTTATAAAGGTCGCGCGCTTGGCTAAGGCGCGCAGTTAAGACCTCACCTGGCCTGCCATTTAGTTGTGCGGCGCCAAGAACAACTGCGTATGTAGCATTCCCTTCTGCTGGATGAATTCCTGTCCACCACACTCGACCTACCGAAATAACGGGAATGGCAATAATCAGCGCAGTAAGAAAGGCAATCGCCTTAAAAAATAATTTAAAGAAGATCATCCGCCTGATACCGAATCATCAAGGGCAATTGCGGGGATTTCGTCGGGATCTTCCAGCCAGCGATGAGGAAGCGAGACTTGGCGTACACCAGAGCTTCGACCGCGGGGCGCTTCGCCAATCTCTTGCGGGTAAGGCTGCTCTTCAATCTGGTCGAGAAGATTTTTCATCTCGGCAAAATTATTAATCATCGCTAATTGTGAACGGATCTCACTTCCCACCCGGAAGCCTTTGAGATACCAGGCCATGTGTTTTCGTAAATCACGAGCGGCGCGGAATTCATCTTCAAAATATTCACTTAAGAGTTCACCGTGACGAACCATGATCTCGGCAACTTTCCGCAAGGTTGGTGGTTCTGGGGCAGCTTTTCCTTCAAAGGCGGCAACGAGTTCGGCAAATAGCCAGGGGCGACCAAGGCATCCACGACCAACAACAACGCCGTGGCAGCCACTCTCCGAGACCATTCGTAGCCCATCGGCACCCGACCAAATATCACCATTACCTAAAACGGGAGTGCCATAGGGTTCGAGCGCTTCGACGAGTTCACTAATTGCGCTCCACTGCGCATTTCCGGAGTACATCTGCGCTGCAGTGCGCGCGTGGAGAGCAACCCAACTCACCCCTAATTGCGCGGCGTTCTTTCCTGCTTCGATAAACGTTTTATGGTCATCATCGATGCCGATCCGCATCTTCACGGTGACTGGAATATTAAATTGCGCAGCGTTCTTCACTACGGATCCGACAATCTCTTTAAAGAGTTCGCGCTTATAGGGAAGAGCTGCTCCCCCGCCTTTGCGCGTTACCTTTGGTACGGGACAACCAAAGTTCATATCGATATGGT
>JBIJBY010000051.1:0-8949 GCA_044344975.1 Candidatus Nanopelagicaceae bacterium | reverse complement strand
TTTCTCCCCTGCTTTTTCAGAACATCAGGGTACCAAATTGATTCTTGGAGAGAGAATAAAAACTGGGCCTGTACCCGAAGGTACAGACCCAGTTTTTACTTATTTAGTGCTTATTAACTGTTATGACCCAATTGATTCGAAGGTATCTGCATCGAAATCTTCAGATGGGTACCAGTTTGGATCACTCTCGCGAGTGAGTTGGAGAATTGATTCGCTTGGAAGACGCTTCAAACGTGCGGCCATATCCCCAAGACGGACCATATCCATCCACTGTGTTTGAGTGAATTGAACGTGTCCGGTGCCAGCGTTAAATGCTTGCTGTTTTGGAGTGCCGTCAGCATTGAATTGGGTGTACTCATCTAGTGGAGTGCCCCAGAAAGCCGCAAACTTCTTTGCCGGTGCTTTCTTCTTCTTTGCCTTAGCTGCAGCTACCGCCGCAGCATGTTGGGCGTTAGCTTTTTCAATCATCCAAGACATCATGGGCTGGAATTCCACTGTCTCTTCAACGTTGTTGATGGCGATAGTAGGAACGTTTATTTGACCAGTCATGGTGTCGAGCTTCTTCAATTTGGCAAGCGCATCTGCATCCGCCTTAAGTGGAGCAGCAGCTTGGAAGCCTGCGACGAGTTGAAGTAGACCGGCGACGCCAGTCTCGCCTGAGAGCGCAACGTTATATGTCGCTGCTTCCTCTTCGGAGAGCTTTGCTGCGTAGTTGGTCTTCTGATTGTCTGCAAAATTCTTGTTACCGACCTGGGATTCAAGATCGTAACGAGCGAAAGTCGCGAAGCCAGCGATGTTCACCATGTTCTCAGCGACAGCTAGCGCTGGCTGAACTGCAAGTGAGAAGCCGGTGGCGGCAGAAGTTGAAGCGCTTGCTGCTGCAATGCTGGAAGTATCGATTGGAGTTCCTGTAACGCCATCGAAGCTGGTGCTTCGCATTGGCATTCCGGAGAGAAGTCCAACCATCAAAAGTGCGCTACGAGCAGGTAGCGCCGCCTTTACAGCGGCTGGAACCAACGTTGCAGTTGCAGGCCAGGTATCTGCGCCAGTTTTAGTTAGGCCGCCTTGGATGGCAACGACTGCGGCAAGAACTTTGCCGAAATCAACTGCTGCTTCACCAAATCCTGCAGGCCCCGCGGAATATCCAAAGCCCTTGATTGTTGGATCAAAGAACATCTTAAAGAGCCAAACTGCATCAGTGCCATAGCCGCCATTGCTGCCGACAACTCTGTCGATGTTGTTGAAAGCCATGATTGGAAGGGCTGCATCAATCAACTTTGGATTGGTTTCTGCAAGACGTTGCGTGATTGTGCCGCCAAGTGAAGCTCCCCAAGCAACTGTGCGCTTGATTTTTGGAAACTTCTTCTTGACAACGCCAAGTAGCTCCACATTTGTCTTGACTGCAGATTCTGCATTCCAGCCTGGAACTGCAAATCCTGAGCCAGCAAGTGCGTATCCCTGATTAAGGAGCGCGTTTGCGGTGACCATGGAATCTGGCGCGCCAGGTGCGATAGTTGCACGAAGATCATTTCCGGCACCACCTAGAAGTGGAACTTGAGCTGGAATCTTTGCTACATAGGTGTAGCCATGAGACCAGAGCAAGAGCGTGCCATTGAAATCATCTGGAACGCGAACTTCGTATTTGGCTTTATCACTTGTTTCACCAGTACAGGTAGTTACTGCTGCTGCAGTTGTACAGGTTGGATCTGCGGCGGTTGCTGCACTTGGAAAGCCAAGAACCGCACCAATAAGCGCTACCGAGAGAAGGAGCGCCATATTACGGCGAGTCTTATTAAGAGTAAGTCTCATTTCTTATTCTCCTTTTCTTCGCTTACTTATTGGTTGGAATCGCATCAGCAGGCATTGCTGGGCGAGTAATTGGAGTGATTGTGGCATCGCCATTTGAAGTACTGGAATCAGCCACGTAAAGAACCGGCTTGCCGCCTTCAGCAGGAGTGATTACGCCAGTTGAATTGAATCTTCCAACCCAATAACCGGTGTACCCAACATGATTTGCCGCATCAAACTTCGAATAGCCAGCAGAGGCAAAGGTGCTGCCCTTGCTCTTGAGCGCTGAGATTAGCGAAGCGCGAGTTGGATTCTCTCCTGCAGCGCGAAGTGCCTGAACAATGAGCATTGCTTGGTTCATTCCAACGAGTACGTTGTTATCCCATGGAACACCTTTGTTGTATGTGGTGTTAATTTCTATGAACTTCTTCACATACTCATCTTCGGTATCAGTTGCTGCTGGAAGGAAGGAGAGGCTGAGCGCACCAGTGAGTGAGCGGAGCGTCGCAGCGCGAGCTTCAGCAGTAGTTGCACCAGCAAGAGTTAGCAGGGTAGTTGGATCAGCTCCCACTGAACCCATGATGAATTGAGGGCCCCAAGTTGTGCCATAGCCAAGTGCTCCAGCGGTGCGCATAGCAACTGCTGTTGCGCTGGTAACACCAAAGAGAATGATGACTTCAGCACCGGAGCTCTTCAGCGCAGTCATTTGCGCAGTAAGACCAACAGTTGCCTGTGAAAGTGATGCATACTTTTGAGTTCCACCAGCAACGAAAGTTAATCCAGCTGCTTTGAAGCCAGCTAGACCATCTTTACCGAAGTCATCATCTTGATAGAGGATGCCGACTTTCTTTCCTGGGAACTTGTCCTTGATGTACTTCGCCATGACTTTTGCTTCCATGATGTAGGAAGGCAAGTACATGAAAGTAGTTGGATACTTCTTTGGGTTAGCAAATCCGCTAAAGCCTGTGTTCACAAATAAATCTGGAACTCTTTGCTTGATGATTGGGGTCTTCTTCAACGCTGCTGTATGTGTTGAAGTACCAAGGTTTCCAACAAGAGCGAATACTTTGTCTCGCAAAATCAACTTGTTAACTTTGTTAACAGCGTTTGTTGGAACGTACTTATCATCTTCAAGCTTGAGGACGATCTTACGTCCGAAGACGCCGCCCTTCTCATTGATGTAATCGAAATATGCTCTCATCGCTGGCCCAACTTTGTTGTAACCAGGGGATGCTGCACCGCTCTGAGCGCTGCTCATTCCGAGAGTAATTGTGTCCTTCGTTACACCTGGAGTGGCTGCACCTTGCGCAGGAACTCCGGAAACCACGAGCCCAGCGATAGCAAGTAGTGATGCTCCCGCAAGAGTTCGTCTCTTAAGTGCGCGAATCATGGATGTCCTTCCATTCGTGACTTCATATCTGATGTCTGCCCGGCCTAGGTTTTAGAACGGGTATGGGGTTCTGAGCCTACCTACCCGCAACCGTTTATCTACTACGAATTGGTCAATTCGTTACCTAACCGTTACTGATTTTTGCGACCCAAACCCTGATAAATGGCTGAGTATCAGGAGGTCAGTGCGCCTTGCTCTTCCGATGGCGCAGTTTGTGGAGCGCCTCTGATGGCCCCTCGGGCGCTAAGGCAATGCTCAAAAGCAAGAGCGCGCTGACGATGATCCCAGGTAGATAGGTGGCGACCCCAAGGGAGGCCTCTTCTGTCCAACTTTCGAAGATGATTGGAATTATCACCACGATAACCGCGCCGCCAAGAGCTCCAGAGATATGCGAAATGCCACCCAAGATCGCACCAGTGAGCAAAAGGAATGAGAGGGCAAGAGTGAAACCAGATGGCGAGACTAAGCCAACTGTTGCAGAGAATGAAACTCCAGCAAGGCCTGCAAAACCAGAGCTCACAGTGAAAGCAAGTACTTTGCTTCGAGCAGGGTTTATTCCACAGAGCGATGCAGCTGTCTCGTGTGCGCGGACTGCACGCCACTGTCGTCCAAGTCCACTCGACGTGAGATTCACTGCAATAACTACCGCGATGACTGCGCATAAAGCGCAAATCCAGAAGAGCCACTTGTATGGCGATACGGTATCGGCGTACTTTCCTGGGGCATAGCCGATATCAAAACTTAAACCTTGTTCGCCACCAAGAATGGGAATTGCATTGGCAAGTGCCGGGATGCCAACTGCGAAGGCAAGCGTTGCACCCGCAAGGTATGGACCACTCAAACGTCCAGCAGATATTCCGATAATTGCGCCAAAGAGTGCAGCAGCAAGAACTGCGATAAAAAATGTGATCCAAATTGGTAATCCAAATTCCTGGACCACTATCGCAGCAGCGTAAGAACCTACAGCCATAAAAGCGCCCTGACCAAGAGTGATCTGCCCTGAATAACCAGTGAGCAAAACAATTGAAATAATTCCAACAAGGTAAGCAGCGATCTGAGCACCTTGAAATATTCGATACTCATCGATGAAGTTACTTGCGATGAAGAGCGCCAACCCAATCACAGATGCAAGAAAAAGGCGCTTTGATGCGCTAGGGCTATGTGAACTACGCACGTCGAGCACCTCGCGCTCCCAAAATTCCCTGCGGTCGGATGAGCAACACCACAATAAGAAGGACAAATGCAGTCATGAATGTGTAGGAGCCGCCAAGGTAGCCCGTCACCACGGATAACCCAATACCAAGCGCCAGGCCACCGAGCACACCACCAATCAAACTATCAAGACCGCCGATTACTGCAGCAGTGAATCCAAACACTAAGAGGAGGTCAAATGAGTTGGGAGCGATAAATGTCGTTGGTGCAACGAGAACTCCCGCAAGTCCACCAACTCCACCGGCAAAGGCCCAACCAAGAGTACGAATACGGCTCACTCGCACTCCAGATAAGCGCGTTACTTCAGGCGCAAATGCCGCAGCTCGCATTGCCAACCCTAGACTGGTCTTTTGGAATATCAATGCAGCTATCGACATAGCAACAACAACAGTTAACAGAACGAAAAGATCGTTCTGTGAGAAAGGAATCTGGTTCCCGTTAATTATCAAGCCATCTCGCGCGAAAACAGTTGGATAGGCCTGATACTCCCCGCCCCAGATCAACCCCATCACTCCCTGGAATATGCCGAGCAGACCCAGCATTGCAATCACTGGAGCGACGGTGACTGTTGCAGCCGATGTGGCGCGCTTAACTATGAATCGAACAATCACCACTTCGACAAAAGCTCCTACAACCAGTCCTGCGATAACTGCACCAATTAGAGCAAGCCAAAAATTATCTAAAGCCTTTTCGATGCTCAGACCTATATATGTAGAGAATGCTGCCTGTCCAGCTTGTGCAAAATTAACTACCCGAGTGCTCCGCCAAACCAGAATCAGAGCAAATGCAATGAGGCTATAGATAGCTCCGATACTTACCCCAGCTATCAACGTATTAACGAGATTCATCGCACCTCTCTCCCTAAAAACCTAAGTAGGCGTGGCGAAGCGCCGCATCATTCATGATTGCCTGAGGATTATCAGCAATCACTACTCGTCCTTGATCTAAAACAATTCCTTGTGATGCAATTCGAAGGGCGCTCATTGCATTTTGCTCTACAAGCAAGATGGTCATCCCTGTCTTCGCTTGCAAACCTGACAAAGTATGAAAGATCTGCTCAACGACAAGTGGAGCAAGACCCAGGGACGGTTCATCGAGTAGCAATAATTCAGGGCGAGCAACTAAACCACGACCAATTGCCAACATCTGACGTTCTCCACCTGAAAGTGAGTCGGCGCGCTGTCTCTTTCGCTCACTTAAGCGCGGAAATAATTCATATACCTCATTGATTGCCGCATACACATCACTTTTACTTTTCCGCAATCGCCAGACGCCGCCGAGCAATAAATTCTCGTGCACAGTTAATTCTGTAACAACAGAGCGCCCTTCCGGCACATGGACAATTCCAGATCGGACTATCTCTTCGGTCTGCAATTTCTCAAGCGAAGTCTCATCCCACAAAATACTTCCTGTCGTTGCACGCTTAAGCCCAGAGATTGTTCGCAAGAGCGTTGACTTACCAGCACCATTCGCGCCGATAATTGCGGTGATTGAACCGCGTGGAACATTAAAGGTCGCGTTTGAAATAGCACGAATGGCGCCATGATCAATCGTTAATCCTCGAACTCTAAGGGTCATAAGTCGCCAGCCGCTGTTCCGAGGTAGGCCGCAATGACGGCAGGGTCTTGTCGAACTTGCTCAGCACTTCCGCTTGCTATTACCTCACCAAAATCAAGAACATATAGCCGCTCACAGACTGCCATCACAACATCCATGTGGTGCTCAACTAAGATGACTGAACAGTCACGGCGTAAGTTCTTGATCAGGTGGCCAAGCCAATCGATATCTTCTTTGCCTAGTCCACCGGCAGGCTCATCAAGTAAAAGTATCTTCGGCTCAGAAATTAGAGCGCGCGCAATCGAAACTCGTTTGGTTTCTGGATAAGCCAAAGTATCGGCGCGACGTTCTGCCAATCCCCCGGCATACACTCTTTCCAGCGCTAACAGGGCCCGATCTCGGAGCGCTCGCTCATCTTTGGCAGTTCGCCCAAGTAGAGCGCGCCCCAAGCCTGTGCGAGAAAACTTATGTGCGCCAATCATTACATTCTCTAAAACCGTTAAATCTGGGAAGAGTCCCACGCCTTGCAAAGTTCTGCTGATGCCGTGCGATACCAACTCGTGTGGTTTTGGCCACTCTTCTTTTTTCCCATAAAGGGTGCAGGAGCCTGAATCGGGCTTTACTAGTCCAGAAATCGCATTGAGTAGAGTTGTTTTGCCAGCACCATTAGGACCAATTAATCCAACCACTTCATTTTTATGTAAATCCAAATAGACATCTTTAAGAGCACGCAACCCACCGAAGGTGACATTTACTTGAGCAACGCTCAACAGCGTGGACACAATTCACCCGCTCCCTATCAAAGCCGTTCCGGCTGTTCCGGTTATCTCAGTAAATCTACATCAGCTAAATTTTTACCGACTTATGGAAGATTATTATGGATTACTTATCCGCGCGAACCTAGGCACTCTGCCCCCAATTCTCGAGAGAATCTCATACGAAATGGTGCCGGCCGCCCTGGCCCAATCGTCTGCGCTACTCGCTCCCTCGCCACCAAAAAAGATAGCTCGATCGCCCGCTTTAACATTCGTTTCCGGTCCGAGATCGACACTCACCTGGTCCATGGAAACTCGACCAATAATCGGGTATCGCCGGCCCGCGATGGAGACTTCAATTGGCATCTTAAAATTTCTGGGAATTCCATCTGCGTAACCCATGGGTATCAAGGCAATAAATCTCTCCGTGGCCAATTCGACTGTTGCGCCATAGCCAACGCTCGCCCCCGCGGAGACTCTCTTGACCAGTGCAATATCGGCACTTAACTCCATCGCAGGCTTAATGGAAATCTGATTACTTACTATTCCGCCTGGAAAATATCCATAGAGAAGTAAACCGGCGCGCACCATATCAAAATGAAAATCTGGAAAATGTGTCACCGCACCTGAATTTGCCAAATGTCTAATCCCAGGATTGATCCCCTCGCTTGCCATGTAATCGAGTGCAGCCAGAAATCTTCCACATTGCTCTTCGTTTAGTGGATGAGTTGGTTCATCTGCACAAGCTAAATGTGACCATGTCCCAACAAGCATCAATCTCTCTTCATCGATTAACTCGCCTATTGTGCTCACAAGCTCTGGAAACTCATCCAGAGCTCCAGATCGCGTCATGCCGGTATCTACTTTCAGGTGCACTCGCGGCGTCACTCCCGTTGCATCACTGGCAGATAGCAGAGCTCTGAGTTGATCAAAGGATGAGATAGAGAGATCAATCGTAAAATCGAGCGCCTTCTTAAAGTCTGAAGTAGGCGGCGTTAGCCAAGCAAGTATGGGAGCAGTAATCCCGGCATCGCGTAATCGCACTGCCTCATCTATGAATGCAACGCCTAAGAAAGTAGCTCCTCCATCAAGAGCAGCTCTTGCTGAATCAACAAGTCCGTGACCGTAAGCATCTGCTTTTACAACTGCCATTAGCGGCACATTGGTCGCCTCGATAATTGAACGAGTATTTCTTGTGATCTGTTCATAATCGATTGTCGCGCTAAAAATTGATTCAACCACGAGCGTTCTCAATCACAATCATTGCAACCACAACAGGACCATCGTGTGAGATCGAAAGATGAATCTTCCCGGCACCAGCTCGTTGTTTAGCAATTCCGTTGAGAACCATGATGGGAGCGCCATTGTCGGCTCGATGCACATTTACATCGTGCCACGCGAGACCTTCGGGTACGCCAAGAGCTTTTGCTAGCGCTTCCTTCGCGGCAAAGCGTCCGGCGAGAAATGATGGATGCGTCTGGTCAGCTGTCGCCAACTCACTCTCGGTAAAGAGCCGCTCGCGCATCCCTGGAGTGCGCTCTAGCGATTGAGTGAACCTGGCAATTTCCACTACATCTACGCCTATTCCTTTAATCATGAACGCACCTCTTCGGGGGTTTGCGTAATTCGATTTGACGATACCAAGCGATCTATCGCCATCACAAGTAGTAGTAGCGCTGTGCCGATACTGACGCCGCCAACGAGATCAGAGAGCCAGTGCGTATTGCGAAATAGAGAGATAAAGACGACCAATGTAGTGACTGACCCAACCGCCCAAATCGCCACCCGAGTTCGAAAACGACTTGGAGCAGAGTACTTAACCGCCAGATAAGCAAATAGCCCCCAAGTAAGAATCGCATTTGAAGCATGTCCACTTGGGTAGGACATCCCACCTGCATCGAGTAAATCAATCTGCAATTTAGGTTTAGTACGACCAAACTCCAACTTGGCTAACCCAACAACTAAATTCAAAGCCAACAATGAGATGATGGAGAGATTAATCGGTCGCCAAGTTTTAAACTTTCGACCTAAATAAACGGAGAGTGAAAGCAAGAAGATTGCAGTTAAACCACGTAAGCCAAGGTGGTCAAGGTTATAAACCACCCAATCACCCCACTCTGGAAGTTCAGGTCGTCTCCAGCGAGCAATCGTGGCATCAATTTCTGTAAGGGGTCCGCTATGTAGAACATCAAAGGTGATGTATGTAAACGCACCCATCACCAGCGCTGCGTTACGAATATGCCAAGA